>JANQMI010000096.1 GCA_028280165.1 Oceanicaulis sp. | reverse complement strand
GGTCAGCTGATAGGTCAGGCCGGAGTCGGCGAGGAGGGTTTCGAGCGCGGCCAGGGCGGTCATGTCACCGCTGAGCGCGTCAGCCGTTTGATCAGCGACCAGGGCAGCGGTGAACATCACCTGGCGGTCGGCCACCACGCCAAATTCGCGCAAGGACGCGTCCAGGCTTTGCGCCGGCAAATCGAAGACAAAGGACTGGTCATTGGCTTGGGCCTGGGCGGGTATGGCAAAGCTGGCGGCGATCAGGGCCGCAGCCCCGACACCGGCCAGGCATTTCGATTTGGTCGAGCGCAGGATCGCATTCGGTGAGCGCATAATTTGGTCCCCATATCTTCTTTTCGCACGCATTGTGCGGGTGGCACCCAACCCTTCAGGCACCTTATGAGAAGCAGAACGGATGACGCCGCCACGTCCTCAACTCAGACCCAAATTTTTTAAATAAAATGCGACAATGCTGCGTAAATTGCGATATTTTACAGATGCTTGAGCCGCTCTTAGAATATCCGTACACGCACCCTTCAAGCGCTAGGGACGGGCGTGCAGCTCGATCCGGTCCGCACTCATGCGGCGCGCGTCGACGGGGAAATAGGCCTCCACCGCCTCGACAAAGGCATCGGTATCGCCGGCGTCAAATACGCCGCTGACCCGCAGGGCGTCGAGCGCGTCGTCCATGACCTGGAGCTCGATGCGCGAATAGCGGTTCATGCGCGCCACCGCGATGGACAGGGGGTCATCTTCAAACATCACATCGCCGCGCCGCCAGGCGGTGGTCTTATGCAGGTTGGCGTCGTCGCGAATGCGCGCCGGCGACGCTGCGGATGCCACCAATTGCTGGCCTGGACGCAGCACCTGGGGCTCGGGCGGCGTGGGCTCTGGCGTCGCGCTTGGATCCAGCCCGTCGGACCCCGATGGGCGCTCTGGCAAGGCCGGTTGGACGTCAGTGACCACCACCTCGCCTTCGAGCAGGGTGACCACCACCTCGCCATCGACGATCTCAACATTAAACGCCGTGCCGGTGGCCACCACACTCTGATCGCCCGCGCGAACCGTGAAGGGTCGCAGCGGATCATGGGCCACATCAAAATGGGCCTGGCCCTGCAACAGCTCGATCCGGCGGGCGGCCGCCGTGTAATCCGCCGTCAATCGGGTCGCTGCGTCCAGCGAGATGCGCGAATTATCCGCCAGGGTGACGACGCGCGTTTCAGCGATCTGCGTCTCAAACAGCTGCGGTTCGGCGATACGCTCCAGCGCGGTCTCGTCAGGCGCTAGCGGGCCCATAAGCAAGGCCGGAACCCCCAGCAGGATGACCAGCCCGGCCGCGACCGCGCTCGCCCAGGCCAGGCGCGGCACGGTAACGGACGTGCCGATACGCCATCGCGACGCCGCAGCGCGGGTGGAGCGGGCCAAGGCATCGCGGCGCGCGGCAACCATTTCCGGGGCGCTGGCATGCTCGCCCAGCGCCGCCCAGCTTGATTGCACGGCGATCAAGGCTTCGGCATGGGCGGGGTCGGCCTGAAGCCAGGCGCGATAAGCCGCATCATCCGCCTCGATCTCGCCGGTGCGCAGCTTCATGAACCAGCGCGAGGCGGCTTCGTGCCGCGTGACGGGGGCCTCACTGGCCGATTGGGGGCTCTGCGCGCTCACGTCTTGCCTCGTTTTCCATCCGTCATCAAACACGTCGTTAAGTGGGCGAGCGCCTTACTGAGCCGCTTTTCCACCGCGCTGCGGCTAACCCCGTATTGATCGGCGATCTCCTGGTATTTCAAGCCTTCAAAGCGATGCAAGATGAACATGTCACGCGTGGGGTCTGGCAATTCATCCAGCGCGGCCATCACGCTCTGAAGATCCTGCTTTCCCTGTAAAACGCGCTCAGGCGTCAAGACCTCAACGTTTAGATGCAGTGCTTCTACGTCTGGCTGTGCGACGGCGCGCGTCTGCAGGCGGCGGGCGCGATCGGTCAGCATATTCGCGGCGGTCTGGAACAGATATCCGTCAGGGCGCTCCAACGTCGCCAAATCCACCCGGTCAATGACCCGCAACAACACGTCCTGGGCCAGGTCTTCGGCTTCAGCGGGATCGCCGATCCGGCGCACGAAAAACGCAGCGAGCGGCGCGCGATAGCGGTCCGACAGCCGAGCGCGCAGCGTTTCAGCATCGTCGCTGGTGATCGCCAGGCTCGGCGCAGACCTGTCAGCTGGCTCGCTAATCTCGCGCCCCTTCTTGTTCGGTTTCGCTTTGACCCTTTTTAACACGGTCAAGCGGCATACGACGCTGCGCCATGGCGCAGACGGTAGACTATCCGGGAAAGCAGGACGCTTCAGCTGCGCACGACCCCAACAAGATTACCAATTTGTAATATAGCTAGTCTGACTGGGGCGCAGACTGACGGGCCGAAGCGACAAAGGCTTGCACCTTTGCGGAGCGGTGCAGGTCCACATGGGTGACCATCCAAATGGGCTCGGCCAGCTCGGCCTCAACATCGGGCAGCTCAATGAGATTGGGGTTTTGCCTGGCCCGCTGTTTGGGCAGAAAGCCAATCCCGATGCCCTGGTCAACGGCGGCCAACAGCGTGGCGATGGACGGGCTTGTGAGCGCCAGCTGGCTGCTCGGCACATGGGCTCTAAGCCAGTCGACAAAGGGCGCAGAAGGTGTGCTGTCCTCCGGCCCGACGAAGCGATGACGCTTTAGAAGATCGCCCTTCTGGGGCAGGCCGTGGTCCTCCACATAGGATTTCGCGACAAACAGCCCCATCTGCATGGACGCCAGCTTGATGACGACATTGTCCGGCGCGCTCGGCTTGGGTCCAATGCGAAACGCGATATCGGCCTCGCCATATTCAAGCTTGAAGACCTGGTCGGTCGGGAAGAAGCGGCATTGGACCTTTGGGTAGGCGTCCTGGAAGGCCGCTATCAGGGGCATCACGACCGGGGTGAGGACATCCACTGAGGTGATTTTGAGGTGCCCAGCCAGCGTTGTGTCGCCTGTGTTGGCCAGGCGTTTCAGCTCCCCGAATTGACCGTGCGTAGCATCGGCGATGCGCAACAGCTCCAGGCCCAGCTCGGTGGGCGTGAAGCCCGCGGGCATGGCGTTGAAACAGCTTTGCGCCCAGTTCACGTTCGAGATGATCCACATGCCGGGTCACGGTGGCCCGGTGCAGGCCCAACACCGCAGCCGCGGCGGACACCGTCCCGGTGCGGGCGAGCTCCGCCGCGGTTTGAATCTCATTCCAGTTTTTCATGTCGCATGAATGCGCATTCAGTGCGCTTTTCGATGGGTTTTGCATACTGATACAGCAGTCATATCACAGCTCCACACGCAGTTCTGGAGCTTTGCATGACCCATCACACCTATACCGACAAAGCCGTTATTGTTGCCGGAGCGACCGGTAGCCAAGGCGGGGCCGTCGCACGTCGCCTACTAGCGCGTGGCCACAAAGTCCGCGCCTTGACCCGCAAGGCGGATAAACCGGCGGCCGTCGAGCTGGCGGCCGCGGGGGCACAGATCGTTGAAGCCGATCTTATGCGCCCTGAAACGCTGACCGATGTTTTCGAGGACGCCGGTGCGGTCTTCTCGGTTCAGGACTTTCTTGAAGCGGGCGTCGAGGCTGAGGTCGAGATGGGCCTGAACTTCACCGCTGCGATTGGCCGATCAAACGTTGAGCATGTCATCTATAGCGGGGCCTCGACCCTGGACCGCAATACCGGCGTGGCGCACCTGGATAGCAAATGGCAGGTGGAACAGGCCGTGCGCCAGCTCGGCAAGGCCTTCACCATCTTTCGCCCGGCCGCCTTCATGGATAATTGGGGCTGGGAGCGCGAGCGGATCGTCAATGACCGGATAATCTCACTGCCCTTGCGCGCCGATACGCCCTACCGCCAGGTGGCCGTGTCCGATATCGCCGCCATGGCCGTCATCGCCCTGGAACAGCCACAGATGTGGGCCGGCCGGATCGCACCGCTTGCAGGAGAGGTGTCCACCCCGCTTCAGATCGCGATGACGTTCAGCCGTGTCCTGGGCAAGCCTGTCCGCTACGTACCGATGAGCTGGGAAGACTGCCTGGCGGCACAAGGCGAGGAGCTGACCGACATGTATCGCGCCTTCGATGTCTTCGGCATGGACGGCGACCCGGTCTATCTGCGGCGTTGGTACCCGGATGCCCTCTCGCTTGAAGCCTTCCTGCTCAAGACCGGGTGGGGACAGCGCTAGCCTTGCCATGCGCGCGCGTCCCACCCGTCCAAAGCCACCCCAGGTGAGCCTGCTGACATCAAGCGTCGGAGAGGTCCCGCGCGTCTTGTCATTGGCGGTGCCGATCATTGTTGGCCTGGCCTCGTCCACCCTTATTGGTGTGATCGATACCATCATGATCGCGCCTTTGGGTACCGAGGCCATGGCCGCAGCTGGCATCACGACCAGCGTGCTGATCATCTTTTACTCCGCGGTGTTCGGCCTGTTGTCGATCGTCAGCATCAAAATCGCGCAGGCCAAAGGCGCGGGCGACGAAGCGGGCGTGTCCACCGCGCTCTCCAACGGCCTGGTCACCGCTCTGGGCGTAGGGGCGGTCGCGGTGGCGATCATGGCGCTGGGGTTTCCAGCCCTGTCGGTTCTGAACCAGCCAGATGCGGTCATGACCGCTCTGCGGCCCTACTGGCTGGCCAAAAGCGGTGTGCTGATCGTCTACGCACTTCTGAGCGTGTTTCGCGGCTTTCTGAATGCGGTGGAACGCCCCTGGACGGCCACGACGATCTCCTTCGGCGCGGTGCTGGCAAACATCCCAATGAACCATGTCTTGATCGGCGGGCTTGGGACCTGGGGCGGCTTTGGACTGCTGGGGGCTGGCCTGGCGAGCCTCCTGGCAAATCTATTGGCTTTGGCCATCGTGTGGGTGATCTGGCGCACAGCCCCCGGCCTGAAGGGCTTTCGACAAAAGGCCGCTATCCGCCTACGCACCCTCTGGCGCACCGTTGTGGACGGCGCGCCGGTATCGATCTCCTATGCGGGTGAAGGCGCATCCTATGCCCTGGCGGGTCTGATGCTGGGCTTTTTTGGCCCCGCCGCACTGGCCGCCAATCAGGTGGTCCATTCCATCGCGGCCATCTTATACATGCTGCCCATCGGAATGGCGTCGGCGGTGAGCGTGCGGATCGGACAGGCTCTCGGTGCCAAGCAGGCCGACCGTCTGCGGCCCATCTCCATCGCGGCGACCGTTACGCTCGTAGGCTGGCTCGGCACAATCGCCTGTGTCCTGCTGGTGGCGCGCGGCGACATGGCCGCGGCGCTGTCTGATGATCCCGATGTCATTGCGATTGCAGTCAGCCTTTTCCTGGCAACGGCGTTTATGCAGGTCGCCGATGGCCTGCAATCCACCTGTGTCGGCGCGCTGCGGGGCATGCTGGATGTGCGCGTTCCGGCGATGGTCTCACTGGTGGCCTACTGGCTGTTCGCCTTGCCAGCCGCTTATGGGCTCGGCTTCGGACTGGGCTTTGGGCCCAGCGGTGTCTGGATCGGATAGGGCCTGGGCATTTTCGCCGCCGCAGCTTTCCTGCACCATCGGTTCTGGACACTGACACGCGGACCCAACCCACCGGAGGACACAGCATGAGCGATTATCAGAGCGGCGAAGCCGTGGCCCGCGCTTTCTTTGCCGCCTGGAATGCGGGCGATGCAGACGCCATCGGCGCGCTCTTTGTGGAGGATGCCGATTTCGTCAATGTGGTTGGGTTCTGGTGGACCAGCCGAAGACAAATCCGCAAAGCGCATGATTACGGTTTCCGGAAAATCTTCCAGCACTCCGTCATCGCCATTCAGACGCTGAAAGTGCGCGCGCTGACACCGGACATCCACGTTATCCATTCGGTTTCAACGCTGGAGGGTCAAACCAGCCTTGATGGCCAGGCCACAGACACACGCACGGCCGTCATCTCCATGGTCGCCGTTCGCGCGCCCGGCCAGGGCTTTCGTTTGGTCAGCTGTCACAACACAGACCGGGTAGACGGCGCAGACACACATATCCGCACAGCCAGCGGCTTTGCGCCGGCCAAATATTGACGCAGAGCGTTTGCTGCCACCGTGCGGACACCCTCTGCATTGACATATTTATATGCGCGACGCATATATTTGACTCCAGCCGGGGCCGCGATCGTCCGGTCGTGCGCAGAAATCTCCGGGTCGAACCGCCATGTATGTCACCAAGCCGCTTGATCAGACGACCTGGCCGGACTTCGAACGCCTGGCGCAGGCCCATAACGGCGTTTGGGGCGGGTGTTGGTGCATGTGGTATCACGGCCAAGACGCCAGCGCGGACGACACGCCAGCCGCGCGCCGCCAGGCCAAAGCCTGCCTCGTTCAGGACGGCCGCGCCCACGCCGCCCTGGTGTATAGCGGTGACGAGTGCGTGGGATGGTGCCAGTTCGGGTCGCCCCAGGACCTGCCCCGCATCCATAACCAGCGCGCCTATCACAAGGCCCAGCCCGCGCCCGCAGACTGGCGGATCACCTGCTTCTTCTCCGGCAAAGGCCATCGCGGGGCGGGTGTCGGTTCAGCAGCACTGCAGGGGGCGCTGGATCAAATCCGCGCGCTGGGCGGCGGACTTGTCGAAGCCTTCCCCGAAAACACCGAGGGCCGAAAGGCATCGTCGGCCTTTCTGTTCAACGGGGCTTTGTCGATGTTTGAACGCCATGGCTTCGCGCGCACACACCAGATCGGAAAGCATAAATGGGTCGTCACACGCGTCGTTGAATGACACCCAGACCAGGGTTTAGCCGTCCGGCTTCGCCGCGAGAGGAAGATGGTCGAACAGCCCGCCCTCCTGCCCCATTGAAGCTTTCTCAATCTCCAGAAGTCTGAGCTTGGTCTTCACGCCGCCATGGGCGGAAAAACCGGTCAGCTTGCCATCAGCGCCCATCACACGGTGGCACGGCACGATGACCGGATACGGGTTTGATCCCATGGCACGCCCAACGACACGCGAAAGCTGTTTGTCGCCAAGCTCAGTGGCGATATCGCCATAAGTGCGGGTCTGACCGATCGGGATGGCGCGGGCGAGCGCATGAATGCGGCGTTCTAGCGCTGTCAATTCTGCGTCGTCACACACAATGAAAGACAGATCCGCGTCCTTGCCGTCGAGCAAATCGGAAATCGCAGCCATGGCGCGTTTGATGTCTTGAGGTGGCTCGCCAGTATCAGCCTGCGCGCGTTGCGCCAGGCGGTTCGCCGTCGCCTGCCCGGTGGCCTCGGGCAGATTGGTCGCCTTAACGCCCTGGTCGGTCCAAGCAATCCCGAAGGAACCCAACGCTGTTTCAAACACGGTGTAGTGCGCCATCTTTTATAATGCTCAACTTCGTCCGAACTTTCGCTCCTCGCTGACGCTGCGGGCGGCTGTTCGCCTTGCGAACCCGTAGGGTTCGATGTGGCGCACCTGAGGCGCGCCATTCTTTCCTGATCCTCACTCACATCCGTTCCCTCGGGCGCGACGTTGGCCCCCTCAGCCGTCATCGACCGCTCGAAACCGTCGCTAAGCGTGTTCGAATGTTGGCGCTGCGCGTTTGTAGCATTCCCTTCATGGCGCGCCACACCGCCTCACAACACGGCGAATACGCGATGAATCGGCCCGCCATCTCCCGTTCTCGACTTCGACACCGCAACGATATTATTCAGCCAGGCATACCGGGGGTCGCTGGTCTCGAATTGCGGAGCCGTCCGGAAATAATAGCGCCAAGCGCCCGCCGGATCATCTGGCTTCTCAACATCCAGCGCATAGGCCGCATGTTCAGCCGGAGCCCAGTATCGGCCGTGCCAGTGAAGATAGAGCAAGGCATTGTCATGGGTCTCAAGGCAGAAGCGGACGTCCAGAATCCCGCTTCCATCCGGGCGGATCGTTATCCAGTCTGCCCCTGAATTCGGCACGACGCGTCCGCGCAGGAGCGGCCCCTCGAATATGCCCTCCTTAACGAAAAAGATGACGCGGTTTCCGCCTGGAGTCTGCCCGACGCTTGTGGCCGGCAGGTGCAGTTTCACACGCGCTTCAAACAGAAAGTCCAGGCCGGGCGGGCTGTCAGCATCCCAGCCGTCTTCGCTGATCTGTGGCCCAGCGCCAGCTTGACGCGCGGTTTGATCCGCAGCCTGCGACGACGCCGTTCCTGCCAGCACTGACGTGCTGACCGCTCCTGCACCCAGCAGTACCTGCCTGCGATCTGCCCTTTTCATTGCACCCCCTCTCAAACGCTGATTTCACCTGAAGCCCACACGCAAACGACGGCTTTCAAAATATGTATGCCGCATGCATATAAAGAGATCAATCGGCAATTTGTCATTTTTATGCGTTGCGCATACATGTCAGGCATGGATCGAACGACAAATCTCTTAGGCGCCGTGGCGCTCGCGCTGACCGATCAGATCAGGGCGGCGATGGCTCAGTCGCTCGCACAGGGCGGTGAGACCGCCGCAGCGATCATTGTCCTGGGTTATGCGCCTGGCCTGTCCGTGGAAATCCTGCGCCAGGTCATCGACCGGTCCCACCCCGGAACGGTGCGATTGGTTGACCGACTGGCCCGTGAGGGCCTGGTCGAGCGCCGCAAGGCCAAGGATGGGCGCGCGGTCGCCCTGCACCTCACCGACACAGGCAAGAAGCTCAGAGCCAAGCTGATGGCGGACCGCCTGGATACACTAGACGCCTCGCTGTCCGCGTTGAGCGATAATGAGCGCGAAACCCTTGGCGAGCTGCTTGCCAAGGTGCTGTCCACCCTGCCGGAGACAGAGATGGACAAGCACCGCATCTGCCGTTTGTGCTCGGTTCCCACCTGTAAAGACTGCCCAATCCCCGGGCATGCGATCTAATTGGGTGCCGCGTGCCGCGCTCGTTCTAGAAATACCGTGTCAGCCGCACAGTCAGATGATCGTCCCGGTCCAGCGCGCCGATGAAGAGGTCATCGGACGCTTCAAAGGCCCGCGCCTCGATTTCCAGCAGAACGGTGTCACCAATGCGGCGCTGGAATTCCGCTGAGATAAAGGCTCCACCGTTTTGGTCATCGATGATCGCGCCGGCCAGAAATTCGGTATCCTGCACGTCGTTCAGGACCAGTCGCGTGCCCACGAAAACATCGTTCTCGAACAAGGTTGCGGGGAGCAAACCCTGGTCGCGGTCATCGTAGAGATACTCCCCGATCAGGCCGACATCGACGCCCGAACCAGAGATGTCAAAAAAGGTATATTCAAACCCCGCCACAGCGCTGATGAAACGCTCGCCGAGCATTTCCGCTACGACGAACTCACCCTTCAAAAGCCAGGCTTCATTCGTCCATTGGACATCGACACCCGCCTGGTTCAGCTCCGGATAAAAGGGCTCCAGCCGACCGGTCGCGGGATTGAAGTCGAGCCGCGGATTGCGGCTGGTCCCGTGAAAGGCATGCAGCCCCAGATCAATCCCGCCGAAGCGATGGGTGTAGCGAAGCGCGATATCGCCAGCCCATGCCTCATTGGCGCGGCCGTAGCGCGCCGCATCGGCATCGACGACCGGTTGAGTCCGAAGACGCCCCTCTGAGCCCGGAAACTGGCGCTCGCGGAAATAGGGTAGATAGAAGGCTTCGATCGTGCCGATATCGCCGCGTCGGGAGATACGGACCATGGGCTGGCCAAGCTTCTCGCCTTCGTCGACGTCTTCCACTGCATCAATCTGATTGATGACGTCGACGACATTACGGCTTTCGGTGCGTCCCCAGAAGACCTCCGAAACGCCAAACAGAATATCCCAATCCCGGTTAATTTCGTGGCTGACGCTGGCTTCGCGGATATCGAAATAGCTTCGCTCTTCATCCTGGGAGTCCAGGCGGACGAAGGGCTCAAACACAATGCGCGTATCGCGGTCCCGGCTGCGCCAGCGCGCTTCACCGGTCAGGATGAGCGAGCCCTGAAACGTCTCGAACTGATCCGTAAATTGGGGATCACTGGCAAAGCTGCGCAGTTCGACCCCAACTTCCGGTCGCAGATCAACGTTTTGCGCGAAGGCGGGAGCGGCACCCACAAGCACCGCTCCGACCAGCATGACAGAAAGACGCCGCATTGACCTACAGACGCTCCAGCGCTTCAGGCTCAAAGTCGCGGGCATCCAGATCAACGCCAAACGCCCATTCGCCAAACTCCAGCACGGTTTCCTTGCCGGTGATATGGTTGGTCATGGTCTGACGATGCGGGCGCCAATAGCCGCCCTCATATTCGCGATAGTCCTCCAGCACGAGGGTTTTCAGGTGCTGACCGCCTTGATCGAAAAACTCAAAGCGGCGGGCCTGGAACACCTCGGTGTCGAAGAAGCAATTGATCGACGAATAGCCCGACCGCTCATAGGCCGGCACGCACTCCACGACATCCATCTGCATTCCATCGACTTCGCGGGTCTCCAGATAGGTGTACTCATACTTGCCCAGCTCAGCGCCGGCGATGTCTTCGAAGGCGAACTCCGAACCCACAAAGGGCCCGGACTTGTTGGCTGAGGAAATCCGCCGCGTGCGATTGAGCGCGGGCAGGAAGAGCCATTGGTCATCGCTTTCGATGACCCGCGAGTGGGTCAAAAGCGCGGTGCCTTCCACATCCCGCGGCGAATAGAAGACGGTCACCGTGCGGTCGCCATTGCCCTCACCTTCCTTCTCCAGCGTGTCGATGCGCAACTCGCGCGTAGTGGTCCGGCCACTGGGATCGGCCAGGGTCATGGTCAGCTCAACGCTGGAAGTGCCGAAACCGGCATCGGACACATCATTGCGTTCGGCGATGGCAAAACCGCGCTCTTCAGGGGTCTGGGCCAAGACAGCCGCTGTCAGGGTCAGGGCCAATGCGCCCGCAAAACTCGCTTTGAACAAGGACATCATGTCTCTCCGTTCTGATTGGATTGAAGGGAAGTGGGGTTAGGCCGACTGGGCATCCGGCACAGCCGGTTCGGCCTTGCGGCCTCGCATTCCGAAGACCAGGAACAGGCTGGGCAGCAGGAGGAAGTTGATCAGCATGGCGAAGATCACCGCCAGCGCCGTCAAGAGTCCCAGATCCGCATTCAGCTTGAAGGAGGAGGTCACCAAGACCGCAAAGCCGGCAGCCAGGATCACCGTGGTGACAAAGATCGCCGCGCCAGCGGTACGGAAGGCATAGCGCACCGAGTCCTCGATCGACTGCCCCTCCTGGCGACGCGCGCGCAGGTATTTCGACAGGAAGTGCACGGTGAAGTCGACAACCAGGCCCACCGCCACAGCGCCCACCGCCGCCACCGAAAATCCGACCGTACCCACCAGGAGCGCCCAGATGCCAAATGTCGTCAGGATCGGAAGCGCATTGGGCAGGATCGAGATCGCACCCAGCACGGCCGAGCGGAAGGACACCGCCAGGATGATAAAGATCGCGAGGATCAGATAAGCGGCCCCTTCAAACATCGCTTCGATATTGCGCTCGGCCACGAAGGAAAAGAGCACTTTCGAACCGGTGGCGGTAAAGCCGAAGCCATTGCCATTGTCCGCCCACCAGGCCTGGGCATCCGTCAGGAAGGCTTTCGTCTCCTCGGTCGAGATATCGCGCATGGACGCGGTCACGCGCGTCGATTGGCGGTCGATATCGACACGGTCATTGAGATCGAGGCCACGCGGCAAAGACAGCTCGTAGACCAGCAGATATTGGCTCGCCAGCGTCTGGTCGTCGGGGATCTGGTAAAAGGCTGGATCGTCGGCGTTCAGATTGCGGTTTACCCGCTTCATGATGTCCGACAGCGCAAACACATGGGCCACTTCGCCGTCCCGGGTTCGAAGCCATTGGGCGAAATCATTAACCGTGCGCAGGAAGTCTGGATTGACCACCGCACCCGGCTCGCCAGGGTCCAGCACGAATTCGACCTGGTCAGAGCCGAAATAGGGATCGGCCGCATCAATGGCCTGGCGAAATTCCAGGCTCTCGTCGAAATAGCCCGACCACTGATCGTTCAGCGTCATGGTCGGGATCATGGCTGTGGCCGCCAGACAGAAGACCAGCGTGCCGGCCAGAATTTCGCGCGGACGTCTGATCACCAGCTCAGCGACGCGATCGGTGAGCTCAACACGATCCGCGCCGTCCTTGGCCGCCCTGAATTTCAGGGGCAGGACCGACAGCAAGGCCGGCAGGAATGTCACCGACAAGATCCAGGCCGCGAGAATGCCCGCTGCGGACATATTCCCCAGATGGTGAAAGGGCGGGCTGTCGGAGAAATTCAGGGTCATGAAGCCGACAATCGTGGTCACCGAGGTGATCATGATTGGGGTGAAGTTCAGACCCGTCGACGCGATGATGGCGGCGCGCTTGTCCAGGCCATCGCGCATCTTGGTTCGAATGCCTGAGATCAGGTGGATCGCATCGGCCACCGCGATGGTGAGGATGATGGTGGGCGCGGACAGCGAAATCGGCGTCAGTTCCACACCGCTCCAGCCGCCAATCCCAACCCCCACAAGCGTGGACAGGGCGATCACCGACAGGCTGGCGAACACCGCGCTGACCGAGCGCAGCGCTAGAAACATCACCACCAGGATAAAAGCATAGACCAGCGGGATCAGCGTGGAGCTGTCCCGCACGCCAGCTTCCTCAAAGGCCGCGCTTAAGCTCGCAACCCCGGTAATGTGGATCTGGTGACCCGGGAAGGCCTCAGCGATTTCATCGCGGACCGCCCGCGCCTCAATGGCGACGGTGGAGGCCGCGGTCTGCACGTCGCTGGGTAATTGAACCACAGCGTTTACGATCGTCGCTTCGCCGTCTCTTGAAACGACAAAGCCGTTCAGGAGCGGTTCGGTCGTCGCCACCTGTTCGATATAGGCGATACGCTGTGGGGACAGCTCATCGGTGCTCCACAACAAGTCTTCGACCACGAGATCGTTTTCGCTGCCGGTTGTGTTCTGGAAATTGGTCAAGCTGTCGACACGCGACACATAGGGTAAGGTCCACGACAGGCTGGTCAGCCTGTGCACCGCCCGCAATGTCTCATCGCTATAGATAGTCCCGCTGTCGGGGATCACGACGAAGGCGACATTGTCCGGCTTGCCAAATGTGCCTTGTGCCTGCTCGTTGGCGATGAAGTCCGGATTGTCCGGTCCAAAAAAGACCCGGTAGTCGCCGGCAAAGCGCAGCGTAGAGGCCCCATAAGAGATTGCGATTACGAGCAAGACCGTGAGTGGGATCAACACCCAACGCCACTTCAGGCTCCATTCCGCCGTTGCGCGACCCATCGCATCGCGCGCGCCCTTGTCCATCATGCTCAGCTCCGTGCGTCAGAATGTACGATTTCGTACTATTGATACTATTTCGTATCATTGATACGGGTGCGTATCTAGCAGGGATGAGGAAGGAGGCAAGCCCGCTATGGCGTTTTTTTTCGAAGACCCCAATATTGAACCCATGACAGAGACGGCTTCCAAACCCACCAAAGCTCCGAAAAGCCTGAGCGAAGAGCGCGTCATCGTGGCGGCGCGCAAGCTTTTCATGGAGCGGGGGTTTTCGGCTGTCTCCGGCGATTTGCTGTGCCGCGAGGCCCGGGTCTCAAAGACCAGCCTCTATAAGTATTTCGGTGATATGAACGGCGTCCTTCAGGCGGTACTGGTCGACGAAGGCGATATGTATCAGCTGGATATCGACACCCAGCCGGCAAGCGAAGCGGCCTTCTGGAACACCCTGACGGGCTATGGCCAGAACCTGCTGCGGCTTCTGAACCAACCCTTCTGCCTGAATATGGACCGCACGCTCCATGAAGAGGCGCGCGCCAATCCCGAGCTGATCCGGCTGTTTTACGACAATGCCTACGGGCGCGGTCACCGCGACATCACGGCCCTGCTGGAGCATGCCAAAACCGAAGGCTATCTGACGTCAGAGGTCCCAGCAGAGGATCTCGCTGACAATCTGATCAGCATGTGGGAAGGGCTGCGCTTTATCCGGGCCCGCCTTGGGCTCACTGACACACCGTTCGAAGATCCTGATCGCTGGGCGGCTCAATGTGTCGAAACACTCCTCGGCCGGCCACAGAAGACCGGCCCACGCTGAGGCGCAACGGAAGAGACCTGATCGCTAAGGCCTTCTGACATGTCTATTCGCCATGACCTGGATCTTCAGATCGCGCCAGGTCCACCGCATGGCGAAGCGTGTTGTAAACCTGGTCCGCCACGCGTTCTGTCAGGCTGGCCTCGGTTGTGTCAGCGAAGACGAGTGCGCCATCATACTGAATCAAGGTGACAAAGTCCTGATGGCGGGTGTCTGAAAAGCTGAGCGCGATATCCGCTGCCTGCTCGAACGCCGCGAACAGATAACCGCTGCACACCGCATTTTGGCCGGTGTCAAAGATTCGGATTTGCACGCGCAGGCGATGGTCCGGTTGAGTGTCGTAGAAGCGGCTCCAGGTCAGGCCGCCATCCTCCAGCGCTGCAATCACGGCGCTAAAGACCAGATCCCCCTCGACCGCACAGGCCTCGT
>JANQMI010000059.1 GCA_028280165.1 Oceanicaulis sp. | reverse complement strand
CGCTAAACTCACCAGGCGCTCTTTGACCTCGTCCATCACCTTACAGACCCGAAGCGCCCGCAGACCGGCGGTGGTAATAGTCGTAAGAGACAAAACGCGAGGGTGGTAAGAGTCTTCTAGAACCGCTCCAGCAGCCGGTCGATATAGTCCAGCTCTTCCTGCGGGCGCCCGCGTTCGGCCGCCCGGCGGCGCAGCTCTTCCAGAATGTCCCGGGCGCGCTGGCGATCGGCTTCGCTGGGGACTCCGATCTCGCTGCCCGGACCGGCTCCATTTCCGGCGCCTCGACCGAGGGGATCGGTGCCGTCCTGGCCATTGTCGCCTTCGGCCTCCATCGCCTGGGCGGCGGCCTGGGCGGCTTCGCGCAGGGCACTGATCGCCGCGTCCTGAGCCAGCAAAGCGGCATCGGCATCGCCCTGTTCCAGGGCTCTGGCGGCGTCACCCATGGCGTCTTCGGCATCGCTCAACGCGCCTCGGGCGGCATCAGACGACGGGCCTGCATCCGGCAGCCGGCTCGCAATCCCAGGAATCGCCGCAGCAATCTCCGCCTGGCGGTCGGCTAGCGCATCCAGGCTGGCACCGCCGGCTTCACCGTCTTCGTCGCCAGGCCCGCCCGGCTGACCATCATCACCGGGTTCGCCGAAGGGCTCACCAAAGCCTTGTCCGGGGTCTTCACCCGGGGCGGGCAGGCCATCACCGGTCTGATGGCCGGGCTGGCCGCGCTGGGCCTCAGACTGCCGCTCAGCCTCCTCAAAAGTCTCATTCATGGCTTCGCGCTGATCGGACAGGGCTTCTCCAAGCTCCTCCAGCGCTTCGCGCAACGCCTGGGATATGGCGCTCTCCCCGCTCTGACCGCCGCCACCCTGGGACAGGGTCATCTGCATATTGCGCAAGAGCTCCAAAAGCTGGGCCAAGGCACGGCGCGACCCTTCGGTATCGCCCAGCTCCGCAGCCTCACGCAGGGCGTCGAGCAGCTCCTGGAGCGCGTCACCATTCATGCCCCCGCCGCCTTGGCCCCCGCCTTCGGCAAAACGCCCTTCCTCGGCCGCTTCACGGGCGAGCGCCTGCATATAGTTGGCCACAGCCTGTTCAAAGGCATCAAACAGAGCCGACAATTCGATCGGGTCCGCGCCCCGCGCCATGGCGTCCATCAAAGCCTGCTCGGCGGCGCGCAACGCCGCTTCGGCGTCGGCCAGGCTTCCGAGCTCTGCGCGCAGGGCGATCTGCCACAAGTCTTCATCGAGATGGGCCAGGTCTTCCAGTTCGCGCGCCCGGCGGACTTCGCGCATGGCCACACGCAGCCCCGTCCAAACGATCGGGTCGTTGAAATAGGGATGGGGCGCATCGCTGACCGCATCCAGGGCAAGAGCCAGGCGCTGAACCCCAGCTGGCGCCCGTTCCAGGCGACGGGCTGGCTCGTCGGTCAGAAATCCGCTGACGACGGCGGCCGACAGGCCAGCGGGCATTGCCGCATAGGCGCGCTCTTCGCCAATGAACTGCTTGCGTTCATGGGCCACCGAGCGAGCCAAGGGGTTCAGGAAGACGCGCTGGGGCAAGGTGAGCGCTAAGGGTCCGGAAACGCCGCGCTGGCCCGCCCCATCCAGGGCGGCCATGCGGATGACGACCCGCTCACCCGCCAGCCTGTGCCGCGCCAGGTCGATGCGGGCGGTGCGTATGCCGTCGGCGTCCGGCGGGCTGATATCGCCGCCCGATAAAGGCAGGACTTCAAAGCTGTCTTCGCTCGGTGCGCCGTCGTCCGGCTCTGGCGCGAATTCCAGCGCATAGGCTTCGATGCCGAAATCGTCCTCGGCCACGAAGTCCAGCACCATCTGACCCAAGGCATCGCCCTCGGGCTCGGCCGCGAGCCGGACCACGGGCGGGGTATCGTCGAGGATCGTCAGGGTCAAACTCTCACGCAGCGAGCCGGACCGGATAACGATGTCGCCATCGCTCTGCGGCCGCATCGTCAGCAGCCGGACATCGTCGGACAGCGCTTCGATCTGAACGTCAGCCCCGGTCACGCGCGGATTGCGGCGCAAGCCCACAACGCGCGCGGCAAGGATCGACCCCTCCACCATCTCTGCCTCACGGCGATCACGTAGATACGCCACCGGCGCGCCAGTATAAGCGGGGGGTTCGATCCAGAACTCGATCTCAGCCGACGTGCCGCCGCCCACCATGAGGCGGGGCGCAAAGGCGTCGCCGAGGCGCTCGCCTGCGCGCTCTCCGGCGAGGAAGACGGCGGTGACGATCAACACGCCGAGCACCAAACGCAGACCATAGGGGTCAAGCCGGGCCCAGGCTGCCATGGGTCGGCGGGTGTGGGCCTTCGCCAGGCGCGCTTCCATACGTGTGCGGTGCGCGTCCCACATCGCATCATCGCCCGCCGCGGGGGCGTCATGGAGCGCTTCGAACGGGCGGTCGGTCAGGCCGCTATCCGCCTCCACCCGGCGTTCGGCCTCCTCCAGCGTGGGCGATCTGAAGCGAGCCAGGCCATAACGTGTCGCAAAGCCGGCCGCAGCCATCAGAGCTGCGAATGTCAGCAGGCGAACCGGGTCGCCCAGACGCTCAAAAATGCCAAGAAAAGCCAGCAGCAGATACACGCCCAGCGCCGCTAAAGGTCCGGCAAGCACAGGGGCCGCGCGCTCCCACAGGAGCGCGGCGCGGGCTCGAAGAAGGGGCGCACGCTGCGTCATGGATAGGAGTGTAGTGCGGGCTGGCGCTTATGACACCTTGAGATGTCATGACGAATTCGTCATCGCAGCCGATTAGGCGTCCGACGGATACTGGCCGGATTCGAGTTCCTCTATGATGGCTTGGATCCCGTCACGCTGTATTTCTGCGTACTGGGCCTCGGTCTCGCGCTGGCGGATGTCTACATCAGACATGTAGTGCCAGTAGTGCTCGTCCATCTCCAGGCCGCGCTTGGTCATGAAGGCATAGAGCTTGCGCCCTTCCCATTCCCAGCGCTTGATCGAGAATTCGGCGGATCGCTCAAAGTCCATTAACCAGCGTAGCCGTTTGGCAATGGTGCGATAGGCCACACCGCGATCAACACTGCGTAGACTTGTCTTCGGACGCTTGTTCACGCCGTTAATCACTCGCGCTCATCACCTTCGGTCTCGTGCTCGCGCTCTTCTTCCGTGCGCAGGTCTTCGCCCCAGACCGGTGGCGGGCGTTCCAGATCGCCGCGGACCCCGCACGCGCTCAAGACCAGCACAGCCCCGAGGGTAGAGAAAACACAGATCAGACGGCGCATGGCGCACTCCACTCGATTATTGCCCATCCAGCCGGGCTTTCCAGGCGGCGATTTGCTCGCGGACCCGCACCGGCGCGGTTCCACCATAGCTTAACCGGCTCTCCATGGAGGCGCGAGCCGATAGCACGGCATACAGTCCGTTATGTATGCGCGGCTCAAGGCTTTGATAGTCCGACAGGCTCAGCTCGGCCAGCGGGATGGCCTTGGATTCAGCAGCTTTTACCGCACTGCCAGCCACATGGTGAGCGTCACGGAAGGGCAGGTTCAGCTCGCGCACCAGCCAGTCGGCCAGATCGGTGGCGTCTGAATAGGCCTCGCCAGCCGCCTCTTCCAATGCGGCGCGGTCAAAGCTGAGGTCGGCGGCCATGCCCGCCATGGCCGATACCGCCAGCGCCAGATCATCAAAGGCCGTGAAGACCAACGATTTGTCTTCCTGTAGGTCTTTGGAATAGGCCAGCGGCAATCCCTTGCAGACCAGAATGAGTCCCTGCAGCGCGCCGGCGATCCGGCCCGGCTTGGCCCGGACCAGCTCTGCGGCATCGGGGTTGCGCTTCTGCGGCATGATGGATGAGCCGGTGGAGAAGGCATCAGTCAGCGTGGCAAAGCCGAAGCGGCGCGAGGTCCACAAGACGATCTCTTCGGCGAAGCGCGACAGGTTCACGGCCGTGATCGCGGCCGCCGATAGTGCCTCCAGCGCGAAGTCGCGGGCGCTCACTGCATCCAGGGAGTTGGCCATGGGCCGGTCAAAACCAAGCGCCTGAGCGGTCTGCTCGCGATCGATCGGGAAGGCGGTCCCGGCCAGCGCTGCAGCCCCCAGCGGGCTTTCATTCAGGCGTTTTCGGCAGTCCTCCAGACGCCCCTTATCGCGTTCGGCCGCTTCCACCCAGCACAGCAGGTGATGGCCCAGGCTCACCGGTTGGGCGGTCTGAAGATGGGTGAAGCCGGGCATCACCCAGTCGGCATGGACATCAGCCTGAGCAATGAGTGCGCGCTGATAGCGCGTCAGGCCGTCAATGGCTCCGGTGAGCGCCTCGCGCAGCCAGAGCCGGAAGTCGGTCGCCACCTGGTCATTGCGTGAGCGGGCAGTGTGCAGGCGACCAGCCGGCTCGCCGATCTTCTCGCGCAGCGCCGCCTCAATATTCATGTGTACGTCTTCAAGCTCGGCCTTCCAGATAAAGCGGCCCCCGGTGATGTCGGTGCGGACCGCTTCAAGCCCGGTGCAAATTGCCTCAGCGTCATCGCTTGAAATTACGCCGCAGGCAGACAACATCCGCGCATGGGCGAGCGATCCGTCGATATCCTGGTTGTACAGGCGCTGGTCGACGTCCACGCTGGCATTGATCGCCTGCATGATATCGGACGGTCCGGCATCAAAACGCCCGCCCCAGATATCACTGGCTGCAGGCTTGTTAGAAGTGTCGCTCATGGGGCTTCGGGCTCCAAAGGGGCGGTGAGACAAAGGACGCTACGACGTGCAGCTACCAAACCTGACTTTGGGTCGCGCCATTTACGCCACGATCATCGTCGGTCTGTTGGGCGTTGTGTACGTCATTGGTTCGGCGCTTGTCACCACACAGCGTGGCCCCTTTGATGCGCTTGCGGTGGGTGAAATGGCCGATTTTCGCACCATATATGAACCGCCGGCCCAGCCCCTAAAGCCTCTGCGCATGGCCAATGGCGAAACCACAACGCTCGCATCGAAGCGCGGCAAGATCACCCTGGTGAATTTTTGGGCGACCTGGTGCGCGCCCTGCATCATCGAAATGCCCTATCTGAACACGCTTCAGGCCCGCTATGGTTCGGACGCGTTTGAGGTCGTCACCATTTCCATGGATCGCACGCAAGCCGATGCCGAGCGCTTCCTGGAAGAAAACCAGTTGAACCAGCTGCCGCTCTATTTCGACCCTTCGATGAGCATTGCATTTGATGTGACGCGCCGCGGTCTTCCCACCACCGTCCTCTATGACCGCAATGGCGAGGAGCTCGGCCGGCTTGAGGGCGAAGCGAACTGGGCCAGCGACGAGGCCTTTGCGCTGATCGAAGCCGCGATTGAGCGGTATTAACACAGCTTCATTTGATCGGTTGCCGGTTTCGCGCTCCACTCTCTCCCAGTTTTTGGGGAGGATATTTCAATGATCCGGATGACGCTGACTGCTGCTGCGGCGCTGACCACTGTGTCTGCACCTGCTCTGGCCCAACAATCCACGCCCGGCGAAACGCTGGATTCGCTTTACGATGTCATCTCCGGCCCGGTTGGAGAGGCCCGCGATTGGGATCGTTTTCGCGGGCTTTTTGTCGATGGTGCGCGCATGACCATTGTTGTGCCTCAGGAGGATGGGTCTAACCGCATCGTGACCCTCTCGCCGGAGGACTATGTCGAGCGCGCGGGCCCCAATCTGGTGGAGAATGGCTTTACTGAGGTCGAGCTTGATCGGCGCACCTATCATTATGGCGGTATGGCTACCATTCTGAGCACGTATGAAGGCATCTACCAATCGACCGGAGGGGTGATGGCGGTGGGCCTGAATACGCTTGTGATCGTCCGCGAGGGAGAGGATTGGAAAGTCGCTTCTATCGCTTGGCGTGCCGCTGATGAAGACTGGCCACTGGACCGGGCGTTTGAGACCGAGGACGGCTGACACTGAGATCGGGCGCAAGCCTGTCTCAAGCCTTCTTCAGAGCGTCCAGCGTATCGACGAAGTGGTCGGCCATGAGCGGTTTGGTGAAGATGAAGTCGCAGCCATGCCGATCGTAAAATGCCTGATCTTCAAGCTTGGACTGGCCGGTATAAAGCCCAACCGGGCAGGGACATCCGGCATCTTTGATCTGGTCTAACAGGCTGACTGCTGTGCCGTCCGGCAGCATGATGTCGAGGATGACAATATCAAACTCGCCCTCGGTCAGAGCCTTTAAATCGGACTGAGCTTGGACAAGGCTGCGCCTCCAGACGACCTCCTCAAATCCATAACCCTTGAGGAATTCTGACGCGACAAGGCCATTCGCCTCGTCATCTTCTAACAGATAGGCCCGTACAGTCTGCGTTAAGGGTGTCTTGGCATACACGGAGCGCAATTGCGTGCGCGGCGGCGCGTTATCATTGCTCTCAGTTGCGGGCGTTTTGCCAGTATTATCTATGTCCTTCATGACGGAGCGCCCTTCTCCGTACTCAGTATACGGTAAATTCAGTAAACGTCCTATTTTTCTATTTGAAAACCCCTAGGGTGCGACATTCTGTGCGCGGCCGCTCCATCCAAAATGTATTCAATGAGTTAGTATTCCGGGAAAATTGACGCACTCAACAGTCAGGTGTGTTGGGCGCTCCCATCAGGGGTAATTGAAACCCTAGGCCTGGGTTGGACTTGAAGGGGTTGCGGAACGGGAGGCCCCACAGATACCCGGTCCGGCTTGACCGTAAATTTTACGCGTGTAATAGATAAAGAAATTACAGGTGTAAAAGTATGGCAATCAGTGATGCAGAAAGCGTGGTGATGGAGGCGCTCTGGCGTAACCACCCCCGCTCGGCCGATGACATTATCGCCGACGTGGCCGACGCCAATAATTGGTCAGCCATGACGGTGCGGACTTTGCTCAATCGACTGCTAAAAAAAGAAGCGATTAGCGCGACGCGTACCGGGCGGAAATATGTCTACACGCCCCGCTTGGCGCGAACGGACTATGTCCATGAGAAGAGCCAAGGATTGATCGACCAGCTGTTTGATGGACAGCTGGCACCGCTTGTGAGCCATTTTTCCGAGCGCCAGTCCCTGTCCGCGGACGACATAAAAGCGCTCAAGCGCCTGATTGAGGAGCTGCCCGATGATCAGTGAGGTGATTCAGGCCATTCTCGCGGCCCAACTGGCTGTTGGGCTTGGCGTGCTCGGGGTGTTTCTTTTGAGACTGCCGGTGCGCCTATGGTTGGGTCCGCGCTTGGCGTTTGGCCTTTGGGCCTTGCCCGTCGTGCTGGGGCTCGCCGTTCTTGCGCCCGGTCCCATTCAATGGGCCCCCGCGACCGGCCTGGTGCAGAACAGCCTGGCTGCCGCTCCCCCTGCGCCTGAACCTGCACTCCAGGCCACGGTCGGTGATGAGCCCCGCGCAGCCGGTCACGGCTCAGGCGATACCGAAGCGCTGCCTCGCTCCAACAGCTTGGTCTCTGCCGGTCAAACATGGCTGGGTCTTTGGGGGTCTGGTGTCGTGATCATGGCGCTCATTCTGGCGATCCGCCAGTATCGCTACCACGCCAGCCTGCGCCCCATGCAGCCTGCGCTGGAGCTCGGTCCAGATGTCTACCGAGCTGGATCCAGCGCTGTCGGTGCTGGATTGGTCGGAGCTGCGAAGCCCAAAATCGTTGTGCCAGCCGACTTCGAACAGCGGTTCAATGCTGCGGAGCGCGCGCTCATCCTGGATCACGAGCGTGAGCACAGGCGCGCCGGCCATGCCCAATTCAATGCGATCGCAGCCCTCCTTCAAACGCTATGCTGGATGAATCCACTGGTTCATATCGGATTGCGCTGGTTTCGGCTGGACCAGGAATTGGCTTGCGATGCCGCGATTGTGCAGCGGTCGCGGCAATCGGCGCGCCTCTATGGGGCAGCTCTCCTGCGCGCACAGACCGGGACCGCAGCCCCCTTTGGATGTACGTGGCGGCCAGCCAATGGTCTGAAGACCCGGATCAAGGCGCTGGGACGGTCTGCACCGGTCAGCTCAACGCGCTGGATCGGAGGCGCAGGTCTGATCGCTCTCATTGTGGGTTCGGGGACTGCGGGCTGGGCGGCACGGCCCGATATTCAAGCGGTCGAACCGAGCCCAGCCCTGCTTGTTGGCGGCATGGGTCAGCCGCAAGGCAGCTCTGCGTCTGGGTCTCTCGCACGCGTCGAGCTGCGCGGAGTGGATGGGGTGCTCCGGATCATTGCCGAAGCGCGCTCCGACATTGCCGTGGAAGGATTGGCTGCGAACATCCTTACGCATCGAAGCGGCAATGCGATGATTGTTGAAGTGTCTGAGCTGACGACGGATGTCTGTAATCAGAGCGGTCCAGTGACGCAGGATTTCACACTGCGCGTGCCTATTGGGGCCCAGCTCGATGTCGAAGGGCGCATGGAGGCCTCCCTCGCTTCGCCGTCGGACGTGTCGCTGCGGGCACGGGGATGCGGGACGGTTGAACTTGGTGACGTCCAAGGCGCGCTGGCTCTGGAGCTTGGCGGGAGTGTCGATGTAAACGGTGGTCAGATCGAGGGCGCGGTGACGCTGGACGCGTCGGGCGGTCCAACCCTGGATCTGGTCCGTGTTGGAGGCCCGCTTCAGGTGCGGACCGCGGGCGGGACTTCGGTGGACATCGAGGTGGTTGAAGCTGGCGGCCAGGTCAATTTGTCCGGCGGGTCGACGCTCGATGTTGAAGAGTGGACGGGCCTAATGCGCGCGTCGATTGCCGGCAGCAGCGATGCCGATATTGAGGCCGTAACGTCGGACGAGGTGACATTCTCCGTGTCTGGGGCGGCAACCGGTGCCATTGAAACGGGCACGATTGCCGAGCTCAACATTGATCAGGCGGCCAATGCCGATTTCTATTTTGGCGGCCGCGCTGAGCGAAGCCGTGTCCGCAATCGCGGTGATGCGCCGGTCGTGATCGCCGATCCTGGTGAACTGGATAGCCGGGGCCGTGTGCGGACGGTGGCTGACCCACCTGGCGACTGACAGGTCTGCGTTGTGAGCTAACTGAACTCCCTGTTTTTCAATCGTAATCTGTAATCGAACGGAGCGCCCCCATGGCACCGAACACTCTCACTTTGCCTGAATTCCGCCTGCGGTATGCGCTGATCGCCGCGGCCCTGACATTTGCCCCGGCGGGCCAGGCGTTCGCTGAAAACGGGGCTATTGGCTATGCGAGACCGGCCAGTGACATCGTGATTGATGGCGATCTCAGCGAATGGCCTTTCAATGCGATGCGCTTTCCAATCGAGACCGCAATCTGGGACAACAGCAATTGGCGAGATGCCGCTTTCTTCCGTGCGGCCTACGACCCGTCAGGTGAGTATCTTTATGTGGCGGTCGAAATCGCAGACGAGTCCGCGATAGATCTGCCGGACGGCGGTCCCACTCAAGAGGATTCTCTGGTTCTGTACCTGGATGCAGAGCATAGCCCGCGCGGATCCGGCCCATGGGGGTTTCTGGCTGGGCTTGACGGTGTTCGAAACATCTCCAACGACGAAGGCTGGGATCCGCAAACCGCTCGGGCAACGGATGACAGCGCGCAGATGGCTGTCGCGGAAACAGACGGTGTGCGCATCTATGAATGGCGGATCAAACTCGACCAGCCGGTGCGCGCAGGCATGAGTATTGGATTTGACCTGATCGTTGTGGATGTCGACGACGAGGTTCTGAACCAACCCACCGGCTATATCTCCTGGGGCGAGTTTGGCAACAAAGCCCAACGAGCGGCCCGCCTGGGCGATTTGGTCCTCCTGGCTTCGGACGATGAGATGGGTACGCTCTCTGGCGATATGGCTTGGGCGGACGGCATTGACGGTCCGGACCTTGGCGCGTTCCGGGTGCGTGTTCAGGACCGCGATGATCCTGAACTCTGGGTCACGGTCGCGAGCGACGAAGCAGGGCGCTATAGCGTGGACCTGCCTGCAGGAAACTACTGCGTCACGCCGGCCTTCCTGCTCTATGGGCCGGAAGCCGAATACCGCATGACCGACGATACGATCGTGTGCGGTCGTGTTGAGGCGAATGTGGAGACCCAGCTCCCGACGCTGGTGAAATCCATTCGCTGACGGCCCGAGCACCACGTCCAGGAAAGCGGCTTGCTGTTCTCCTTCGATGAGGCGGCCGCTATGCGGCTCGATGCCTTCATGGCGGACTATATGGATCATTTCACG
>JANQMI010000189.1 GCA_028280165.1 Oceanicaulis sp. | reverse complement strand
AGCTGGCGATTGGCCGCCACGGCGGCTCGCCCGCCTCCTGACGCCAAAATGATCGCCTCGGATTGGCGGATCAACGTGGTCTCCATCCGCTCATGCATGCCAGCCATGGACACGACGAAATCCGCCCTGGATTGGGGGCCTGCAAGCAAACCGATCCAGCCGCCTTCGGAATGCCCAATGAAACCCACGCAATCCAGGCCCGTTTCCAAACGCAGGACATCCAGCGCCGCTGCAGCGTCCAGCGCAAGATCGCTCGGGCTGGCCGGGATGACGGGATCAGATCCCCCAAGGCCCCGATCATCGAGGCGCAGGCTCGCCACACCCTGCTCCGCGAGGAGCTCGGCCCAGGCTGCATATATGGGCTGGCCGGCAATTGTGCCGTTTCGATCCTGTGACCCGGATCCAGAAAGAATCACAGCGGCCGCGCGCGCGCCGTCATCTGGCTGACGCAAGGTACCAGTCAGCTGATGGATGCTTCCCGTCTCGGGGTGGGTGACCGCAACGATCGCATCGGGCGCAGTGGCTGCGGGCTCGGGGGGCGCGAACGCCTCCACCAAGGATTCGTCCACAACCCGGTCAAAAACCAACGGGAAGCTCGACCCGCGCTGTGTGAACAGACCTTCAATCGTGCCATTGGCGGTCACCACGCCGTCATAGGATGCGCCGATGGAGGTCGCGCTGAAGCGAATGCTGGCATTGTCGAGCGTGATTTCATCCAGCGCGATGACGGCACGGCCTTGATCGACTGAAATGAGCTGGCCGGTGAGCGCGTCAGCCTCGACCTCTAGCACTAGGTCCAGACGCAGCGTGGCGACTTGGACATCGAGCACACCGGACCAGCGACCAACAAGGTCACTCGCAAGCTCGTCATCGGCAATATCGACCGCCCTGACCTCAGACGCATTCGTGGCGTCACAGCCCGCCAAGGAGGGCACGCCAGCTATCAGGATCATCACGCAGATCAATTGGGTCGGTCGCATGCGTCTCTCCTCGGCATCTCCTCTTATTTAGCATTGACGCTAATTAGCAACTTGTCTAATTAAAACTATGAGTGATGTGTTTCAGGCTCTGGCACACCCGGTGCGCCGGGCTGTGCTGAAGCGCTTAAGGGCGGGCCCTTTGAGCGCGGGCGCACTCGCTGAAGCCTTCCCCGTCTCAAAACCGACCATGTCGCGCCACTTTGCAGCATTGAAGGACGCCGGGCTGATCCGCGCTGAAAAGACGGGGACGACGATCCGCTATCGGCTGAACGTCACGGTCGCAGACGAGGCGCTGGCCATGGTGATGGAGCTTTTGGGACGTGCCGACACGGGCCAGCCAGAGGCGCTAGGGGACGGAAGTCCAAGCCGGAGCCTGCCCCTTCCGCTGACCCCGTCCTCGAAAGCGGGAGAGTGATCCGTGCCGCACCTCACCCTATCGACCATCGATCCCAGCGCTCGCTGGGAAAGAGGAGAATGACCCATGATCCGAACTGGACTGATTTTATCTGCCATTATTGTGCTCGCCATGATCGGCCTTTCAGCCTGGGCCTGGATGATGACGCCGGCAGATGCGCAGATTCCCGTCCACTGGTCGGCGACCGGAGAGGTCAACCGCTATGGCAGCCGTCTGGAAGCCTTCGGCCTGATCCCAGCTATGACAGCGGGTCTGTCCATTCTTATGGCCTTGGCACCGCGCATCGATCCACGCGGCCGCAATCTGGCGAAATCCGGGCCGCTCTTGATCACGGTCTGGCTGGGCTTGCTGGCCATACTCGCGATGACGCATCTGGCTCTCGTCCTGCCCGCCCTGGGCCTGATCGAAGCGGATAGCGGCCTTGTCCCCAAGCTGGTGCTGGGCGCGGTGTGCATCTTCCTCGCCGTGATCGGCAATATGCTGGGTAAGGCCCGGCCCAACTGGTTTGTCGGCGTGCGGACCCCGTGGAGCCTGTCATCCGACCGCAGCTGGGACATCACCCATCGCTGGGCCGGGCGGGGCTTTGTCCTCACCGGCCTTGTGGGGGGTGCCGCCATTGTGTTCGCGCCGGTTGGTGTTGGCTTGACGGTGTTTCTAACGCTAATCGGGACCACCGCGCTGGGGGCCATTGCTGTGTCTTATGTGGCTTGGCGCGGGGATCCGGATCGAGAAACCTTCAATGAGGCCGACTAGCGCTCCAGCACGGTGACGCTCACCGCCGCAGCGCGAGCCTCCTCTAGGTCGAAATAGAGCGGGTCCCACCCCTTCTCAGAATAGAGCCGCGTCTGGTCGCCATAATGGTTCGACATCGGATCGGTGGACTGCGAATACGTCAGCACGCCTTCGCTACGCACGCCTTCATCGGTATAGGCCACCGTCATAATCCAGCTGGATCCATGACGCACGCTCGTCCACCCCGTTCCTGGAACCGGGCGATCGGGAATGATCATGTTGAACACGCCCGTGCCTGCCGGGCCGCCATGGATCGGGATGAAGTCCTCGCCGCGCATCTCGCCCATCACCGCGCCGAGCGGCGCATCCGGGGCGATTTGGAGCTGGTCGAGCTGAGCGGCCGCCGTACGCAGCGCATCCAGTACCGCCGGACTGTCCGCGTCTAACCCCACAGGTGTGGTTGCACCGTTATCCGGGTCGAACGCCCCTTCAAAGACGTCCCCGTCGGCCAGGATATAGAGCGCCATCACATGGGCTCCGGTGCTGTCCAGATTGACCTTCAAGTCCCAGCCGGCCAGGGCCTCACAGAGCGGTTGCAGCGCGGCGTCACCGCTGTCCCGGCACACCTCCACCACCTGATCGCGCAGAAGCTCACCGCCATGGTGGCGGTTGGAATACATCACGGCCTGGACGGTTTCGAGATCAAAGCCCGGCTCCCCCAGGCCGTCGCTGCCGGTCAAACGCTGCGCCATCTGATCAAGCGCCAGACGGGTCCGCAAGGAACGCGGCGTGGCTTCATCGCCCCAAATCGGGCTGTAGCCGGTTAGCGGCTCTGCGGGATTTGTGAGCCATGGACTGTCATTGGACTGGGCCACGAAATCGGTGCGCAACAGGTGCGGTGCATCGTCTGGAGCAAACACGCCCGGTGCCGTCGCGCCGTCAGCCTCTTGCCAGCGGCAGGTCGGATCGGTCGCGTCCAGGATCGCAATCCGCGCCTGCATCCAATAGCCTTGCGCAATCTCAGACGTCGCACAACGCATCACCAGCGCAGTGTCGACATTCGGCACCATGCCCATATCGCCGAAGAAGGCCTGCCCCTGATGGTCGACCGCCATGGTGTTAAAGGCCGTCGCCTGATAGCGAGACAACGCGGCATGAAACTGGTCAGCATCTGTGGTTCGATACATTGCCAGATACTGGTCAATGATGCGCAGCCCAGAGCTTGGTGCCGCGAAGGCGAAGGCAGTCTGCGCCGTCCAGGGCAAGCGCCGCGACACGGCGACAGGACCGAATTCGGTTTCCCAGATCGTGCGGGTTAACGGGGTGGTTTCACCATTCTCACCCAGGACCTCGACGGTGATCTCATTGGCCGTCATGGCGCGGAAGCCATCACCGACGCGGTAGCGCGTCGGATCTTCGGGATCCAGCGTCAATTCGAAATACCCAAAGCGGCGCGCAGTGGAGACCGTATGGGTCCAGGCCACATGCTCAGTATGCCCAATCCCGACAAAGGGCGTGGTAATCAGGCCTGCGCCGACGACATTCAGCTCACCGGGTATCGTGAAGCCAACCCGGTAGAAGCGCAGCGCCCCATCCCAAGGATAATGCGGATTACCCAGCAGCACGGCGCGCGTGTCTCCACGCACCCCGTCAGAGCCAACTGCATAGGCATTAGAGCCCATGCCCCGGCGCTCAACCAGCAGGTCTTCGACCCGCGCCTCACTGATTGTCGCGGCATCGGCCTCTGGTGGCTCAGCTGAAGTCACCGCCTGGATCGGCTGACCGAACGGCAGCGTGAGAGCCCCCAGCCAGATGTCCTCGGCCGTCACCGAACGCACCCAGGGCGCGCCAGCACAGGCCGGATCGCGCGTCTGTGTCGTCTGCAGGCTGTAGTTCACGCCTTCAGCGAAGCCCTCAATGAAGGCGCGCGCCTCTGCGCTCGGCGTGTCGACATCCTGCGGATCACCGGTCAGCGCCGCCTCAACGAGGCCCGAATTGGCGATCCGGCGATGGTAAAGGTCACTGCCGATATTGGCGTTATTCTCACCTGGGCCAAGGAAGGCGGCGCGTTCACCGCGCACGGTCAGGGCGCGATCCATCACAAGGCAGAGATTGTCCTGAGCGGCGACATAGCCCGCCCCAAATCCGAGGCCCTCATAGTCATCCGCTACGATGCGTGGGACACCATAGGGCAAGCGCAGGATTTCAACACCCGCTGGCTGTTCGACCGCGGTCACCGCCGGATCATCGCTGTCACCAAGGATCGCATCAAAACCATCAGCCACAGTGGAGCAGGCGGTCAGCAGGCCTGCAGCGGCAAGGCCCGTCAGGCTGATGGAAAGCAAAGAGCGGCGAGGCATGAGCGAAATCTCCCGATTAATCTTTTTATGAATCCTAGCCCGGTCTGTCGGTCACTGAAACCGTTGTAAACGAGAGCTTTCGCGACAGATCATCGCCGTCTAGATTGCCGCGCTGCACCATACCCATCTCTCCTCGGAGCGCCTTTATGACTTCCAAGCCGAAGAAGATCGTCCTTGCCTATTCCGGCGGGCTCGACACCAGCGTTATTCTAAAATGGCTGCAGGACCACTATGGGGCCGAGGTGGTGACCTTCACCGCCGACCTAGGTCAGGGCGAGGAGCTGGAACCTGCGCGACGAAAGGCTGAAGCGGCAGGGATTAAGGACATCTTCATCGAAGACCTGCGCGAGGAATTCGTACGCGACTACTGCTTCCCCATGGTCCGCGCCAATGCGGTCTATGAGGGCCAGTATCTGCTTGGTACGTCCATTGCGCGCCCCCTGATCTCCAAGCGGCTGGTGGAAATCGCCCATCAGACCGGGGCCGACGCCGTCGCCCATGGTGCCACCGGCAAGGGCAATGATCAGGTGCGCTTTGAGTTGGCGGTCGCCGCACTGGATCCAGAGCTGAAATGCATCGCGCCCTGGCGTGAATGGGACCTCACCTCTCGCACCAAGCTGATCGAATACGCCGAAAGCCACGGCATCGAAGTGCCCTCCGACAAGCGCGGGGAAGCGCCCTTCTCCGTCGATGCCAATCTCTGGCACACCTCCTCGGAAGGCAAAATGCTGGAAGATCCGGCCGAGGAAGCCTTCAACGAAGTCTGTTTACGCACCGGCCATCCCGAAGATGGCCCGGATGAGCCCGAATACGTCACCCTCGGCTTTGAGCGTGGTGATGCGGTTTCGATTGATGGCGGAAAGCTGTCACCGGCAACCCTGCTGACCCGTCTCAACGATCTGGGGGCCCGTCATGGCATTGGCCGGCTGGACCTGGTGGAGAACCGCTTTGTCGGTATGAAGTCGCGCGGCATCTACGAGACGCCCGGCGGCACCATCTTGATGATGGCCCATCGCGGCATTGAACAGCTCACGCTCGACCGCGGCGCGATGCATTTGAAAGACGAGCTGATGCCGAAATACGCCAAGCTGCTCTATGATGGCTTCTGGTTCAGCCCCGAGCGGGAGATGCTGCAGGCGGCCATCGATCACTCCCAGCGCCATGTGACCGGTGAGGTTCGCCTCAAGCTCTACAAGGGCAATGTCATGGTGGTGGGCCGCACCTCGCCAAACTCGCTCTACTCGCTGGAACACGTCACCTTCGAAGAAGACGATGTCTACGATCAGAGCGATGCGGCAGGCTTCATCACGCTGAATGCCTTGCGCCTGCGCCTGATTGCCGACCGCAAGAAGCGCCTTGGGCAAAATGACTAGATGAGCCTTGGCCCGGAGAATACCGTCATCCTGACGGGCGCTGGCGTCAGCGCTGAATCCGGGCTGGGCACGTTTCGCGATGCCGGAGGGCTATGGGCGAAGTTCGATCCCATGAAACTCGCCACGCCCGAAGCCTTCGCCGAGGCCCCCGAACGCGTGCTGGAATTCTACAATGCCCGGCGTGCCAACCTGGTCGACGCCAAGGCCAACGCTGCCCATTTCGCCCTGGCCGAGCTGGAGCAGGCCTGGATGATGGCCGGCCGCGGTAATTTCGGGCTGGTGACCCAGAATATCGACGATCTTCATGAGCAAGCGGGCTCAGCCAGCCTTTTGCACATGCATGGTGAGCTTCTGAAGACGCGCTGTACGGCCTGTGGCCACCTGTTCACAGACAAAGACCCGATCGAGCATAGCGCGCCCTGCCCCAAGTGCGGCGAGACCCACAGACTGCGCCCGCACGTGGTCTGGTTTGGCGAGATGCCTATTGGGCTGGATCATATCTATAAGGCTTTGGAACAGGTCGATCTGTTCATCGCCATCGGCACGTCAGGCACGGTCTACCCAGCCGCCGGCTTCGTTCAGGAAGCCAGGCGCGCCGGGGCCTGGACGGTAGAATTGTCTCTGGAGCCAGGCGAGGTTAGCGCCGTGTTCGATGAAACCGTTTACGGTCCTGCCACCGAAGTCGTGCCGGAATGGGTGGCGAAGAAGCTGGGGTAATGCCTACCCCTCCACCAGCTCGACCAGCTGAATATTATTTCCGCAGGTATCGTCAAAGATCGCCATGATGACCCCTCCGGCTTTGACCGGGAGGCGGGAAAACTCAACGCCGAGATCCTGGAGCCGTTTGACTTCCGCTTCTATGTCATCGACTTCAAAGGCGGTGCAGGGAATGCCGTCCGCTTTAAGCCGCGTGTAGAACTCCTGGCCAGGCGGATAGGCGTTGGGTTCGAGCAAGAGCTCAACCCCATCCGGTTCCTCCGGCGAGACCACAGTCAGCCATTTATACTCCCCCAGCGGAATATTGTGTTTGACCTGAAAGCCCAGCTTCTCGGTGTAGAAGGCCAGCGCCTTGTCCTGATCGTCCACAACCACGCTTTTCGCATACATCTTCATGGTATCGCCCCCGCGCCCATTATCCTTATTACGCTCATGGTTTCTAAGAAGACGTATTCCGTCAACGGGCAAGCTTGGACGAGGGACTGTCGCGTCTAACCCGCACCATCCTCGATTTCGTGCATGTCGTCATCGCTGAGCCCGAAATGGTGGCCAATCTCGTGGACCAGCACATGGGTGATCAGCTCAGACAGCGTGACATTGCCACGCTCGCACCACTCCAACAGGATGGGCAGGCGATAGAGGAAGACATAGTCCGGTTCAGGGTTCGGGTCAGCGACCGATTTCTGGGTCAGGTCCACCCCTTGATAGAGGCCGGTTAGCTCATAGGGGCTGTCCATATTGAAATGGTTGAGGATGTCCTCATCAGCGAAATCGGTCACCAGGATCACGACGGTGCCGCAAAGGGCCTTAAACCCCTCCGGCAAGCCGTCCCAGGCTGCTTCGGCGATGGCGAGGAAATCAGCCTGGCTTGGCGGGGTCGCGGCGGCTTTAGAGGAAGAAGCATCGGTCATACTGGTCTCCTAGCAGGCCCATCCGCGCGCTGAAAGGCGCGACTTGCGCACGGAACATAAATCGAACACAGTATCGGCCATGGCTGTGAGCGACCCTACCTTCCCGCCTCGCGCGGCAAATCCCAGTATTGATGATGCCCGCGCTTTAATGCGCGGGGCCTCGCGACTTTTGCTGGATTTGGGGGTGACGCCCATTGCGGAATTCACCCTGCCGTGCGGGCGGCGGGCGGACCTCGCCGGTCTCGGGCGTAAGGGCGAAGTGGTGATTGTCGAGGTCAAGTCCGGCATCGCCGATTTCAAGGCTGATATGAAGTGGCCAGAGTATTTCGACTGGTGCGACCGCTTCTATTTTGCCGTCTCTGACCGCTTCCCGTCTGATGTCCTGCCGGTTGAAACCGGGCTGATCATCGCCGATGGCTTTGGCGGTGCGGTGGTGCGCGAAAGCCCAGTTCAGACCCTGGCTCCGGCCCGGCGCAAATCCCTGACCCTGAGGTTTGCGCGCAACGCCGCTGAACGCGCCTTGCGCCAGCTTTAAACTGAGTTTCTCCCTAGGACGTCGTGACGCGTTCTACGACCTCGCTGAACGCTTCAATCCTCGGCGCGAAACGCTCTTCAACCGCGGCTCTGACCGGCTCAGGCGCGCGGTCGGGATGCCCAGCCTCCAGTGGAGGCGCGGGATCGTATTCCAGTCCAAGCTGGACGGCGGCCGCCAAGTCCTGACCGCCGATCTCAGCCAGCACGGTGGGGGCGAAATCGATCCCTGCGGTCACCCCGCCTCCAGTGATAACGCGGCCATCGGTGACGACTCGCGCCTTCACGGGCTTCGCGCCGAAGGCCGCCAGTTGGTCGTGATAACGCCAGTGCGTGGTCGCCTTCACACCGGTCAGGAGGCCGGCCGCAGCCAGGATGAAGGCCCCTGTGCAAACGGAGGTGATGTATTGGGCCTGGCCACCCTGGTGCCGGACAAAGTCCAGGCTGGCCGCGTCTTCCATCACCGCATCAACGCCAAACCCGCCCGGCACACACAGCAGATCAAGATCCGGCGTCGTTTCAAAGGTGTGCGTTGGCAGAATAAAGGGGCCGCAATCGGTCTGGATCGGATCCAGTGTCTTGGCAATGAGGTAGGTTTCGGCGTCTGGAAGCCGATGCAGGAATTGCAACGGGCCGGTGAAGTCGAGCTGGGTCAGTCCATCGAACAATAAAAATCCGATCTTGAAACTCATCTCAGGCTCTCCTGGGCATAGGGGCTACGAAAGCGGGCGCGAAAGCCGCGCGGGGTGGTGTTGAGTTGACGCTGAAAGGCGCGCTCAAGGCGAAGGAGCGACGAAAATCCCGCCTGCTGCGCGACGTCAGTGATGCTCATATCTGTTTCCACCAGGGCGCTGCGGGCCAGATCCACGCGCAAGCGTTCCACCAGCTGGCCCGGGGGCAAACCCAGTTGAGATTGGCACATCCGAGTGAGTGTGCGACGGGAGACATTCACCTGCTCGCACAAATCCTCAATCGTCCAGGGCGCAGTCGGCGTTTGGCGCACGCTCTGGCACAGATGGGTCAGGCGTGTATCGGCGCTGGCCTGACTGGCCAGATCCGCAGAGTATTGGCTCTGTCCGCCCGAGCGCATGCGCGGAATCAAAAGATTGCGTGCGATCTTCAGCGCCAGAGTGCGCCCCATCTGCTGCTCCACCAGAGCCAGCGCCAGATCCAGTCCGGCTGTAACCCCCGCAGAGCTCCAGACCCGTCCGTCCCGGCAGTAGATCGCATCCGGCTCGACCTCAAGATCTGGGTATCGCGCCGCCAGAGGCTGGACAGCCCGCCAGTGGCTGGTGACCCGGCGTCCGGACGCCAATCCCGCTTCAGCCAGGAAAAAAGTCCCTGAGCAGATAGAAATCTGATACCGGGCTCTTTTCCCGGCGGCTGCGATCGCGTCGATGAGGGCTCGGTCTGCAAGGGCCGCCTGGACAGGCTCAGGGTCGCCGCCCACACAGATCAGGCTGTGGAGCTCTTGGTCCGCCAGCGCGTGGAGTGCCACGTCGGCGTGCACAGACAGGCCCTGACCTGAGCGAACAGGACCTGGGGCTCGGGCGGCGACCTGGATGCGCCAATTATGCTGGGGGCTCAATCGCGCGGCATCGCTGAGCACGGTCAGCGGTCCGGTCAGATCCAACAGCTCAAAGCCGGGAAATACGACAAAGCAAAGAGACTGTGCAGCCAAGGTCATGCCATACCCTAGCCGAGCCAGGGAGTGGCCTTAAGTGCATAAACCCATCGAATTGGGCCAAAGGCTAGCGCGGGGCGCGCTTTGCCAGGATGCGCTGCAATGTCCGGCGATGCATGTTTAGGCGACGCGCGGTTTCCGACACATTGTGGTTGCACAGCTCGAACACGCGCTGGATGTGTTCCCAGCGGACGCGGTCTGCACTCATCGGATTTTCAGGCGGCTCGGGCTTGGCTTCGGGGCGCGCCAGCAGAGCCTTGACCACATCATCGGCGTCGGCGGGCTTGGCCAGATAGTCAATCGCACCGGACTTCACGGCCGCCACCGCGGTTGCGATATTGCCGTAGCCGGTCAGCATGACCGCGCGGCAATCGGACCGGTGATCGTGAAGCGTGCGCACAACATCCAGGCCGTCGCCGTCTTCCAGACGCAGGTCGACGACCGCGAAGGCCGGCGGGTTATCGCGGGCCACACGCATGGCCTCTGCCACCGTGGCCACCGAAGCCGTCACCTCAAACCCGCGCGAAGCCATCGCCCGTTCCAAGCGCGTGCGGAAGGGCGTGTCATCGTCCAGGATTAAAAGCGTCTTATCGTCGGGCAGAGCTAAGTCTTCGGCCACCACGAGATGCCTCCTTTAAGGCTTTCGGTGAATGCGTACCAATGATTTAGACGAGTTCGAGGTATTCGGAGAGGGGGGTATGGCGGATTGCCGCACCCTTTGCGCAGAAGGGTTATTTGCACACTCAAGGCCTTAGAGGCTCACTCCGCCGTTTTGGAATCGAAAATCGGGCCGGCCTCAAGGCTCGCCCTCGGGAGCGACATCGTCACCGATGCGCCCATTTTTGAAACATTGTCCAGCACCACAGTGCCGCCAATCCGCTCCACCAAGGTGATGGCGATAAAGACGCCCAGACCCAATCCGCCATGGCCCGGCTCGGCCCTGCGCGTCGTCACATAGGGTTCGCCGAGCTTGGCCAGAATGTCGGGTGGAAAGCCCGGCCCATCATCGACCACCGATATCACCAAGGTGTCCGACGTCCAGCGCCCCGTGACCGCAACCCGGGTTTGCGCATAATCCACAGCGTTCTCGATGAAATTACCAAGCGCATAGATCACCTCAGCGCGCCGCTGCATGACAGGGGGCTCCGGGTCTTCCGGATCTGGCTCCAGCAGGACACTGACCTCCGCCCCCAAACCTCTGAGGGGGGCCGCGGCCTCCTCCATGGCTTCACGCAAACCCACACGGTCGTGCATGCGGTCACTGGCTTCATGCGTCTGAGACAGGCGCTGCAGGATTTCCCGGCATCGCTGCGCCTGGGACACTATGAGGTCAGCATCCTCGCGCAGCGTCTCATCCGTCGCCGCGCGCATCACTTCTTTCGCCGTCAGCTGAATGGTCGCAAGGGGCGTTCCTAGTTCATGGGCCGCCGCCGCCGACAGCGCCCCCAGAGCCGAAAGTCGCTGTTCGCGCGCCAAAACGGTCTGTGTCGCCGCCAACGCTGTGCCCATGCGTCGCGCTTCAGAGCCCACGCGCCAGGCATAGGTCGCGGTGAACGCGATCGCGATGGCCAGCGCAACCCAGAGCGCCGCCTGGTAGAGGGGTGGAAGCACCGGCGCAGGACCGTCCCAGGGCAGCGGATAGTGCCAGAGCGCCAAAAGAATGGACCCCACGCCAGCAATCGCGGCCAGGGCGACCCACCAACGCGTTGGCAAGGCCGCAACGCCAATCACAATGGGCCCAACCAGCATCACCGAGAAGGGATTGCTGAGCCCTCCGGTCAGCGCGAGCAGCACCATGAGCTGGACAGCATCATAGGCTAATTGCGCAAAGGCCTCCCAATCCTTGGCGAAGCGCTGAGTCGGCAGCGCCAAAGACACCCACGCATTCACCCAGGCACTCGCCGCTATGGCTCCCAGGCACAGCCCCAAGGGCAGGTCAAAGCCCAGGCCGAAATAGACGACCAGCAAACAAAAGGTCTGACCAACCACCGCAAACCACCGCAGCATAATGAGCGTGCGGAGCCGGACGCGCCCGAATACAGGCGTCAGCTCAGCCTCTGCGCTGATCTTTTCCCACTCTGGTTCCAGCGTGATCATGGTGGCTGGGATTCCCTCAAACTGCCGATGCAGCTTTGCGATAGCGCACTTGTGAAGCAAGCGGACCTTTGGCCGCGCCCATGGGCAGTGTTATGCCACAGCGTCCATCTGGGCGAGACCGTGACACATCTGCACTGAATGTCTTATGGCGTCGCCGACAAACATCATTATGCTGCACCGCGAAAGGGTTAACCCTCATGAGTGTGTCCAACCGGCCAATCTGGCTGATCCCGGCAATCACTGCCGTTGTGGCCGGAGCCGCGGCCATCGTCTTGATTGTGCTCCCACAATTGCGCGAATCTGGAGCCTCCGCCGACGGCCCTGCAGCGGTCCGCACCTCCGGCACGGCTCAAATTGGCGGGCCGTTCACGCTGACCAATCACCGAGGCGAGCCGGTCACAAACGAGACCTTCGCCGGCCAGCCCATGCTGATCTATTTCGGCTTCACCTATTGCCCAGACATGTGCCCGGCCACACTGCAGATGTGGGGCGCAGCTTTTGACCGCCTGCCAGCAGAGGACGCGGCGAAATTCCAGCCTTTGCTTATTAGTATCGATCCGGAACGCGATACGCCTGAAGCGCTCGCCGACTATGTGTCTGCGCAGGTCTTCCCGCGCAATCTGATGGGGCTCACCGGCACACCGGAGCAGGTCCGCGACGTGGCTCGCGCCTACCGGGTCCACTATGCGCGCGTCGAAGATAGCGAGAGCTTCTCTGAGTACACCATGGACCATTTATCAGCGTCATTCCTGATGGATAGCCAGGGTGAATTTGTCGAAATCTTCCCGCACGGCACGCCGCCAACGGTGATCGCCGCGCGACTTCAACGGTTTTTAGAGGAAAATCCGGTCCAATCCTGACCTTGCGCTGGATTATTGCGCGCGGATTGATCGGTCTTGAGGGATGTATTGATGCTTTACTCTTTCTTCGAATTGAGCCGGGCGGCCATGCTGCCCTGGCGCGCCGCGGCCAATGTCACGCGACGGTCCTTGCGCAATCCGCTCAATCCAGCTGCCGATACACTGGCCGGCCGGGCCATGGCGGCCGGAGCGGATCTGTTTGAAAGCCTGACGCGCTATTATGGCAAGCCGGAGTGGGACTTAAGCCCGACCGAAGTCAACGCAAAACCTGTCCCGATTGAAGTTGAGACGGTTTGGTCGAAGCCGTTCTGCAACCTTATCCACTTCAAACGTGACCGTTCAGCATTGGCCAAAGCGCGCGGGGTGAAAGCGTCGCAAATCAAAGATCCAAAAGTGCTGCTAGTGGCCCCAATGTCCGGTCACCATGCCACTTTGCTGCGCGGGACAGTGGAAGCCTTTCTGCCCGATGCCGAGGTCTACATTACTGACTGGATCGACGCGCGCCACGTGCCGGTCATCGACGGCCGTTTCGACCTGGATGACTATGTGCTCTACGTCCGTGAGATGATCGAAGCGGTGGGCGAAGGCACCCATGTGGTTGCTGTGTGCCAGCCGGGCCCGCCCACCCTCGCCGCCATCGCCCTGATGGCCGAAGACGACGATCCCAAACGTCCCGCGACCATGACCTTCATGGGTTCGCCGATCGACTCACGCAAATCGCCGACCGTGCCCAATAAGCTCTCAGAAGAACGCCCCTACGCGTGGTTCCGCGACAATCTCATTCACACCGTCCCGGCGACCTATCCAGGCGCGCTGCGGCGGGTCTATCCGGGCTTCCTCCAGCTGACCGGCTTCATCAATATGAATTTCGACCGGCATGTGGACGCCCACCACCGCTTCTTCAACCATCTGGTTGAAGGCGATGGCGACAGCGCAGAAAAACATCGCAGCTTCTACGACGAGTATCTGTCGGTGATGGACCTGACCGAGGAATTCTACCTTCAGACCATCCAAGACGTGTTCCAGGAGCATAAGCTGGCGCGCGGCGAAATGACTGTGCGTGGCCGCCCCGTACGCCCTGAAGCGATCACTGATATTGGCCTTCTGACTGTGGAAGGCGAGAATGACGACATCTCCGGGATTGGTCAGACTCAGGCCGCGCACGGACTGTGCTCGAACCTGCCGGCGCGCTTGCAAAAAGACCATATCCAGCCTGGTGTTGGCCATTATGGCGTATTCAACGGGCGCCGCTTCCGCGAAGAAATTGCGCCCATGATGAAAGCGTTCATGACCGAACACGCCGTGCGTAAACCGGCCAGGAAAGCCGCCTGACCAGCGCTATTCCTCTGGCGGCGTGTGGGACACGCTTACGCCCTGCTCAGCCCGGATGGGGTCGCCATTCGTGAAGTCCGCCATGGAGAGCGGGCTCGCTGGATCCACAGAAATTGTCAGAGTGCCGCCTGCGGAAATGAAGCTGGCCACCGCTGCCTGCGCATCCTGGAGGAGGGCTGTTTCCACGACTCCGCCGGCAAAGGCACTGGCAAAGACCACTAGCATGGCAGTTTGACCGCGCACCGTATCCGGCGTCGTGCCTCGCTCCGCCGCGGCTGTCGCAAAGAGGCTGTCGAGCAGGGCCACGTCCTGCAATTCCATCACGAAGCGATTGAGCTTAAGGAGATCAAGCACGTCGGCAGGCACCGATGTCGGGTCGGTTTCACGGCTTTCCTCTAACCAGGCCGCGTAGGCTTCGGCATAGGCTGCGACGCCGGAGAAATCCTGCTCAACGGCCAGTCGGAAGCCGCCATCAAGCGCCAGCGCATTTTCACCTTCGGTTCGAACCTGATCTGCCTCAGGGTCATAGACTGTGGTCGACTGAAGCGAGAAGGACAGCTGTTCAAACCCCATTTGCTGCAGACCGCCCGCAAGCTGTTGTCCAAGATCACCCGCATCAGGCTCAGCAAACACCACAAGCTCGGGCATGGATATGGTGGCTGCGACGACCGCACCAGAGCGCGTTTCAGTATTGCCTTGCATCTGAGGCATCTCGACGCGCAGGCCCGCTGCATTCAGCGAAAGCCCTTCAACGACAAACCGATCATAGGCCTCTCCGATATTGAGCCCGCCAGAGAAGGGCCGCGCCGCTGAGACATTGACCAGCCCTGAAGCGAAGCCTTCGGCCTCCACCTGGTCCAGGGAGAAGGTGACGGCATGTCCGGCGTCATTCTGTGTCTCCAGCGCCAGCTGCGTCAGGACAAAGCGCCCCAGCGCGTCTCCGTCAAATCGGTTCGCTGTGAGCGCGCCAAGGCCCAGATTGAGCGGCTGACCGTCTTCAGTTTCACCCTCAACAATCAGGTTGGTGACCGACAGGCTATCAAAGCTCTGTTCGCCTGGTGCGTCTTCATTGAGGACACGCTCACGTCCCTGAAAAAGAGCAGCAGCCGCCTCGACCAGGCCAGGGCCAGGGTTCTGGACCGAGAAGGAGTCAAAACGCGCTTCACCATCCGGATAAGTGATGACGGCGGCCTCAAAGCTCAGCGCATCTACCAATGGACCCTGCTCGCTCAGCCGGGGCTGGTCCACGACAAGCGTGTCTACCTGCAACACGCCATCGGGATCGGTCAGCGTGAAGCCCTCAAACCGCACCCGGTCGCTGTCCACAGTGCGCGATTGCCAGCTGATGCGCTCGCCTTCAATCAAACCCAGTGCCGCCAGCGCGGCATCCTGATCCGTTGGTGAAGTTTGGGCATTGCCCCCACCTGGCGAGCATGCGGCGGCTAGCACCGCCAGCAACAGGATTGTGGCAAAGGCTCGGTTCTGGTGGGTCATCGTCCGCTCTTCTTCAATCTCAACGCGCTTGCATCCAGGTGCAATGTCCAGGGCACCGGTCAGAGCGCACCTGATATCTTGAAAACGCTAGCGCACTCTTTGGCCCAGCACACGGTCTAATCGGAGCGTGGCAAAGCTAAGGCGAAATCAGGTTCGCGTGGCCGTCGTCCACCTCTACCCGCTGCACAGCCGCCCCAAAGGCGTCGAACAAGCCCGCTTCTACGCCGGTGAGCCAGGCCTGTGCGCCAAGATCGAGAAGCCCTTCGGCCAATCCCTCTCGGCGCGCCACATCGAGATGGGCGCAGGCCTCGTCCAAGATAAGCACCGGAGCCGCCCCCCTCACCCGAGCAATAGCTGAGCCTTGAGCCAAAGCTAGACCAAGGACAAGCGCCTTCTGTTCACCCGTCGAGCAATCTGCGGCCGCCTGATCCTTGGCACGGTGGCGTGCTGATAACTCCGTGCGGTGGGGGCCGGTCAGCGAACGACCGGCTGCGCCGTCCCGACCGCGCGCCTCGCGCAGGGTCTCGACAAAGCTTTCCTCGACCCCACCGGCGGCTTCCCCCGCGGCCAGGCGGGATTCCAGAAGCCCCTCTAGCGCCAGATCCGCTTTTGGGAAGGCATTATCCGGGCGTGCGTCAATCTCAGTCTGCAAACGCACCAGCGCATCCACGCGAGCAGCCGCCATGGCGACGCCGTGTGCGGCCATCTCAGCCTCCAGCGCGGAGAGCCAAGCGGCATCCACCCGCGCGCCTTCCGCCTGACGCTCCAGCAGGCGCTGGCGCTCGCGTTGTGCCTTTTCATACCCGCTCGCTTCGCTGCCGTGATCGGGTGCGCCCGCCAGCACGAGACGGTCAAAAAACCGCATCCGATCCGAGCGCGGACCCGCCCATAGCCGATCCTCCCGCGGGGTGAGCCAGAGCATGGGAAACAGACGTGCCAGCGCCGTCTGGGTGGTGGCCGCTCCGTCCAACCGAGTCCGCCGACGGCTGGGCTCGGCAGGGTCAGACCCGGTGGCCAGGCTCACCGGGCCCTCTACCGTCATCGCTTCGGCATAAACCGCCCAGATCGAATCCGGACCGTCGGGGGTGCGGCGACGCACGGCCTCTGCACCTGCGGCCCGCACACCGCGACCGGGGCCCAAGAAGCTGACGGCTTCAACAAGGTTGGTCTTTCCCGCACCATTGGCACCAAACAGCGCCACGGGGCGCGTCTCCAGCCTCAGATCGAGGCTGGCATAATTGCGAAAACCAGTCAGCTTCAGGCGCGTGACGCCCGGCGCAGCGCCTGAATCGGGTACTGGATGAGCCTCGCTCACACCCGCAGCGGCATCAGCACATATTCCGCATCTGCATCACCGGAATCGGTCACACGGGTGGGCGATCCGGAATCGGCGAACTCAAAGACCGCCTCATCGCCTTCAATCTGCCCTGCGACATCAAGTAGATAGCGGGCGTTGAAGCCGATCGCAATGTCATCAGAACTATAATCGGCCACGAGCTCTTCGCTCGCCGCACCGCTTTCGGGATTGTTCACTGTAAGGACCAGCTGGCCTTCGCCCAGAGCCAGCTTCACCGAGCGAGACTTCTCTTGAGAGATCGTCGCAACGCGGTCCACGGCTTGGGCAAATGGCGCACGATCAATCCGCAAGATCTTGTCATTGCCGCGCGGAATGACCCGTTCATAGTCTGGGAAGGTACCGTCAATCAGCTTCGAGGTGAGCACGGCCGCACCAAGCTGGAAACGGATTTTACCCTCAGATACAGAAACCTCGACATCACCATCGAGATCTTCCAGCAGACGGCGCAACTCCTGGATCGGCTTGCGCGGTATAATCACCGCAGGCATCGAACCGGCCCCAACCGGGAGGTCGGTTTCTGCCAGCGCCAGACGGTGGCCATCGGTGGCCACAGCGCGCAGGGTTTGGCGTCCATCGCGCTCTGCAGCATGCAGATGAATGCCATTGAGATAATAGCGCGTCTCTTCTGTGGAGACCGCAAAGCGCGTCTTATCGATCAGGCGCGCGAGTTCACTGGCAGGCGCTGAAAAGCTCACTTCAAGATCTTCACTCGGCATCACGGGGAAGTCGCCAGCCGGTAGCACGGGAAGATTGAACTTCGAACGGCCAGCAGACAGCGACAAGCGCGGATCATCACCGCCGCGCTCCAGCGTGACTTCGCTGCCCTCTGGCAGCTTGCGCGCAATCTCATACAGCGTGTGGGCCGGGGCCGTGACGTCACCTTCCTGGGCGATGTCGGCTTCGGCCTCCTCCACGATCTCCATGTCGAGGTCCGTTGCGGTCAATCGCGCAAAGCCATCCTTGGCCCGGATCAGGACATTGGACAGGATCGGTATAGTGTTGCGCCGCTCCACGACGGCTTGCACATGTCCGAGGGCTTTCAAAAGCGTTGAGCGCTCAATCGTCAGCTTCATCTGTCATCTCTGCCGATGGGGCGACGTCTCGAGAATCAGAGAATCGCCGAAAATGTCAGTACGGCACCATAAACCAAAAGAAACGACCGCAAGAAGCCTCTCTTGCGGTCGTTCTTTAAGTCAGAGGTGCAAGCCCTAGTCGCGCAAGCGACGGCGCAGCGCCTCGATGTCCTCTGCGAGGACCGCGTCAGAGGGGAGCTGATCTGTTATTTTGTTCACGGCGTGGATAACAGTGGAATGGTCACGGCCCCCAAAGCGGCGGCCAATATCAGGCAGCGACCGGGTGGTCAGCGTCTTGGCCAGATACATGGCGATATGGCGCGGGCGTACCACTGTTTTCGTTCGGCGCTTGGAGTGAAGATCCTCCACGGTGATGTCAAAATAGCTCGCCACCGCTTTCTGGATATCGTCCACCGTGACACGCTTCTCTGATTTCACAGGCAGTTCGCCAAGCGCATCTTCAACGGTGTCGATTGTGACGGGCAGGTCCATCAGCGCGGTCCGCACGATCACATTGTTGAGCACGCCTTCCAACTCGCGGGCAGAACTGGTTACGCGCGCGGCCAGGAAGTCACGCACCTGTTCAGGCACGTCCAGGGTCGGACACAGGGAGCGGGCTTGCGCGATCTTGCAGTCGATGATCTTGCGGCGCAGGTCGAGATCCGGACCCTGAATCGGGCACACGAACCCCCCTGACAGAATGTCGTGAAGGCGGCGGTCCGCCACTTTTAGCTCAGACGGTGTACAATGGGACGCCAGCACGACCTGCTTGTCGGCTGCAATCAACGCATTGACGGTCTGAAGAAATTCCAGCTCGGTCGCGGCCTTCCCTGCAATGAAATGAACATCATCAATAAGCAACACATCGCAGTCTCGTACCAGCTCCTTAAACGGGCGCACATCTCGCGCCCGTAAGGCTGACTGGAAGCCATTGATGAATTCTTCGGCCGTCAGACACAGCGCCTTGCGTTGCGCGCCGCCGATCGAGACCGCGTGGGCAATGGCAGACAACAGATGCGTTTTGCCAACGCCATAGTCTCCGTGGAAAAAGACTGGATTAAAGGGCGGCGCACTGGAGCTCGCTACAGCCTTCGCCGCAGTGGACGCCATGATGTTGGCCGAGCCCACCATAAAGGTGTCAAAGGTAAAGCGCGCTTCGCGCTCTCCAGACTTTTCTGCATCGCCGTCGGCGTCGATATGAGGCTGAACTGGAGCTGTATCGGTAGAGGCTGTTGTGGTCATCAGCGGCGCTTTGGCAGCGCGCGTCGCCTCGGCTTCGGTCGCGACAATAATCTCCCTCACCTCAGGATCGGCTGCTGTCCACAACGCCCGCAGGCGAGTGCCCAGATTGTCTTCAACCCAGGCCCGGCTGAATGCATTGGGGCAAACCACGCACACGCGCCCCTCGTTCATATCCGAAACACGCAATCGCGCAATTTCACCGGCATAGATCGTCGGGCCGTATTCGTCTCTCAGGCGCGCACGCACATTACGCCAAACTTGGACCACGTGATCAGCTCCGGTCATGGCTGCGCCCTGGTGGCGAGCTGCAGCCGCGAAAGGCAGATTCCCCATTTCACCCCAACCCATCTCATCTCGAATAGCCGTGGTACGCCACGGTCAGGCTTCTAAATTGAGACACAGCTTTCCCAATCCTGGCGCACGCGAAATCACCGCGGCCGGGCGTCGTCTTTGATCCGTATTAGGATGGCTGTCTCTGTTCCAACAGAGTATCCAGAGCCGCGTGCGAATCAACTCCATTAACCATGGATTTCGATTGATTCTGCGCTTGACAGATTGATTCCGCAGACGCCATCGGCGTTTGGCTAGTGAAAAAAAATTTTCGTCACTTTTTCTCTTGAAATGAGTCCTAAAATGAGCGTTGGGCCAATCTGCGACGGGCTGTCGCATGACCCCTGCCAACCCCTTGCCATATTGAAAATTCTGACGGTTGGTTCTAGCTCCAAACACGAAAAAAGCGCTCGCAACCAGGTCGCGAGCGCTATCAACTTTTGATCCGCAATGGGACCGATTTTTACTTAGCCGTCATCGACTTGACGCGGGCAGAAAGGCGCGAAACCGTGCGCGAGCCGGTGTTCTTGTGAATGATGCCAGCAGACACCGCTTTCATCACCTCAGACTCAGCCGTACGCAGCGCCGTTTTCGCTTCCGCCTCGTCACCAGCTTCGACCGCTGCGTGAAGACGTTTCACAAAAGTCCGCATGCGGGTGCGGCGAGCCTTGTTGAGCGCCGTGCGGCGCTCGATCTTGCGCGCCATTTTTTTCGCCGAGCGAGTATTCGCCATAAGATCTGTTCCGAACTTCTAGGCGCGGCGTGCGATAATCCGCACAGCCGCAGGAAAAACATGAGGCGCGGCGTATAGCTTCCGCGCCAGCGCGCGTCAACCGCGCAAACTGGGTTAGCGGTGCTTGAAGTGCGCCGCGCGCTTATCGGCGAAGGCCGCCATGCCTTCGGTTTGATCTTCGGTGGCAAACTGCGATTGGAACACCCGGCGCTCAAACCTTACGCCCTCGGCTAGACCCATCTCGAACGCCATATTGACCGCTTCCTTGGTCATCATGGCGATCGGCATGGATTTCGATGCGATTGTTTCAGCCGCTTCCATGGCCACGTCCATCAAGTCGTCGACCGAAACAATGCGGCTAACCAAACGAGCACGCTCAGCTTCTTCAGCTGGCATCATGCGCCCGGTCAAGCACATATCCATCGCCTTGGATTTACCCACGGCGCGCGGCAAGCGCTGTGTCCCACCTGCGCCCGGCATTACGCCAAGATTGATTTCTGGCTGACCGAATTTGGCCGTTTCTGAAGCGATAATAAAATCGCACATCATGGCAATCTCACATCCGCCCCCCAGCGCATAGCCGGACACCGCCGCAATGATCGGTTTTCTGAAGCGAGCAACGCTTTCCCAGGTTTCCGCAAAGGGGTCATGCTTGTAGAGCGAGATAAAGTCTTTGCCCTGGAGCTCTTTGATGTCTGCGCCGGCAGCGAACGCTTTCGCCGAGCCCGTCAAGACCACACAGCCAATGCCTTCATCGCGCTCAAAACCTGCCAGGGCATCGGCGAGTTCAGCGGTGAGCTCATCACACAGCGCATTGAGAGCAGACGGTCGATCGAGCGTAATAATGCCCACCCGGCCTTCGGTTTTGGTCTGGATCGTATTGTAGGCCATCAGGCCCTCCTAAAAGCGTCAAGCGCCACAAAAGCGGGCGCGGGTCAGACAAACGCGCGTCGAGATACACCAAGCCCGCGCCGGGGTCGACACCCCGACACGGGCATTGGTGCAGTCTTGAGCTGAGATGTCTACCGGCGCGTCACCGTGTGACCCTCAGCTTCGAGCAGCTGCAGGACGCCGTTCGGGCCCGGTAAGTGGCCCGCGCCAACAGCGATGAAAGCATCGTCGGAGCCCGCAAGCGCGCTCTCAATTTGGGGAATCCAGTTGATATTGCGCTGAATAATGATGCGGTCATAAAGCTCCGGCGAGCTATCGGCCATGGCGTCATTGAAGAGCTCATCCAGATAATTCAAATCGCCGGCAGCCCATGCCTGGACCATATTGCTCAGAACGTCTGGCTCTTCGACCATCTGACGGATGCCAACTTCAAAGTCGGCGATCTGAAGCTCCATCGGCATTTCAGCGAAGAAGCGCAGCTGTTCTTCAACCGTTTCAAAATAGCCGAATTGCTTACCGGCGTCCTGCGCCACCGCGGTCAGCTGAGCTTCAACACCCGACTGCGGATCATAACCCCTCGCCTGAATTTGCGTGACAGCTAGGGTCAAGCTGGCAAGCCAAGGCTGCAAGGGGTCAACCTGAGCTGCTAGCACTTCCGGAGACACACCGAGGCGACCGGCAACCTGGGCCATATAACCCTTAGCGTCTTCACTAATCAGTGAGCTGAGCGTGACGCCCGGTTGATTAAGACCCAGCTGCGGGATCAGAGACATCATTTGAGCTTGAGCCTCCTGGGAAATCGCGTCGGCTTCAAAGTAGACGATCTCGGATTCAGCCAGCGCAGTGCTGATAGCGGAGGTTTGCCAATCCAGTTCTGGCGGTAGGATGTGAACTGTGCCGAAAATATAGACTGTTGAGTCTTCATCTGAGACCGACCAAATCCCCGGATTGGCCTCGATTGAGGCATAGTCGGTTTGGGCGGTTGCCGCCGCTGTCAGCGTAAAGCCAACCGCAACCCCGCCCAGAAATCTAGTCGACGATTTCAGAAGCGTCTTAAGCATGTGTCGTGTCCTTCTTCAGATCGGCAACACACCAACGTGCCCCAATCAATCTACAGTTCAATCAGGCCGGATTGGGGCATGTGCACCTATCCGATGAGTGATAGAAATCTGAGTAATTGTTGTATGTACACAATATATGATAGAAATTGTACAAAGTTTCATGATTGCCATGCATCACCCCTCAGCGCTGGCAGACTGGGCAATAGAATGTTGATCGATTGGATTGGACGATACGCGTGATCACGCCCCTGTCACCGCGATGACAAGGCTCGCCCTCGCGTCCATAGGCATCAAAACGGTGCTGGAAATAGCCCATGGCACCATCCGTCCCGGCATAATCGCGAAGGGTTGAGCCTCCTGCCTCTATGGCTTCGCGAATGACATCGCGGACCGCGACAGCCAAGCGCTCTGCCCTTGTCGCACCAAGGTTTGTGCAGAGGCGCTTCGGCGAAACTCGCGCCCTCCAAAGTGCCTCGCACACGTAGATATTGCCCAGACCCGCAACGACACTCTGATCAAGGAGACCCGCCTTCAGCGGACTCCTACGCCCTTCAAAGGCCTCCTGCAGGCGCGCGGCAGAGAATGCGTTGGAATCGGGTTCTGGACCCAAATCTTTCAGATAGGACACCGCAGCTTCTTCGGCAGTCGAGAACATCACCATGAATCCGAACCGGCGCGGATCGTTATAGGTGACCCTTACTCCACCTTCGAGCTCAAGCTCGACATGGTCATGCTTGGAGTCCGCAGCCGGTGCGTAGACAAAGTCACCCGGTTGCTCAGAAAGATTGTCGGCCTCGATAGAGAAACGTCCCGACATGCCCAGATGCATCAGCAACGTTTCACCAGAGCCCAGTCGAACGAGCAAATATTTTGCACGCCGGTCGACCCGCTCCACCTTGGTCCCAGTCAGTCGCGCTACAAATCGATCGGGAAATGGAAAGCGCAAATCGGGTCGGTTGGCCCGCGCGCTCAAAATACGACGGTTTTCCATCGCTGGAGCCAGACCACGTCTGACGGTCTCGACTTCAGGCAGTTCTGGCATCACCTTTGCTCCAGAGAGGGACAATCATACGGGTAGGAGATAAGGAATGCGGCCTCCGAGGGCGAGCCTCATCAGCGCTGAAACTGCGTCCAGTCTCACCGAGCGCGCGCTAGATGAGCTTACGCGCATCCGCGCCGCATATGAGCATCCCGCTTTGTACCCCATGGACGATCACCCCTGGACTGATCATTTCGCGCGCTTGATACGCGATGAGGTCAGCGTCTGGATCGAGTCACAGTCCGATATCACGGATATTCATGTGGTGGCCGCACATTGGCGTGCGGCCAGCCTCTTGAGCCCGGGCCCGGTCAGGGCCGGCGAGCACCCGCTTTATGACGTGGCCTGGCGCGTTTATCCCGAAGATGGCGAACAATTATTGTCCCAGCTCCTGGTTGCTGAATGCGTCTGGAAGGGCGGCTGGCCGGCGCTCGCCCGAGGATGCGATCGGCTGGCTCAGGCGCGGTCCGTCATGAAACTGATCGTCACCATGGATGATCCGATGAGCAAGATTGGTGAAATGAGCCTTGCGGAAGCCTGCGCGTTTCGCATCAACGCCTTTGCTCCCGCAGGCGATCACGTGACGCTCGCCTTTTTTGGCAGCGGCAGTGAAGACAGCTGGCGCGATGAAGCCGGATTCACACTATTTGACTACGTGACAGGTGAATTCCGCCTTCGCGAGCGCGATGCGACGGACACACCCTGAAACACCTCTTTCCCGGTGAAGGCCGGAACGAAAGGACAGATATCATCACATGAGGCACGCTTTCGCCGCAGCTTCTTCGCTGGCCCTTGGCTCCGGCTCGGCCTAATTTGCACCCCATGAGCAATGATACCGTTTCCTTCGGCTTTAAAGATGTGCCGCGCGCGGAAAAACAGGGCCTGGTCCGCCAGGTCTTTGATTCCAGCGCCCGGCGCTATGACCTGATGAATGATCTGATGAGTCTCGGGGTCCACCGAGTCTGGAAGGACATCACTGTCACAAAGGCCAACCCGCGCCCCGGTGCGCGCCTGATCGACGTCGCCGGCGGAACCGGCGATATTGCCCGGGCTTTTCTGGACCGCGCCGACGCCCTGCAGGCTCGCCGCGGTGGTGACAAGGCTGAAGCTGTGGTGGCAGACATCAATGAAGCGATGCTGCGCTCAGGGCTGGAGCGCGGAGGCCGCGATCGATTGAGCTGGGCTACAGCAAACGCTGAATACCTGCCCTTCGACAATCAAAGCGCGCATGCCATCACGATCGGCTTTGGCATTCGCAATGTCACCAATCGCGACAAGGCGCTCAAGGACATGCACCGAGTCTTGAAGCCTGGCGGGCGCTTTGTGTGTCTTGAATTCTCCCGGCCGACCACGCGGCCGCTGGCCAAGCTTTATGACGCCTGGTCCTTCCACGCGATCCCTCAGATTGGCGAGGTCATCGCCAAGGATCGGGAAAGCTACCAGTACCTGGTGGAGTCGATCCGCAAATTCCCACATCAGTCCGCCTTCGCCAGTGAGCTGGAACAGGCCGGGTTTGCCCGCGTGTCCGTAACCAATCTTTCCGGTGGCATCGCCGCAATTCACACCGGGCTGAAGCTTTAGCGAAATATTTTCGCCTCGTGTCGAAGCGTACGGGTCTGAAACGTCTTAAAGTCGACGCCAAGGGAATGGTCCCGCGGCGGATCTGACAAGAAAGACGACGGATGCAATTTGCTATCATTTTCCATGAAACGCCCGAGGCGCTTTCTGAACGCACCGGCCAGAAAGCTGCGGCCTATTGGTCCAGCTGGTCAGTCTATTTTGGAGCGCTGGGTGACAAGACCCAATCTGGAGCGTGCTTGAAGGGGCCCGAAACCGGAGCTGTCCTGCGCCTTAACGGGAAAGGCCGCGAGGTCCAGGATGGCCCCTATGCTGACACCAAGGAGCAACTGGGCGGGTTTGCGATCATTGAAGCGGACAGCCTGGAGGACGCGCTGGCCTGGGCTGAACGCTGCCCAGCCGCGTCCGCCGGCGCGGTTGAGGTCCGCCCGGTCCAGCCCATGTCAGAGATCCCGGAGGTGCAGTCATGAAGTTTGCTCTTTTTATCTACGGCGCAGAAGCGCAATGGGATGTCCTGAACGAGGCAGACCAGGCCGCGTTCATCGGCAAGCATGGGGCTTATACCGAAGCCCTAATGGCTGCGAAGGCCTTGATCGCTGGCGAGCCACTGGCCCCCGCAGCGACGGCAAAACGGGTCACGGACGCCGGCGTGGTCGACGGTCCTTATGCAGACACCAAGGAGCAGCTGGGTGGCTTCTATATCATCGAAGCTGCCGATGAAGCGGTGGCATTGGACTGGGCGGCGCAATGTCCGCGACTGCCTGGTGATCTGATCGAAGTGCGTCCGGTACCCGATTTTGGCGATGGATCCTGACACTCAGGCGCGGGCGGCGGCTGAGGCCGTCGCCCGGCAAGCCTATGGCCGGCTGCTGGCAACGCTGGCTAAACGCACTGGCGACCTTGCCCATGCCGAGGACGCGTTGAGCGGGGCTTTCGCTAAAGCCTTGGAAACCTGGCCCACCAGAGGCCTGCCTGACACCCCCGACGCCTGGCTGCTGTCCGTGGCCAGACGCAGGCTCATTGACGAAGCGCGCAAGGCGGCGACACATCGCGCTCATGAGGCAGAGCTGATTGGTCGGATTGAGACCCTAGCCGCAGAGGATGTGGACCAGGCCCTGCCTGACGATCGATTAAGCCTGATGCTGGTTTGCGCCCATCCAGACATCGATCCGGCGATCCACACGCCACTCATGCTCCAGACGGTGCTGGGGCTGGATGCGGCCCGGATTGCGTCGGCCTTCCTGGTGAAGCCTGCAGCCATGAGCCAGCGGCTGTCACGGGTTAAGGCGCGCATAAAAGAAGCAAAGCTGAGCTTTGAGCTGCCGGACGCCGCGCACCTGCCCGAACGCCTGCAACCGGTTCTGGATGCCATCTACGCCGCTTATGGCACTGGCTGGGACGCGCTGGGGGAGGACGAAGGCCGGATCAAAGGATTGGCAGACGAAGCGCGATTTCTGGCTAGCCTGACAGCGCAGCTCTGCGACCATAGCGCTGAAGCCCACGCCCTGTGCGCCCTGATTGATTATTGCGAAGCGCGCAAACCGGCCCGGCGCAGCGCGGACGGGCGCTTTATTCCGTTGTCAGGCCAGGACACCGCGCTCTGGGACCATACGCTCATCGATAAGGCGGAGGAGAGGCTCCGCCATGCGATGACGCTGGCCAGCCCTGGGCGATTTGGCCTGGAGGCCGCTCTGCAATCGGTCCATGTCGAACGCCGGGTTACAGGTCAGACGAACTGGCGGGCTGCAGCCTCGCTCTACGACACGCTGGTCTCGACAACCAGTGCCGGCTTTGGGGCGCGTGTCGCCCGCGCCAGTGCGCATGGGGAAGCCTTCGGCGCTGAAACGGCTCTCTCATTGTTGGCTCAACTTCAGGATTCTGGAGCGGCGTATCAGCCTTATTGGGCCGCGCTAGCCCATTGGAAGAAGCGGGCTGGCCAAAATGCAGCTGCGCAAGCGGCTTTTCAACGCGCAGCCGCGCTGAGCACCGACCCGGCCGTTCGTGAGTACTTGCTGTCGCAAGCCGAAACCGACTGATCGAACACCTGACACCCCTTGCACGCGACCGATTACACATATTATGTGTCCCACATATCCTGTGGAGCGCGCCTGTTGGCCAAGAACATCACCCTCGCGATCGATGAAGACCTTCTGGACAAGGTCCGCGTTCTGGCGGCCATGCGCCGGACCAGCGTCAACGCGATGATCCGTGAGTTTTTAGAGCGCACGGTGGATGCCGAAAGCGGCCAGGATGTCGTCACGCAGGAATTATTGAAACTCTCCCGTGAAAGCACAGCAGATTTCGGTGATCGCTTGCCTCCTCGCCAGGAGAGCATTTGGGGGCGGGCTCGTCGTGATCGCTGAGGCCTTCCTAGACACCTCGATATTGCTTCATGCCGCGAACGGACGCCGCATGTCACCGCATAAGCACGATATCGCCCAAGGTCTTTTAACGACAAGTTTTGGAACGTCAGGTCAGGTCCTCGCCGAATTCTACAGCATAGCAACCCAACTCGGTCCTGAGCCTTTGTCAGAGGCTGTGGCAGGCCGCTGGGTCGAGCTTCTGGCGCAGAAGCCGGTTCAACCCGTGGACAGCCTTGTCGCGCTGTCAGCGATCTCCAAGGCTAAAGAGCATCAACTGAGCTTCTCTGATGCAGCGATCCTTGCCGCTGCGGAGAAGCTTGGCTGCTCCACCGTTTACTCCGAAAACCTAGCGCACGGGCAGACCTATGGGCCGGTGCGTGTGGTCAATCCGTTTTTACAAGACACCAGTAAAGAAGGCTAATCCATGTCCATTCTCGTAGATAAGAACACCAAAGTCCTGGTCCAGGGCCTAACCGGTAAGACCGGCACCTTCCACACCGAACAAGCGCTGGCTTATTACGGCACCCAGATGGTCGGCGGCATCCACCCGAAAAAGGGCGGCACCACCTGGACCAGCGGCATGGATGGGGCAGCTGAGCTGCCGATCTTCGCTTCAGTGGCCGAGGGTAAAGAACGCACAGGGGCCAATGCCTCCGTGATCTACGTCCCGCCCGCCGGCGCAGGTGCAGCCATCATCGAAGCTATTGAAGCCGGCATTGAACTGATCACCTGCATCACCGAAGGCATCCCGGTCATGGACATGGTCAAGGTGAAGGCGGCACTGGAAAAGTCTAACTGCCGCCTGCTGGGCCCGAACTGTCCCGGCGTCCTCACCCCCGAACAGTGCAAGATTGGCATTATGCCGGGCTCCATTTTCTCCAAGGGCTCAGTGGGCGTGGTCTCCCGCTCCGGCACATTGACCTATGAAGCAGTGTTTCAGACTTCCAATGCCGGCCTGGGTCAATCGACCGCTGTCGGTATTGGCGGTGACCCGGTAAAGGGCACCGAGTTTATCGACATGCTGGATCTCTTCCTGTCTGACGAAGAGACCCAGTCGATCATTATGATCGGCGAGATCGGCGGTTCGGCCGAGGAAGAAGCTGCTCAATTCCTTAAAGATGAGGCCGCCAAGGGCCGCAAGAAGCCGATGGTCGGCTTTATCGCAGGCCGCATGGCCCATGGTGCGTCCTGGAGGGGCCGTGCGGCCTGCGATAAAGCCGACCATCGGCTTCTTGCGGCCCTTGGCGGCCTCATCTTTAAG
>JANQMI010000185.1 GCA_028280165.1 Oceanicaulis sp. | reverse complement strand
CCGTCTCGCGATCCTGGTTGGGCAGCTCGATCCCGATGGCGTTCCGACCAGGCACAACCGCGACGCGGCACGCCACAGCAGCCATCGAGCGGGCAATGTCATCGGCCAGATTGATCACCCGGCTGGTCTTCACCCCGGGGGCGGGTTCCAGCTCATAGAGTGTCACCACAGGGCCGGGGCGGACCTGGACCACTTCGCCCTTCACACCGAAATCGGCCAGAACGCCGGTGAGCAGTTCCGCATTTTGACGCAGCGCTTCAGGATCGACGGCATCGGTACGCGGCGGGGCGGGCGCTAACAGATCCAGGCGCGGCAGATCAAAGCTGTCGCTTTGGGTGAAGGGCAGGGCCCCTTGGGCCTCGCGCGCTTCGCGGCCGGAGGGCTTGGCGCTGCGCTTCTGGGCAACTTTCACGTTCGAGGGTGCCTTGCGAGGCGCGGCCGCCGCGACGGATGGGGCGGCAGGTTCGATCCGATCGGCCGGGGCAGGGATGTCGCGACCGCGGCGCAGAATGTCCGGCGCGGTTTCCGCCGTACCATCGGGGATGGGAGCGTCGGCCGCCTCAGCGTCATCGGGGCGCGTCGGGCGCGGGATGAAGCCCAAAAGCTGGTCGACCCAAACCCGCACGGTGTCAAAAGCCAGCTCGCCAGCATCGCGCGCGGCCAGCAGGTCTGCCACCCGCAAACCAAAGCAGAAAAACACGCCCAGCACCGCAAACAGCAGGCCCAGCGCCACGGCCAGCACACCGGGTAAAGGCAGTCCAACCGAGCCGAACAGGCCGGTCAGGGCGCTTAGAACGCCATCGCCCACAAGCCCGCCAAGCCCCACAGCGAAGGGCCAGTTGGCCGGCATGGGCAGCGCAGACACCGCTAGGGCGAAGCCGGTCAGGCCGGCCAGGCCCGCAATCACGCGGCCCAGACCCAGCCAGCCGCCACGTTTGCGCGGTCCGCGCACCACCAGGATCAAGCCCCAGGCCACCAGAGCAAAAGCGCCCGCCGCTCCGGCCCAGCCGGTGATCTGAAGCACCAGATCAGCGGTGATCGCCCCCGCGTCGCCCGCCAGATTGCTAATTGCACTTCCCGTGACCGCATTCAGGCTGGGATCCAGCGGGTTATGGCTGAACACCGACACGAGCACGAAACTGCCCAGCACAACCAGTCCTGCGCCCACAGAAAAGGTGCGCGCACGGGCTATCAGTCCCGGCTTCGACGCAGGCATGGCGTCGGTGAAATCGGCTCCAGCATCATCCATACCCTTAAGTGTCGGATGAAGAGCGTTCAAATGTGGTAAACGGAAGTTAACCGGATCAGGCGTGCGCCTTACGGCAAAGCCAAGCTCAATATCATCGGATCGGTACGCGCACTGGCGTCGGCCTCAGCTTCGAACAAGGCCCATTGGGCGTCGTTGAGCAGGAAAGCGCGCCCGTCGGCGATGCGCACCGTGGTCGGCTCTCCCAGCCGCGCATCATTGACCAGGACCGGCGTCAGGCCGGTCAGCGCAGTCCCGAAGCGATCAAACTCCAGCTCAAACAGGCCAAAGGGGGGCGTCCCATTGCGGATCACGAAAATCCGCCCCGTCCGGTCGGCCACCATGCCGTCCAGGCCAATCAGGCTCGCGCCGTCTGGAGTGGAGAGAAGCTGGGCGTTGCGGCTGACCGGATCAATCCGCCACAGACCCCAGGTGTAGTCGGCCACGAATAACGCGCCCCGGGCTGAGGCCAGTCCTTGAAGCGAGACAAAGCGGGCATCTTCGGCATACAGCTCCAGCGCCGCGCGAGGGCCGTCCAGGCGATAGATGCGCCCGCCTTCCGCATCGCTGGCAAAGACAATCCCGTCGCGCACCACCAGGTCTGCAATGCGCGTTGCGCCCTCAATGGTGTGACGGCGAACCACCTCGCCGGTATCCAGATCATAGGCCACCAGCGCGGTCTCAACCTCTTCGCCCTCGCTGCGCGGGGTGATGTCGACCGCCCCCTCTGCGGCATAAAGCAGGCCATTGCGCCGATCGACGGCCAGGCCAAAAACCGATCCAATGGGTTGGGCGTCTCCAGCGAAGACTTCGGCCTCCTCCGGGGCAAAGGGCTCAACGCGATAAATGCGCCGGTCCGCCACCGAGCCCAGATAGACGCGCTCGGTTTCGTCATCGACCGCGAGCGCTTCGATCAGCGCATTGCGCAGCGGCGGTTCGGCCACCAGGCGGGCGTCACCAACAGGGGCTGAAATTGCAGTGAACCGGGCTTCAAGCTCTGCGAAGCGCTCAGCATCCAAAGCGCGCAGATCGTCGGCCTGAGCCAGGCCGCTGAGGTCATACGCGATACCGTGGCTGGCCATGGCCTGAAGCGCATCCAGCATGCCAGCTTGATCGCCAGACAGCCGGGCCAATACTAGGCGGTTATTGAGCAAGCCGGGATGACCGGGCTGGAGGGCCAGGGCGGCTTCATTGGCCCGAACCGCGCTTTCCCAGTCTTCACTGGCCGCGGCCGCGCGCACCTGAGCCCGAAGGGCCAGAGAAGCATCGCGCAGGCTGATCGCGTCGTCTTGGGCAAAGGCGGCGGGGACGGCCAGGCCAATGGCCATGGCCGCGGCGGAGAAGATCAGGCGTTTCATGGTGCGTAGAGTGGGCTCTACTGGCCAAGCTGGGCAAGAGTGAGGTTCATTGAACGTAGTGCGTCCTTCGAGACGGCCCTGACGGGCCTCCTCAGGATGAGGGAGGCTGGAGTCTGACGAAGACCTCATCCTGAGGAGCGCGAAGCGCGTCTCGAAGGACCTTCAGAATGATGCAGAAGCAACGAACCCGGGTTCGGGGCGCTGTTCGGTCCCGACCAGGATGCCGGCGCTACCCTGCGCCCATCTCGGCGCGCACCCGCACTGCGGTCTGGGGATGATCGGTGAACACGGCGTCCACGCCCAGCCCAAAGAGCGCGCGCAATTCGTCCTCGACGGTTTCGCCGACCAGCGGCTCGCGATCGTCGCGCACGGTCCAGACATGGATGTCGAGATCCAGGCCATGGGCGGCCTCCAGATAGCCAGTGCTCGTCCCATCGCCATTGAGCAACAGCGCCTTATTGGCCCCGACGCCGTCCGCAAAGGCGGCGATCTGCTCAAGGCTGAGGCCGCCGGCATTATAGCCGTCTTCGTCCGGTGAAGAGATCAACATCGCCAGTGGCAGCGGCGTTTCTGGGCGCAGGCGCTGAAGGAAATCCGGATCGAAGGATTGGATGACCAGGGCGCTGTCGGGGGTGTTCAGGCCGCGTGCGTCGAGCGTCGAGATCAGGATTGGCAGCGGGTCAAGACCCTCAGCGGCATAGAAGGCCGGCAGCTTGACCTCTGGCTCTATGGGAATACGGCATCCGCAGGCGGCCTCCTGATCGGCGATAAAGTCTAGGAAGGCCGGGAAAGTCATGACCGGGAACTGGTCGTTAAACCCCTGTGACCGATTGGCGAAGACTTCCCTCGCCCTCAAGCCAGACAACTCTTCGGCTGTGAAGTCGGCAACCCACCAGTCCTCGCGTCCAAGACGCTCTGTGCGTCGGTCGGCGAATTCAGGGCGATCGGCCACATCGGTGGAAGTGGAAAGATAAGGGTCATGGCGCACGATCAGCACGCCATCACGGGACACTTGCAGGTCCGGCTCCAGCACGTCCGCGCCTTGCTCCAGGGCCAGCGCGTACGCCGCCTGGGTATGTTCAGGGCGTTCGCCTGAGGCTCCACGGTGAGCGATCACCAGCGGGGCCTGGCCCGTCCGGGTGGTCCAGACCGGATCCGTCATGGCTTCATACCCCCCGCTGCCGGCTTGATCCGCGCTGCATGCGGTAATTATCAGGGTCGAAAGCAAAGCGAGCCTGCGCATCGGTGAGGGCCTCCCAACTGAATTGGGTCAGACCCTAGCGCGATGCGCAGGCGCAATGGCGTGACGTTTCGGTGAAAGGGTGTGGTACCCCTCTTTTTCTTGGAGGGGCCGGTGATGGTCAACCCGATTCTACCCCGCTCTTCCCCGGCGAAGGCCGGGGCCCAGAGCCATCAAGTGCTGAGCTGTGTCTTCTTCTGGGTCCCGGCCTTCGCCGGGAAAGAGAGAAGAGGTGGGTCACAGGATATCCCCCCCCGTAAACGGGGGGAGATACCCGTCGCCGAGCCTATTCCTCCAGCTCCAAAACCTCATTCAAGAACAAGGTTTCGGTCTGGCGTTGGAATTCCACATTGGATTGCTTGCGGAAGCCGTGACCTTCATCCATGGCCATCAGGAACCAGGGATCACCGCCGGCCTCGCGGACCGCTTGCAGGATTTGCTCGGCCTCGGACGCTGGCACGCGCGGGTCGTTAAAGCCCTGAATGATGAAGAGCGGCGCGGTGATCTGGTCGGCATTGTTCGACGGTGAGATGGCTTGCAGATGCTCATACATCGCAGGGTCACGCTCATCACCATATTCAGCCCGGCGCAGATCGCGGCGGTATCCGTTGGTGTTTTCCAGGAAGGTCACGAAGTTGGAGATGCCGACGATATTAATGCCCCCGGCCAGGCGGTCGGAATAATGCATCATGCTGGCCAGCACCATATAACCCCCATAGGAGCCGCCATAGACCACGACGCGGTCCGCATCGAGCTCTGGCTGCGCTTCGACCCAGTCGATCAGCGCGCCGATATCGCGGACTGAATCTTCGCGGTTAAAGCCATTATCCATCAACAGATACTCACGGCCATAGCCGGCAGAGCCGCGCACATTGGGGGCCAGCACAGAGATGCCCAACTCGTTGACCCAATACTGGATGCGCGAGTTGAAATTCGGGCGTTCCTGGCTTTCCGGACCGCCATGGATGTCGATGATCACCGGGTGCGGGCCCTCTCCGGCAGCCGGGTAGTAGAAGCTCGGCACGTCAAGACCATCAAAGCTTTCAAAGCTGATCAGTTGAGGCTCAACCAGGGCGTCGGTATCCAGCCCCCCGACCTCGGACTGGGTCCAGCGGGTCAGCGCACCGGTGGCAATATCATAGCTCCACGCATCGCCTGGCGACCGCGCCGAGATATGGGTGAAGCCCAGCTGGGTGCCGTCGGCGTTGAACTGAAGCCCGCCAATCAGGCCCAGCGGCAGCTCTGGCACATCCAGGGCGTCGCCGGTGGCTGGATCAATCATGTGCAGCTCTTCATTGCCGCCATTATTGATCGTGTAGACGAGCTTGGAGCCGTCGGGCGACAGGTCCATGCTCTCCACGTCCCAGTCATGATCGCCAGAGACCTGACGGGCCGAGAAGTCCTCCAGCTCCACTTCCAGAATGCGGCGGAAATCACTGTCCCAATCGGTGATCACATAGACGCTTTCGCCGTCTTCCGCGAAGGTCATACCGCCATAGGCGACATCCAGATCAGGCAGGATTTCGGTGAGCGCCCCGCTGTCCACGTCCAAGGTGTAGATGTCAGCGTGGGTGATCGAGTAGTAGCGCAAGATCAAGATCTGCTCAGAATCCGATGACCAGTCGGCGGGGATCATCAGGCCTTCGCCTTCCAGGGCCACGCGCAGGCTGTCCGGATCGCTCGGATCGGCGATCAGGATATCGGCATTCGGGTCGCCATCGGTTTGGCGATACCAGGCCACCAAGCTACCATCCTCATTCCAGCTCATGGAGGAATTGCGGGTACCGGTCTCGGTGAAACGGGTGACGGAGGCATCGCTGGGGTTAAACAGGAAGCCTTGGAAGAACTCATCACCGCCAATGTCGCGGGTGAAGACAAATTGACCGCTCTCGCCCGGGCGGACATTGGCCCCGGAGGTGCGCTCATCAAAGAAGGTTACCTGGCGGCGCATGCCCATGGGCGCAGCAACATGGTGGATCTGAGTGGTTTCACCAAAGCGGGTGGTGATGTAGATGCCGCCATCCGGGGCAAAGTCTGAAAAGCCGGCCGAGCGCACATTATTGTATTGCTGCAAGCGGTCGCGCACCTCTGCGGGCACGTCGGGGATGTTTTCCATCACCAAATTGCCCTCGGTGACGCGTTCGGGTGCGTCCTGAGCAAAGGCTGGAGTTGCGGCCATGGCCATCACAGCCAGGCTGACAGCGGTTCGTCGCATGGGAGTCTCCCCTTAAGATGTTGCAGTGATCAGGCGCGCGCCCGCTCTTGGCGGCAGGCTCTGCGCTCAGGCGTTGGCTCTAAGGGGCCTCTGCCCCTTCAGCCAGAATGGTCACGCGATAAGCCTCTGCCGGGTTCAAGACCTCAGCAGACAACGCAATTAGATCATCCACGGTCACGGTCTCATAGCGCTCGCGCGCGGTGCGCAAATCGTCCAGACGCCAGGGCTGGGCCTGAGACCGGGCAATCGCGCTGAGCCAGTAACCGTTGTTTTCCAGGTTTTCTTCCAAGCCTTCTAGCACGGGCTGCCGCGCGCGCTGAAGCTCGTCTTCGCTGATCTCGCCTGAGGCCATGGTCACGGCGATGTCGTCGGTGATGACATACATGTCTGGGATATTGCTGCGGGTCACATCCAGTCCCACCCACAGGAAGCCAAAGCCGTCGTGCACGGTTGAAGGCTGGCTTGAGACAAAGGCGGAATAGGTCGCGCCTTCCTCCTCACGAAAGCGGTCAGTGGCTTTCAGGTTATACACCCCGCGCAGCAGCGCCAGCCGGGCGCGCCGCTGGGCATCGCGGCCATCGCCGATCGGGAAATAGGTGTTGGCCATCGCGCTTTCCGGCTCGCCATTAAAGCGGACGATCTTGGCCACTGGAGTGGGCTCCGGGAAGGCAATGACCGCATTGTCGTCATAGCTTGGCCAGCTATCATCGCGCGCGGGCAAGGCCCCAAAGGTTTGAGCCACAATCTCGCTCGCGCGCTCGACCGTGATGTCACCCACGAGCGTGATTTCGATGGGTGCGCTCTGCAGGGCCGGTTCTAAGAAGGCCCGCGCATGGTCCATGGTGAAGGCGTCCACCTCGTCCGCTGTCGGGAAGCCCCAACGGGGGTCGCCGCGGCGCAGCATCCGGGTCACGCGGTTGGTCGCCACCTGAAGCGCTTGGGCATTCTGGCCCCGGCGGACCTCTTCGGCGATGCTGCGGAACTGGTTCAACCCCTCATCCCGCCAGCCCGGAGCGGTCATGAAAGCGGCCAGCACCTGCATCTGGAGTTCAAAGTCGGTGGGGGTCGTGGCGTTGGCAAAGAAGAAGCTGTCGGTCCCCACACCCACGCCATAGCCAACCGAGCGACCCGCAAACAAGCGCTGCAGCGCATTGCGGTCATGGGCTTGGAGCCCGCCTCCGCCAAAGGCTGCGCCCAGGATCGAGCCGGCGGCCGGCGTGGGTTGAGGGGTCAGATTGCCCGCCCCGAAATCCACGCGCACCCGGATGACGCTGTCTTCAAACTCGGTCGGCTTCACCGTCAGGCGCACGCCGTTCTCAAACTGAATCTGGGTCAAGCCAAGGTCTTCAACGGTGGTTTGGCGGGTCACCGTGCCCGGCGTGCCAAACTCGGTGTAGGCGAAGGCTTCGTCGGAGACGTCTTCGGGCGGTTCCACCGGATTGGCCGAGGCGGACAGCCAGGCCTCGCGGGCGGCCGCCGGACCATCGCTCAATTCTTCATTCAGCGCGATAAAGACATTGGGCGGCGCGGCTTTCCACATTTTGCGGAACGCATATTCGATGGCGTCAACGGTGAGTTCGCTCTCATTGTCTTCGAGCCAGGCCACGGCATAGTCCGGGTGAGCGAAGACGCGATCAGAGGCCCAGGCATTCCAGATGCCGTCGGCCAGCGAAACGGAATCGCGGGTCTCAGCCTGGTCCGCGCCATTGCGCAGGGCGGTGCGTAAATTCGCCAGCTGTTCGTCAAGCTCGGCGTCGGTGAATCCAAATTCCAACGCCCGGCGCAGCTCATTTTCCAGAACCGCCAGGCCATCGCGCCAGCGCGTCGGCGTTGCGACACCCAGCATGCCGGCCCGATTGGCGAGCCCAAATTCATTGCGATATCCGATATCCACCTGAAGCAGGGCGGACTCACCGGAGTTGATCTGGCTCTGAATACGGCGCTGAACGATCATATTGCCCAGCTGACGCTTCAGATTGGCCAGGCGGCCGGAGCGCGTATCCGGCAAAGCCTCGGCCGGCTCGATGACGTCCACATTCAAGATGGTGAAGACATCAGGATCGTGGAAATAGCCGAAGCGCGTGTCTGAGATGGGGTTGACCCAGCCAATCTCAGGATCATCGCGTGCGTCGTCGGGCTGCGTCCAGGAGGCGAAGCTTTCCGAAAAGCTCACATCAAGCTCAGGGGTTGAGATCGGGAAGCCGTCGCGGATCTTCGCTTCGATAGCATCGGCATCGATATCCCCGACAACCACCAGGATGGCGCGTTCAGGAGTATAGAAGTCCGTGTAATAGCGCTCAAACTGGTCCGGACCGGCCCCATTGATCACAGCTTCAGTGCCGATGGGGCTGCGCGCCGCAATACTCGTATCGGGATAGCGAAAATCGATCGCGGCATCGAAATAGCGTGAGACCGGTGTATCGCCGAGCCGCTTCTCGCCCATAATCACGCCGCGTTCGCGGTCGATCGCTCCGGCGTCGAAGATGATCTCAGAGGCGGTTTCGCGCATCAGGAAGAGGCCGATATTGATCAGCTGTTCTTCATTCGAGGGCAGGTCGAGCTGATAGCCCACGACCTCCCGGCCGGTGAAGGCATTGGTGTCTGGGCCAAAGGCCAGGCCATAGCGCTCCAGAAGCGTGACCATTTCACCTTCGGGCACATTGGTGGTGCCGTTGAACGCCATATGCTCGATGAAGTGGGCCAGGCCAAGTTGGTCTTCGTCCTCGGCCAGTGAGCCAACATTGAACACCAGGCGCAGGGCGGCCGTCCCCGACGGCGTGTCATTTTCCATGATGGCGTAGCGCAGACCATTGGCCAGCACGCCATACCTCACGCCCTTATCTGCAGGGATGTCGCTCGCCTCATGGGGGAAGTGCGCGGCAGCAAAGGCCGCCCGCGTCGCGTCCAGATCATCGCCATGATGACCGGGTTGGTCGCCGCTGCCACAGGCGACGAGGCTGAGCGCGGCAAACGAGGTGACAACGATGGAAAGCGGGCGAACAAACAGCATGATATTCCCTACGCCAACACACACGGGCGTTACTCTGGCGAAGATAGCGGTGCGCTCAGTAAGGGCAAATGAAACTGATGTTATCCGCGCGTTAGGTAGACGTTAGGTCGCAGCCATGATTAGACCCGTCCGGTCGCGCCCTAGGCCTCTTCGTCCGCGTTTAGAACCGCTTCAGCCGGATCGTGTTCGGCCACCCAGTGTCCGGGGGCCACTTCGATCAGCTTGGGACGATATTGCTCGGCGTCTGGATCGTCGATCAGCTTGGACTTCATGAAGCGCAGTTGAGCCCGGCTATCCATCGGGCTCGGCAAGTCGCCGGCCAGCTTCAGGCGCTCGCGATTCTTTTCGATCTCGGGGTCTGGGATCGGCACCGCGCTGATCAGCGCTTTGGTGTAAGGGTGGCGCGCATCGTCATAGATCGCATCGCGGTCGGCCATTTCCACGATGCGGCCCAGGTAAAGCACCATGACGCGATGGCTAATCTCACGCACGACTGACAGGTCGTGAGAGATGAAGAGCATCGACAGACCGAAATCTTTCTGAAGACCGATCAGCAGCTCGATGATCTGCGCCTGGATGGACACGTCCAGCGCGCTGACCGCCTCGTCACAGATGACCAGCTTGGGCTTTAAGATCATGGCGCGGGCAATGCCGACACGTTGGTTCTGCCCCCCCGACAATTCGTGGGGATAGCGGTTGATCATATTCGGATCGAGGCCGACCCGTTCCATCATCGCTTTGACTTCTGCTTCGCGTTCCGCCGACTTCATACTCTTGCGGAAGGTCAGCATGGGCTCGGCGATGGACGCTCCGATGGTCATGCGCGGGTTCAGCGATGCCAGCGGGTCCTGGAAGACAATCTGCAGGTCTTCGCGCGACTTGCGCATCTCGCGCGAGCCCATGGCCAACAGATCCTTGCCGATCCAGCTGACCGCGCCAGCCGTGGCGGGGACCAGACGCAGCACGGCGCGCGCCAGCGTGGACTTGCCACAGCCGGATTCGCCCACAATGCCGAAGGTTTCACCCTCTTTCAGGTCGAAGCTGACGCCGTCGACGGCCTTCAGTGGCTTGCGCTTCGGCCACAGGCCTTCAGACACCGCAACGGGGAAGTGAACTTTGACATCGTCGGCAATCAGGATGGGCTTGTCTTCGCCTTTCACCTCGCGCGGCGGCAGGGTTTCATGGCCAGGCTTGTTGGGCTGGTCGATGCGCGGCATCGCATCCAGCAGCATCTTTGTGTAGTCGTGGGTCGGCGCATTGAAGATGTCATAGACTTCGCCGCCTTCGACATATTCGCCATGCTTCATGACCTGAACGCGGTCGGCCATACGGGCCACCACACCCATGTCATGGGTGATCAGCGCAATGGCGGCGCCGGTCTCGTCCTTTAGCTCATCCATGATGTCCAGCACCTGGGCCTGGACGGTCACGTCGAGCGCGGTCGTCGGCTCGTCAGCGATCAGCAGATCCGGCTCGCACAGCATGGCCATGGCGATCATTACGCGCTGACGCATGCCGCCGGATAGCTCGTGGGGGAATTGTTTCAGCCGGCGTGCCGCCTCTGGGATGCGCACGCGCTCCAGCCATTCCACGCAGCGCTGCTCGGCCGCGTCGCCCTTCAGATTCATGTGAACGCCGAGGACTTCTTTCAGCTGGTCGCCCACCCGCATATGCGGGGTCAGCGAAGTCAGCGGGTCCTGGAAAATCATTGTCATGGACTTGCCGCGCACGGCATTCAGCTTGCGCGGCGGCAGGTTCAGAATCTCCTGACCTCTGTATTTGATCGATCCTTCTGCCTTGCCGTTTGACGCCAGAAGGCCCATGGCGGCCAGGAAGGTCTGGCTCTTGCCCGATCCGGATTCGCCCACGACGGCGAGGCATTCACCGGGCTTGATTTCAAGATTGATGCCGCGCACGGCGTGGACCTCGCCATCAGGCGTATCGAAGCGAACATTAAGGTCTTCCACCTGGAAGATCGGCGCAGTCGTATCGGTCAAGGTTGTCATCCCTCATGGGCGCGGGCGCGGACCGGCCTCACGCAATTGGCGCTACGATAGCGCCCTCGCGCCACGATGCCAGCGCTGAGGGCATAAAGCGTCCAGGGTGTACTCAGGGTGAATGAGGCGACTAACGCTTTGCTCCTTCACTCCATCAAGGGGAGGGACGGAGCGCAGCGTTACACGTCATGCCCACGCCAATCTCTTCCCCGGCGCAGGCCGGGGCCCAGAGCCTTCAAGCTCTGAGCCCTACGATCTCCTGGGTCCCGACCTGCGTCGGGAAAGAGATGGCAATGGCCAATTGGCGTCCTCCCCTGCTTGCGGGGGAGGGGTGTGCGTCCTTCGAGACGCTCGCCAAAGGGCTCGCTCCTCAGGATGAGGGAAGTGGGAGCTTCATAAAGACCTCATCCTGAGGAGCGCGAAGCGCGTCTCGAAGGACCCTCAAAACAAGATGCGGGTCTAGTCGTCCGCTACAATCAGCGCCAGCGCGACGGTGAAGCGCTCGTCCGGCGACACTGCCGGGGTCAGGCCATCGGCGATGGCTCCAACCTCAGCGCCCTGGGCATTCGTCACCGCCAGCAAATCCTGGGCCGTGTCACCAATCAGGCTCTCCAGCGCGCCGTCACCGGCCACGGTCAGCATGGAGGCTTCGGTGCGCATGGAGACCTGGGCTTCGGACTTCACCTTGCGGGCCGCCGACAGGATCTGCACGAAGGCGTCGCCCTCGTCGGCAAAGACGCCTTTTTCGGCTTGATCGTCCGCCTTCGGCCAGGCTCCGCGCGCATGCACGGTGCCGGGCTTGTCCTCGCCTTCACCCTGCAGGATGTCATAGAGGGCAT
>JANQMI010000149.1 GCA_028280165.1 Oceanicaulis sp. | reverse complement strand
ATCTGGGCCAGCGGACCAACCGCATCGATCAGCTCCGCCTGGGAGCGGCCATTGCCGTGGTCTTCGGCCATTCCTGGCATCTATCGCGTGGACCTGACGCCGTCGCGCCTTTGGAGGCCGTACTCGGCCTGGGAGTCCATGAATTGGCGGTGCATGTCTTCTTCTTCCTGTCCGGGCTTCTGATTACGCACAGTGCGCTGCACCACCGGGACCAACCGTTGAAGTTCGCCTTCGCCCGCTTCAAGCGCATCGTGCCGGCGCTGTGGGTACACGCCCTCGTGCTGCCGGCGGCCCTGATCGCCTTCGGCGTTGTGGCCCCTGAACAGGGTGAGGCGCTGATGCGCTATGCCGCGCGGTTGATGAGCCTGGTCTGTGTTGACTTCACAGTGCCGGGGGCCTTCGCGGGCAACCCCTTCCCGGAAGCCGTCAACGGATCGGTCTGGTCGCTGCGCCACGAGCTTGTGGTCTATGGGCTGGTCGGCTGTGCGGCCAGCCTGGGGCTTTTGCGATCGCGGTGGGGGGTTGGGGTGTTCAGCCTCGCCCTTCTGGTGTGGATCGCAACCGCGCACGCCCTGGTGCCTTTCGCGCAGAGCGGCGTGGCCTTCATCTTTGTTGAGGGACGCTGGGTGATGGCGTCATTCCTGTTCGGCGTGCTGTGCCATCGAGCCGCCGATGTCATACCGCTGAGGGCGGACATTCTGATCGGATTATGGAGCATCGCGGGCATGGGCTTGGTGCTCTTGCCCACGGTCTTCGCCACCCATCTCGTCTTGCTAGCGATCTGTTACTCAACCTTGCTGATCGCGTTTTCAGGCCGGCCCAAAGGCGGGCTTCGCGCAGACCTCAGCTATGGCCTCTACATCTATGGATGGCCCGTCCAGCAAGGCGTGGTGACGGTCTATCTCAAGGCTTTCGACGTCGCGCCCTCGCCGCTCGTCCTCTTTGGTCTGGCCCTGCTCCCGCTTGGGCTGATTGCGGCGGCGTCCTGGTACGCCATTGAACGCCCTGCCCTGAAATGCGCCTGGCCCATAAAGCCCAGGCCGCAATGCGCCTGATCGCGCGCGATCCAACCCATCGCCTGCCGATCGCGAGTTTGGGACCCCAGCTTGCGACGGCTTCATTGAAGATTTGAAAGGAGACAATCATGGCCAAGATTTTGGTGACTGGTGGAGCCGGATATGTGGGTGCGCATGCGTGCCTGCAGTTGAAAGACCGAGGCCACGAGGTGGCGGTCTATGACGACTTGTCCAATGGCCATCTGGCCTTCGTGCAGGGTGGTCCGTTTTTCCGGGGCGATATTCGCGACCGGGCCCGGCTGAATGCGGCGTTTGAGACGGTCCAACCCGACGCGGTTATGCATTTTGCCGCCCGCATCGAAGTGGGCTGGTCGGTCAACCACGCCGCAGAATGCTTTGACGTGAATGTCGGCGGGTCTGCGGCCCTGCTTGAGGCCAGCGAACGGCATGGCGTGAAGGCGATGGTGTTTTCCTCCACCTGTGCGGTGTATGGCGAACCTCAAACCCCAACCCTGAGAGAAAGCCATCAGATTGCGCCGATTAGCCCCTATGGCCGGTCCAAGGCCATTGTGGAATCCATGCTGCAAGAGGTGGAGGTCCGCGGCGGCTTGCGGTCCGCGCGCCTGCGCTACTTTAATGCGGCCGGGGCGGACCCCCTGGCGCGCATGGGTGAAGCCCATGACCCGGAGACCCATCTCATCCCGCTCGTTTTGCAGGTGGCCATGGGTCAGCGAGAGGCGATCAGCGTGTTTGGTGACCGCTACCCCACCCGCGATGGCACGGCGGTGCGGGATTATGTCCATGTGTGTGATCTGGCTGAAGCCCATGTCTTAGCACTCGAAGCCCTTTTGGCGGGTGAGCGGGGCTTTGTCGCCAATCTCGGGACCGAGACAGGTCATAGCGTGCGGGAGATCATCGAGGCCTGTGAACGTGTGACGGGGCAGCCCATCAAACACCGTGTGGCCGATCGCCGGTTTGGCGACGCGCCCAGCCTTGTCGCCGATGCCTCCTTCGCGCACCGCAAGCTGGGGTGGACCCCAACCCGGGACATCGACACGATTATCGAAGATGCCTGGCGCTGGGCCCAACGCCAGCGCGCGCACCAAGATCACACCCTGGAAGCGGTTTAAGGCCTGGGCCTGGGCGAAAGGCGTCCGCACCGCGCGCTGCGGGTGCGGACGCTCAACGATGTCCGGATTGTAATCTGGCAAGGCGTTGATCGGCGCGCACCAGCTCCCACTTGAAGACGGTTACGATGTTTTAAAGGGAGTCCGCATGGCCCACGCCAGGTCTACCATCACCTTCTGGGATATTTTTCGCGTCATTTTTTCAGTGATCCTGCCACCGGTCGGTGTCTTTCTTCAGGTCGGCTTCGGGCTTCACTTCTGGCTCAATATCCTGCTGACCCTGCTGGGCTATATCCCCGGCCTGGTGCACGCGATCTGGATCATCGCCACGCGGCGCTAAAAGCCAGCTGCCTCGCAGCCTGGGCGCTTTCCAATCCCCCCCCTTTGGTTAGACTGAGTGCAACAAAAAACGGGGAGGAGGCCGAGCCTTATGGACGGTCAACACACAGCGTCGCAGCCTGTCAGACGCCTTGTGATTGTGGGCGGCGGATCGGCGGGCTGGATGGCCGCTGCGGCGATCGCCAACACCACCAAGGGCGCGTGCGAGATTAATCTGATCGAATCCGATCAGATCGGCACCGTGGGCGTGGGCGAAGCCACCATTCCCTATATCAAAATCTTCAATCGCGAGCTTGGCATTGACGAGAATACCTTCGTGTCCAAGACCCAAGGCTCGTTCAAGCTCGGCATCGAATTCGTCAACTGGACCCGGGACGAAGACCGCTATTTCCACCCCTTCGGCCTGTATGGCGCGGACTTCGATAAAGTCCCGCTTTATCACTACTGGCTGCGCGCGCACCGCGCCGGCCAGGCCGGTCCGATCGAAGACTATTCCATGTGCTGGGGTGCCGCGAAGGCGGGCAAGTTTGACCAGCCCCTGACCGACCGCCGGCAGATCCAGTCGACCTTTGATTACGCCTATCATTTTGACGCCGGGCTTTATGCCGCCTTTCTGCGCGAGTATGCCGAGGCCCGCGGGGTCAAGCGCACGGAAGGCAAGGTCGCCGACGTATCGCTGCGCGCCGAAGACGGCTTTATCGAAGCGGTGACGCTGGACAGCGGCGAGCGCTTTGAAGCGGACTTCTTCATCGACTGTTCCGGCTTTCGGGGCGTGTTGATCGAGCAGGCTTTGAAGACTGGTTATGAGGACTGGTCGAAATGGCTGCCGGCCGACCGCGCGGTGGCGGTGCCCTGCACCCATGGCGGGGACGGCATGACGCCCTATACCCGCTCCACAGCGCGCACTGGCGGCTGGCAGTGGCGCATCCCGCTGCAGCACCGCACCGGCAATGGCCATGTCTATTCCAGCGGGTATCTCAGCGACCAGGACGCCGCCGATACGCTGATGGCCAA
>JANQMI010000146.1 GCA_028280165.1 Oceanicaulis sp. | reverse complement strand
GTGGCCATCGACCCCGCTCCGGTCACCCCCTCCCTCGCTTCAAGCCCGGCTCCAGGTCAAACCGAAGCCGCAGCGCCTATTGATCCTGACGCGCCTTTGATTGCCTCGCTTGCGGTCCAGCCCCCGAGCCTTGCCGATGCGGCCTCGTCCGGTGATCCGATTGCGCGGTATCAGCTGGCCGTGGAGCAGCTCGAAGCCGGACAGATTTCTGATGCTGCGGCGCTCTTCCGCCGGGCTGCTGAGCAGGGCGTGCCCGAAGCCATGCGCCGCTACGGCCTGATGCTCACGCGCGGCGAAGGGGTCACTCAAGACGTTGAAACCGGCCGCGCCTATGTCGTGAGAGCGGCTGAGGCCGGTAATGTCCAGGCCATGCATGATGCCGGCGGGCTGTTCATCAATGCGCCGGAAACTGCTGAAACCCAGGCGGCGGCGGCGCGCTGGTTTCAAGAAGCTGCGCTTCACGGGCTGTCGGACAGCCAATTCAATATGGCGCTGCTCTTCCAGGAAGGCTTCGGCGTGCCGCAAAGTGCGGCGGACGCCTATACCTGGTTTCTGATCGCGGCCAATGGCGGAGATACCGACGCCAACACCCGTGCCGCCCGCCTTCGTCCATCCTTAAGCCCCACCGCTCGGGCTGAAGCCGAACAGATCGCATCCACCTTCACGCCGCGCAGCCTGAATGCTGAGGCCCAGGGCCAATACCCCAATCAGCCTTGGTCGCTCGGTCCACAGGCGCTGACCGCACGCGCTCAAGCCTTGCTGACAAATCTGGGCTATGATGCCGGTCCGGCGGATGGCGTTTTGGGTGAGCGCACCCGCCGGGCAATTGTGCGGTATCAGCGTGACACTGGGCTTGAGCCGGGATCGCCTTTGAATGCCAGCCTGGTTGCCCGGCTGGAACAATCCGCCGCCAACTAGGGCGCGCGGGTGCAGATTTATCTTCCGATCGCTGAAATCTCGCTCAACCTCTACCTATTGCTTGGATTGGGGCTTGGGGTTGGCTTTCTGTCCGGCCTGCTTGGTGTCGGCGGCGGGTTTTTGATGACGCCCATCCTGATCTTCTTGGGCATTCCGCCGGCCGTGGCGGTGTCCACACAAGCCAATCAGATCATGGCCAGCTCGGTGTCCGGCGCGCTGGCCCATTGGCGGCGCAAATCCCTGGATGTGAAGATGGGGGTCGTGCTGATCATTGGCGGCGTGTTCGGCTCGGTTCTGGGCGTCCAGCTCTTTGGCTATTTGCGAAGCCTGGGGCAAATCGATCTGGTCATTTCGCTCTGCTATGTCGGTTTTCTGGGGATTATCGGCAGCTTGATGCTGATCGAAAGCATCCATGCGATCCGGCGCAGACTGTCCGATGCCCCAGCTCCGAAGCGCCGCAGACGCAAACGCCGCCTGATCGACCGCCTGCCCTTTAAGACCCGCTTTCCGGTTTCCGGGCTGTATATGAGCGTGATCCCGCCGCTGGCGATCGGCTTCCTGGTCGGTGCGCTGGCCGCCCTGATGGGTGTAGGCGGCGGCTTCGTGATGGTGCCGGCGATGATCTATATCCTGCGCATGCCCACAAGCGTTGTGATTGGCACCAGCCTGTTCCAAATCCTGTTTGTCACGGCGCTGACAACCTTTTTGCAGGCTGCCCAGAACCAGACAGTGGACATTGTGCTGGCCGCAATCCTGATCGTCGGGGGCGTCGTTGGGGCTCAGATGGGCGTGCGCGCCGGAGCCCGCGTTAAAGGCGAAGAATTGCGCGCCGGTCTTGCTCTCCTGGTCGTCGCGGTGTGCGCGAAGCTGGCCTGGGACCTCGCGGCAACCCCAGCCGATCTCTATGTCCTGATCGAAGCGGGGGGCGCGCCATGATCCGGCTAGTGCTTGGCGTGGCCGCCCTGCTTTCAGTGGCCCCTGCGTGGGCACAGGATCCGGTGCCGGACGCGCGCATCGCCGCGGCCGTCACCGAGGACGTGGTGGAAATCCGGTCCGACTTCGCGGGCGCACCGCTGACCGTGTTTGGCGCAGCCGAAGGCCTCCAGGATGGCGACGATATCGTTGTGGCGGTCCGCGGTCCGCAGCGCGATCTACGGGTGATGAAAAAGGAGCGTGTCCTTGGCATTTGGATCAATGCCGCCCCGGTTCGCTTCGAAGACGTTGCGAGCTATTACGCGGTGGCTTCGACCCGGCCTCTACAGGACTTTGCCAGCTTTGGCGCATTGCGCCGCAATGGCATCGGCATGGCGCATCTGCCCCTGCGCGCACCCGATGAGGAACGCACGGAGACCCTACTGGGTGTGCCCGGCGTGCGGGTTTCGGATCTGGGTGCGGAGATTGTCGACTATCGCGAAGCAGTGGTGCGCAACAAAACCCGCCAATCGCTCTATGTGGAAGCCGATGGCGGTGTTGAGCGGCTGGAAGGCGGGCTGTTCATTGCCCGGCTTTTCCTGCCCTCAGAAACCCCTGTCGGGGATTATACCATTGAAGTCTATTTGTTCCGCGATGGCGCGCCGATTGCGACCCGGCAAGCCGAGTTGAGTGTCGCCAAGGCCGGGCTTGAGCGCGTGCTTTATGATTTGGCCCATGAGCGGCCCATCCTATATGGGCTGCTGGCCTTGATCCTGGCAGCGCTGTCTGGCTGGCTAGCCGCGTTGGTGACCCGTAGCCGATAACCGGCGGCAAGAGATGAAGGAAGACGCCCGATGAAACGCTTAAGCGATGCACCGCTGGTTCCTGTCGTGCTGGGCTTTGGTGGCCTGGTCCCCTTCGTCGGCGGAGCCTTGGGCCTGGCCATCGGAGGCCCGGTCGCCCTGCAGGCGGCCAATGCCCTGCCCATTTATGCGGCCGTGATCTTATCCTTCCTGGCGGGGGGACGGTGGGCGGCGGAACTGGTGATCCGCAGCGATGCGCCGCGCACCGGCGTTCTGGTGCTGGCGGTTTCGATTGCCTTGGCGGGTTGGATCGCTGTCCCGCTTCAGGTCTGGAGCCAGCCGGGCATCCCGTTAAATCTGGAATTGACCGGCTGGGGCATCCTGATCGCAGGCTTTGTCTTCCAGTATCTGTGGGATCGTGCCGCCATCCGAGAGGCGGTCTTCCCGGACTGGTATCTGCCGCTGCGCATGATGCTGACGACCGGCGCAGTGATCAGCCTGGCCTTCGCCGCCTTCGTGCGCTGGTCGCCGACCTTCAGCCTTTAGGGCTCGAGCACGCGCACGCCGTCCAATTGGCCTGCCCGGCGATCAAATGTGACCATCTCGCTCGCCCCGGCCCGCCGCCCGGCGGCTTCGATCAGAATGTCGGCAATGTCTGCCTTTGAGCCGCTAAAGATTTCGAGCGCCCGTCGGACCTCCTCTTCCAGCTCCAAGACAAAGACCTCGGTACAAATGAGGCCGAAAATCGCGTTACTGACCGCATTCCTCGACAAGCCGTAGGTTCTTGAAAGGACCCAGACCAACTCGATCAAGACCTCGCGGCAGATAAAGCCCGGTCTTTCGGGAGTGAGGTCGTCAAGCACGGCTTGCGCAATCGCAGCCTGTCTTGCGTCATCCTGGATGAGCAGCCGCACAAGGACATTGGTATCCAGCGCTATCACTTGTCATCATCCAGTTCTCCCGCCCAGCCGGCTGCGATTGCCTCGTCCATCTCTTCAATGGAGACCACCTGACCGGGCTTGATATAGGGCTTCAGCATGCCTGCCAGAGACATGATGTCGATCGGCTTCACAATCCGGACCTGGTCGCCGAGGATCAGAAACCGAACCTGATCGCCCGGCCCGACGCCCAGCGCTTCGCGCACCGGTTTGGGCAGCGTAATCTGGCCTTTGGAACTGAGTTTGACGTCCTTCATAATCCTTACTTTCTCCGCCTTGGCGTTACTTTACCACAAAAGTAAAGAAAAGCGGAGAAAGTAAAGACTTTCAGACCCGCGCTACTCCATCGAGAAGGTGAGCCCGGCGTATTTCTGCAAACGCTCGATGAGCGGCTGGCCCAATGCGGGCGCAGGTGTCCATACCCCGCCGGGCGTGGTGTCGTGATCGGTATCGATCAATGTCAGCAACGCCTCAGTGATCATCTTCGACGTCGAGCCATAGCCCGGGTCGCGGTCGCCGGCGACGACGGAGGTCATGCGCTCACCCTCAGCGGTCATACCCGTGAACATCGCCTCATAGAAGCCGGTTTCGCGCTCTTCCTTGGACGGACCTTCGCCAGGCTTGGGCGGGTTGTCCTGCATGGAGCGATCCTTGGCGACCATCGTCGCCATTTGCTCGCCCTGCTCACCGGGGCCGGTCAGCATCATCTCGTCGTAAACGAAGTCAGTGCCGTAGCGGTGATCCATCAACGCGTTGGAGCGGTGGATATTCTTGGTGTTGATCGCGGCCATGATGAAGGGTGCCGACCAGCTGCCCAAATCGTCTTCGTAGATCGGCTTGTCACCGGCTGGCTGCTCGGGGCCTTTAAAACCGCCTGCCAGTGAGAAGGGATCGATCAACCAGCCCAGAACCTCCGGCTCGCGCTTCACCCGCGCCATGGTCTCAAAGAAGCTGGCGGCTGTGCCTCCGGAGAAGGTGCCCTTCATCTTGCGCACGCGGCCCTTCACGCGGGCAATCGGCGTTCCGGTCTTGGCGATGGCGGCCTCTTGTAGAGCGAAGACACCCATGTCGAAGGGAATGGAGTCAAAGCCACATGACAAGACGATGCGCGCGCCAGAGGCCTTGGCTTTATCCGCGTAATTGTCGATGACATCACGCATCCAGGCCGGCTCGCCGCACAGATCGACATAATCGGTGCCGGCTTCGGCGCAGGCGGCGACCAGCGGCTCGCCATATTTCTGATACGGGCCTACGGTCGTGACGACGCCGCGGGTGCGTTCTGCCATGGCTTTCAGCGAGGCCGGATCGGAACTGTCTGCGACGATTAACGGCGTGGAGGCCGGCACGCCCATCTCATCACGCACGCTTTCCAGCTTGGCTTCAGAGCGTCCAGCCATAGCCCAGCGGATATCCGGATGGGTGGCCGCAATATACTCCGCCACCAGCCGCCCGGTGAAACCGGTTGCGCCGTATACGACAACGTCAAACTCACGATCAGCCATAATGGCCTCCTCCCCAAGGGTTTTGATTTGCCGCGCAGGCTTCACGCTTCGCGATGCGAAGGCAAGCGTTAATCCCCGCGCAGCCGGGGTCCAGATATCGGAAAGACGCCGCCATCGCCGAGCATCCAGGCGGTCGGGCGGGTCGCAAACACACCACGCCAGGCCGGATCACAGACATTCAGCCCCCCGGTAAACGCGCCAAAGGCCGGTAGCACCAAGCGGCTGCCATCGGTGGCAAAGCAACGCCGGCGCAGGCCGCGTCCGCGCACCGAGATGCGCGCACACGGATGAAGGTGGCCGGCCACTTCGCCCGGTGCCGGACCCTCAACCGGTTCATGACGCAGCGTGAGCGGTCCAAGCGTGGCTTGCGCGGCGGTGCGTCCGCCAAACCGGGCCGGCGGCTCAGGATCGTGATTGCCCTCAATCCAGAGCCAGTCTTCCACCGAGGACACCAACGTGGCGAGCGTGGACGCATCGCTGTCATGCATGCGCCCGTCCGCGCCCAGATCATGAAAGCTGTCGCCCAGCGCGAAGACCCGCTTGGCCTCCAGACGCATGATGGCACTCGACAGGCGGCGCAAGGTCTCGCGCGTGTCATAGGGCGGTAAGAGCTGACCGCGGGCGGCAAAGGCGCTGCCCTTCTCAAAATGCAGGTCAGCCACGAGCAAGGTTTGGGTTTCCGGTTCGAGCACGACGCCAGAAATGTCGGCGATCAACGGCGCGCCGTTGACGGTGAACACCGGATGTTCTTTCGGAGAGCGCGCGGCCTGAAGCATGGCCGCAGTTACCCGCACAAACCAGGAACATGCAAGCCGTTAATGCGGTGATATCTACTCTGCGCGCACCCGGGCCATGACCCAGTTCCAGTAGCGCAGCACGGTCTGCGCCTTGTCCACCGACAGGGTGGAGAACACGATCTCGGCATGCTCTATGCGCATGTCGGCGCTTTCCGGCTCACCTAATTGAATCAAGCGATGCAGATGATCTTTCGACAATCCTGTCGCCTTGGTCAGAACCGCCAGCGGTTCGCCGCCAAAATCATCCAGCATGCGATCCATCAGATCACGCTGGATATTGGCCAGGACAGCAAAGGCGTCGCGATAGCCCTCGGTCAGGCCTTCCACGCTGGCGGCATCAATAGCCCCTTCCAGCGAGCCATAGGGGGACTCTTTGGCCGCCTGCCGGTTGCGCTGACGGCGATCGATATAGGCCAGAGCCGCGCCCGCCACCTCATCCGGCTCCGCCTCGGCCCGAAACAGCGGAAACACGTCTTCAGCCGCTTCCTGAAGGATGGTCCGGCTGGCGGCAAACCGGTCCAGGACCGCCCGGCGCAGCGTGTGCGTCACGCTCCAGAACAGGGCAAAACCCTGAGCCGGACGCAATTCGGCCCGCTTGACCAGATAGCGAGCCAAGGCCTCGCTCTCGCTGGCTTCGCGCACCAGAAAGTCCACCGTTTGGGGCGCGAGCCTGGCCCCCTCATTGCGCATCAGCGCGGTGAGGACTTCGGGATCGGCGCTGGCACACAAGGCCGCAGCGACGGTTTCAGAGACCGTCTCACGGCGCGCGAGCGCCAGGCGATGGTGGCGCTCGCCCTTGCGGGCGATCTCCATCATGTCGAAATCGGTCAGCGCCAGAGATCGCTGCACAATCGGCTCAGCCACCTCATAGACATCCAGCGCGAGACGCCGCAGCAGCGCGGGCGGTGCTTCAGCCTGTTCGGCAAGCCGCGCGGCGACCTGGCAGCGCAGCTTGATTTCAGCCCCGCGCAGGAGCTCTTCAAGCACGTCTGCGGTCATCCAGCGTTCCTGGGGGGACACCCGGCTAGACGGCAGACACACGATGTCGGCCAAGCGCCGGGTCAGGCGCGAGCGCGCGCGTCCTGTCCCTGCAGGCTGAGCCCCTTCGGTCTCTCCAGGCGTAAAATCCTTGGCCATAGCGCGCCTTCACATCGGATCTTTAGATCAGTGAAGACGGCAGCTTGCCCGATCGCGCGTTAAGAAGCCCTTAGGCCGCTTTGGATTGAGCCCGGTCGAGATAAGCCAAACCAGCGCTGATAACAAAAAAGCTCATCGCCACGATGAAGAGCACAGGGCTTTTGACATAGCCTCCAGCCTCATCAAAGGCGACCGGCGCATTAATCCCAAGCCAGGGCGACAGGTGAAAGACAAGCGCTCCGGCCAACACGGCCATGCTGAGCAGCAAACCGCCGGTCCGGGCCATGGCGAACGCGAATCCAGCCAGCAAAAGCGCGCCCGCCCCCAGCTCCGCGACTCCGGTGAGAAGGCGAACGCCGGGTTCAAACAAGTCGATGCCTGACTGCTCAGCGATATAGGAAAAGACCGGGTTGGGTCCGGTAAACTTCTGAAACCCCATGAAAATCATGAAGGCGGCGACGACAGCCGTCCCGATCGCAATCATCAAACGCATGTCATTTCCCCTTGAAAGCGCAAGACTTACACAACTTATTGGAGCAAGACTAAAGGGCTGACCATTCACACCTGTTCACAGGTGTGTGCAAAAGAGCGCAAAAGCGCCAGAACCATAAGGGAGGGGACGTGGCTGACCGCAGCCTGACCACGAGCTTGCGCCGCCAATTGCGCGTCGCGCCGTTTGCCGCCTATCTGGTCGCGGTCGCGGGGTGGTTTTTCAGTTTTGGTCTGCAGACGACGATCTTCCCCGGGGTCATCAACTACACCCTGAATGAAACGCCCGAACGCCTGGGCCTGGCCCAAGCCGCGCTGACCGCACCCATGCTCTTCCTGCTTCCCTTGGCAGGCGTCCTCGCCGAGCGGCTTGACCGGCGCAAGGTCATGACCAGCTTTCACCTGGTCGCTGCGACCTGTTCTGCGCTCCTGGCATGGCTGCTCTTGAGCGACCAGCTGCACTACAACATTCTTGTGATCTACGCCTTGGTGGTGGGGATTGCCGGGGCTTTCGTGCTGCCGGCGCGCGACAGCGCGGTAAACCCCGTCACACGGGTCGCCCAGCGCATGGATCGGCCGGGTTTTACGCTGCAGAAGGCGGTGATCCTCACCTCGCTTGTCCAGTTCGCCGCCCAGGTCCTGGGCATGGGGACCGGCTTCCTTGCTGGCCTTTTTGGCCCTGGACCGCTTTTCGTCGCGCAGGCCGGCTCGCTGGTGATCGGCGGCATTGCGGCATTGCTTCTGCCACGAATTCACAAGCGCCATCCCACCCACGACACGGTTTGGCAAAGCCTGAAGGGCGGGGTCACAGCAGTCTTTGGCTCGGCCATTCTC
>JANQMI010000070.1 GCA_028280165.1 Oceanicaulis sp. | reverse complement strand
CAGCGCGCTCTTCAGGATCCATGTCCAAAAGGTCGGCCCCTGCGAGCGTGGCTGTACCGCCCAGGATTTCATAGCCCTCGCGGCCGGACAGCACATAGGACAGGGTGGACTTGCCACAGCCATTGGGGCCCATCACGGCATGCACTTCGCCAGTCGGCGCGCTCAGGGTCACCCCGTTTAGGATCTGACGGCCATCGCCCTCTTCGGTTTCGACACGGGCAGCCAGGTCTTTAATCTCAAGCATGTCGCTCATTCCTTCAGCGGCACCCACACTCAGGTGCTTTGGGCCGCGTTGCAGTAAAACTCTTCGCCGCGATCGTCGATCGCGCGTTCCAATCGGCAGTCGAACTGATCGTCTTCATTGGCGTCCAGGGCGATGACCGCCACTTCGGTCAGGCTTGCGCCGTCTCGCGTGTAGAAATACCCCGCGCGTTGCGACGCCGAGGCCCGCGCGAGCGTAAAGAACAGTCCCGGCTCAGCGGATACAAGGCTATGGCCGTTCGGCCGCAGGCCGACATTCCAGAAGCCATCAAAGTCGCCGAAAAGAACGGCCCAGTCTCCATTCACCACCCCGGGAAAGGCGGCGCGGATCACGATGTCTTCAAAACCATCGCCATCCACATCGCGCAGGCTTGGCGCGCCCACGCCCAGATCAGCTTCGAACACCAGGTCCAGCGTCTGAACCGGGATCCCGTCTGCGCCGGCGACGATGACGCTCACCGTGTTCGGTTCAGGATCGGGCTTATAGTCGAAGCCGAGAAACCAGCCGAGGGCATCACCGGTGGTCAAGACACAGTCCGCACCGCGCCCCAATGCAAGATCAGGGTCATCACATTCCGGCCATTGAGCCGGTTGAAGGGCCAACACGGAAGTCAGGATCGCGATCATGGCGCGCCTCCATTCTTCACCTGACCGGTTCTGTAATCCGCCGCCGTATTGTCTGGATCACCCTTGGACTTGATGGCGATGAACAACATGCCGACAGCCATAAAGCTGAGAAAGACAAAGCCCATCCAGCCGCCGCCCAACCCTTGAGTATTGGACTGCGTCCACAGCCCCAGACCCAGCGTCATCAAAGCGACAAAGCCAAGCACGCTGACCCAGCCTTCCCAGGTGATTGGCTGGAAACTGCCAAACCACATCGGCTTGCCAACATGGCTTTTGGAGCGGCGGGCGAACCAGAAACGCTGGGTCATGGGCACACCCCCGCAAACCATGTGCTCCCCCGCAGACGGGGGAGGAAATCGGTGTCGAAGCGAGCCGTCATGCCTACCCCACACTCCCCTCAAGGCTGACCTTGAGAAGCGCTTGGGCTTCGACAGCAAATTCCATGGGCAACTCCTGCAGCACGTCGCGGCAGAAGCCATTCACCAGCAGCGCCACCGCCGACTCTTCATCCAGCCCGCGCTGACGGGCGTAGAAGAGCTGATCTTCGCTGAGCTTGGAGGTCGTGGCCTCATGCTCCAGCGTCGCTTTCGGGGTTTTGGCTTCCACATAAGGCACGGTGTGCGCCCCGCACTGATCACCGATCAAAAGGCTGTCGCACTGGGTGAAGTTGCGCGCGCCTTCAGCTTTGCCATGCACTGAGACCAGCCCGCGATAGGTCTGGTCCGAGCGCCCGGCCGAAATGCCTTTGGAAATGATGCGCGACTTCGTATTGCGCCCCAGATGGATCATCTTAGTGCCGGTATCGGCCTGCTGGCGGCCATTGGTGACCGCGATGGAATAGAACTCGCCCTGGCTGTTATCGCCCTTCAGCACGCAGCTGGGATATTTCCAGGTGATTGCCGAGCCGGTCTCCACCTGGGTCCAGCTGACTTTCGAATTCCGACCGCGACAGTCCGCGCGCTTGGTCACAAAATTGTATACCCCGCCCTTGCCCTCGGCATCGCCCGGCCACCAGTTCTGGACCGTGGAGTATTTGATCTCTGCATCATCGAGCGCGACAAGTTCCACCACAGCGGCGTGCAGCTGGTTCTCATCGCGCATCGGTGCGGTGCACCCTTCCAGATAGGACACGTACGCGCCTTCATCGGCGATGATCAGCGTGCGTTCAAACTGGCCAGTGCCTTCGGCATTGATCCGGAAATAAGTCGACAACTCCATCGGGCAGCGCACGCCCTTGGGCACATAGACGAAAGAGCCATCGGTGAAGACCGCACTGTTCAGTGTGGCGAAGAAGTTGTCCGTCACCGGCACGACCGAGCCGAGATATTTTTTGATCAACTCAGGGTGCTCGTGAACCGCTTCAGAGATCGACATGAAGATCACGCCGGCCTTTTTCAGCTCCTCCTTGAAGGTGGTCGCCACAGACACACTGTCGAAGACCGCATCCACGGCCACGCGCGGCGTGTCGCGGGCTTCCGCGGCGCTCTCAGCGGCCCCTTCAACGCCGAGCAGCACTTCAGCTTCCTTCAGCGGAATGCCAAGCTTCTTATAGGTGTCCAGCAGCTCCTGGGGGACCTCATCCAGGCTCTTATACTTCGCCGCATCCTTTGGCGCGGCGTAGTAATACGCATCCTGATAATCGATCGGCGGGTGATGGATTTTAGCCCAATCGGGCTCTTCGATTTGCTTGAAGCGCTCATAGGCGTCCAGGCGCCATTGCAGCAGCCAGTCCGGCTCGCCCTTTTTTTCCGAGATGAAGCGGATCGTGTCTTCAGACAGGCCCTTGGGCCCATATTCCTGCTCAATCTCAGTGGTGAAGCCATACTTGTATTTGTCAGCTTCCAGCTGGCGTACGTCTTCAATCGTTTCTTTTACGGCGGGCATTTAGGAACAGCCTTTTACACGCATTATGGTTCAGACCGCCGCTGCCGCTTTGGGGCGTACGCGGTCATATTCTCTCAGCCAGGCGTCGGCAAAAGCGTCAGCGTCGGCGTCTGTGGTCGTCCAACCCAAGCTCACCCGGAGCGCTGAGCTGGCATCATCTTCACTGGCCCCCATGGCATCCAGCACATGGCTTTTGCGAACCTTGCCAGAGCTGCAGGCGGACCCTGCACTGACCGCAAACCCGGCCAGATCAAGCGCGATCACTTGAATCTCACTGGGCCAGCCAGGCGCGGACAGGCACAGCGTATTCGGCAAGCGCTCACCCTGATCCCCCCAAATGGTGATACCCGGAGCGTGCGCCTTTAAGCGGTTTTCGATCCGGTCACGCAAGGCCTGAATGCGGTCACTTTCACCCGCAGAAACTGCGGTTATTGCGGCGGCAAAGCCGCTGATACCCGCCACATTCTCGGTGCCTCCGCGTCGCCCCTTCTCCTGACCGCCGCCAGAGATCAACGCCCCAACCTGGGCATCACAGGCCGTCGCCAGCACCCCAACGCCTTGCGGACCGCCCGCCTTGTGCGCCGACAACGCCGCAAACTGGGCCTGGGAGGCCGCAAAATCGAAAGCCAGCTTTCCGGTCATCTGCACCGCATCGATGAGATACAGATGCCCAGCTTGCGCGATCATCGCCCCGGCTTCGGCAAAGGGTTGGATCACGCCGGTTTCGTTATTGGCGGCCATCAAGGCAAAGAGAATGCTCTCGCACTCAGTCGCGGACGCCAATCGCGCTTCCAGCCAATCAAGCCGCGCCTGCCCGCTTCGATCGACCGGCCAGACCTCGGTTGGAAGCCCGGATGCGACCGCAGCGGCCCGAACCGCATCATGCTCAATCGCGGAGAAAATTACCCGCGTAGCACCAAGGGTCTTTGCCGCATGAAGGGCCAGATTGTTGGCTTCAGTGCCACCCGACGTGAAGATCAGATCCTCAGCCCGGGCGCAAATGGAGCGCGCAATGGTCTGCCGTGCCTGTTCCACACGCGCCCTCGCGGCCCGGCCCTGCTGATGGACGGAGGACGGGTTGCCTCCGCCTGCCAGCGCAGCCATGACCGCGTCGGCCGCCTCAGGGCGGACCGGAGAGGTCGCATTATGGTCCAGGTAGACACTCACTCGGCGGCCTGATCCAGCATCACAACGGAATCCGCAGAGCTCGACATGCCCAGCACGCGACGTTCCAGAACATCTTCAAGCGTGACACCGTTCAGGAAGAGGTGAATGTGACGGCCCAGCTCGTCCCACAAATCATGGGTGACGCACCGGCGCCCGCCTTCCATACAGCCTTGAGCCTGGTGCTGACAGCGGGTGACGTCGACCGGTTCTTCGACGGCCAGCATGATATCGGCAATCCGCGTTTCGCCCGTGGCCCGCGCCAAACGATAGCCACCGCCTGGTCCCCGGACAGATTTCACAATGCCGGCCCGACGCAGTTTGGCGAATAATTGTTCAAGGTAGGACAGCGAGATTTCCTGACGCGATGCAATATCGCCGAGTGGAACGGGTCGCTCCGCGCCGCTGTTGGCCAGATCGGTCATGGCCATGACGGCGTAACGTCCTTTTGTGCTCAGTTTCATAACGTTTCCTCATCTCCCCAGAGAAAGCATCACCTCGCCGCTCGCACTTTGCCGCCTTGCTGTGCTAGAAGGCCGCTTCGCACGAAAGACCGGCGATGCAGTAGGGGGAACTAGGTCCCCATGCGCGGCGGTCAAGAATTAGGAACGGATTTTTCTATAGCCCCATTTTCTCGGAGAATCAAAACCCGAGTCTGGAGCTTGGATATTTGCCAGCAGGACGCTAATTGCACCATGCCTGACGTCATCATCGCCGGACCCGCCGGACGCCTTGAGGGCAAATACAGCCCCGCCAAGAACCCCACCGCGCCGCTGGCGCTGGTTCTGCATGCCCACCCCATGGGCGGCGGCCATATGGATACACCGATCTCGGTCATGCTCTATGAGCAGTTCAAGAACCGGGATTTCTCAGTCCTGCGCTTTAATTTCCGCGGTGTGGGCCGCAGCCAGGGCAGCTATGACCAGGGTCTGGGCGAGCTGTCTGACGCTGCGACAGCCCTGGACTGGGCCCAAGCCCATAACCCAAATGCACAATTCTGCTGGGTCGCAGGGCACTCCTTCGGGGCCTGGATCGGCATGCAGCTGTTGATGCGTCGCCCCGAAATCGGCGGCTTCACGAGCGTCGCTCCGCCCACCAACATGTATGACTTCTCCTTCCTGGCCCCCTGCCCGGCCTCCGGCCTCATCGCCCATGGCGATGCCGATGCCATCGTCCCGCTCGACGAAATGGAACGGGCCATGGCCAAGGTGCGCACCCAAAAAGGCATCACCATTCAGACCGATGTCATCAAAGGCGCTTCGCACCTGTTCACAGATCATCTGGAACCGCTGGAGAAATCTGTCTCCACCTATCTGGACTGGCGCTTGCCGCAGGTGGAGAAGGAACGCCGCGAACAGCCGGCTGGCTCGCGCCGCTAAGGCCTTACAATCCGGCCTCCGGTCATCGGCTCGGGCACCCCAGTGGTGCCCGGCCAGCTGATCGGCAGGCCCCGACCGGTGCGTGCGGCCAGATAGGCGAAGGCTTCAGCCTCAATGAAATCGCCGCGCCAGCCCACCGCTTCAGCCGGCTGCACCTGAACACCACAGGCTTGAGAAATTCGTCGCATCACGTCGGGATTTTTGCGCCCGCCGCCACATACAATCAGCCGTTTGGGGCGTTCAGCCATGCTTTCAACGCCCAGCGCCACGGTGCGCGCGGTGAATTCAGCCAGCGTCGCCGCCCCGTCTTCGACGGTCAGATTACGGGCCGGATCAAGGGAGAAGTCCCAGCGGTCCAGAGATTTCGGCCCCTCCAGCGCAAAGTGCGGATGGGCCAGCAATTCGTCCAAACCAGCCTGAAGCACGCGCCCTTTCGATGAGGCTTCACCGCCCGCATCCATAGCGATGCCGCGTTGATCGGCCATCCAGGCATCAATTAGCCCATTGCCCGGCCCGGTATCGAAAGCGGTCAGACGACCGTCCGACCCGATCAAGGTGAGATTCGCGACGCCTCCGATATTGAGCACACCTAAAGGCGTTTCGAGACCCGCACTGGCCGCGAGTGCGGCGTGATAGGCGGGCGCGAGAGGCGCGCCCTGCCCGCCCGCAGCAACGTCCGCGGTCCTGAAATCAAAGGCCACCGGGCAAGCCAGCGCCGCAGCCAGCGCCTGACCTTCTGCGATCTGGCGGGTTTGACCGAGCTTTCCATCTGCGGGCGGGATATGGATCACGGTTTGGCCATGAAAACCGACGAGGTCGAGATCAGCCGACTCTATGCCCGCTTTGGCGCAGACAGCCATCACAGCCTCGGCATGGGTGCGGGTGAGCACCTGGTCGGCTTCGGTGAAAACACTCGGCTCGGTACCCTCAAACCGCCAGGCCAGCCCGGCATCGACGGCGGCCTACAGGACGGCACGATCCTCGGGGCTGTAGGCTAGCTCTAAGCCTGGACCAAAGCCGGTGAGGGTCTCGCCATCGGTCTCCAGCAAGGCCGCATCCACGCCATCCAGCGAGGTCCCGCTCATCAAA
>JANQMI010000050.1 GCA_028280165.1 Oceanicaulis sp. | reverse complement strand
GTCGGCGATCAGATCGAATGCTTCGAAGTCGAAGAGATCGAGCGCAAGCTGTAGGGATAGCGTTGACGCCAAATACCAAGCGGGCGGTCCATCGGGCCGCCCGTTTTGCTTTGGCGGCCCGGTTTAGTGGAGTATCTCTGATCGTCGCCGTTTGATTTGAGAGACTCGGCCCATGACGATCGCCCTCCACGGTTTTGCCTGGGATGCCAGCTCATCCTATGCGCGCGGCGCAGCCCAGGGCCCGGCCGCCATTCGGTCAAACCTGTTCAGCGACCATTCCAGCGCTTTGAGTCTTAACGGCACAGACATCGTGCCGGCGATCTCAGCCTATGACTTCGAAGACCTCCCCGCGGACGCCGCCGAAGCGCGCGACGCCATAACCGCGCGCGTGGAACGAAGCCTGGATCAAGGCCTTAAGCCCCTGAGCCTGGGCGGGGATCATTCGATCAGCTACCCGATCTTAAAAGCGATCGCGGCCAAGCATGGCCCGGTTGATATCCTGCATATCGACGCTCATCTCGATCTCTATGATGCGCTGGATGGCGATCGTTATTCCCACGCCTGCCCCTTCCGCCGGGCCATTGAGGACGGGCTGGTGCGCAATCTGGTGCAGATCGGTATCCGCAGCGCCCCGCCCGCGCATCTGGAATTTGCGGCGAAGCACGGCGTCGTGTCGCTGGGCTCCGAGCAGATCAGGGATATTCCCTGGGAGCGGCTCCAAGCCCCGCTCTATATGACCATCGATCTGGATGGCCTTGACCCGGCCTTTGCGCCGGGCGTTTCCCATATCGAGCCGGGTGGGCTGACCAGCCGGGAAGTGATCGGCCTGATCCACGCCCTGCCGGCGGCTCCGGTGGGGGCGGACGTGGTCGAGCTCAATCCCTCCCGTGATATCAATCTGATGACTACCCATCTGGCGGTGCGGCTGGTCAAGGAGCTGGTCGCGCGCTTCTAGTCGGCGGCGTCCACCGATTTCGCAACCCGTAGCCCCAAGTTGGAAAAGCCGATATCGGGCCGCCAAGCGCCGCGATAGGCGCTTCTGAGATATTGTGCGCCGTAGTCGCCCCAAGCCCCGCCGCGCATAACGCGTCGCTCGCAATCGCCGTCGACTTGTTGCGCAGACCCGTCCTCGGCCATTGTGGCATAGGTGTCGACATAACAGTCTTCGACCCATTCCCAGACATTGCCGACCATGTCTTCCACACCAAAGCCATTGGGTTGATTAAAATGCCCAACCGGTGCGGTGTAGATAAAGCCATCCTCACAATCGGCAGTGAGCAGCCAGCCTGGATAGACCGCCCGCGCACCGGCGTCAGCCCCATTGGTCCAACGGCAGGATTGATGCTTGTCATCGCCCCACCAAAACGCGGTGGTGCTGCCTGCGCGGGCGGCGTATTCCCACTGCGCTTCGGTGAGGAGGCGGTAGCGCTCGGTGCCGGTTTCGGTGTTCAGCCAGCGCACATAGGCCTGGGCCGTAGCCCAGGACAGACAGACGACCGGATGGGCATCGGTCTGCTCAAAACCCGGCTCGCGCCAGCTGGCCTCAGGGTCATAGATCCAGCCCCCCGTTTCGCTCATGACCAGGCATCCCGGATCGTTCTGATGGCCGACCGCCTCGGCAAAGCGGGCGAATTCACCGCGGGTGATCTCATGGCGCGACACTGCGAAAGGCTGAAGGGTGATGGCGCGCTGGGGGGCTTCATCGGCGATGTGGCCGTCTTCGCTGGGGGAGCTGCCAAGGGTGAAATGTCCGCCCGGGACGAGAACCATTTCCGGGCAGGCCTCGCAGTCCTGAAAGGGTCCGAGCTCGACAGCCTCAGACGCTGGCCCGCAGGCGTTGAGCATCGTGAAGGCCATTGCGGCAGTCAGGGATGGGGCTAGATATTGCATGGTTGGCGTCCTCGTGAATTGATGGAGGGAGCGCACATCAATCCGCTGAGGGACACCATGGCCAAGCCCTGCGGCTTTTCTGACGAAAACCTGACCATCGCACAGCGCGCTGGAAATAGGGTCGCCGGTGGGCGTTCTCAGCCATGAGTAAGCCGGTCGACCTCAGCGCCGGCTTCAAGATTGCCGATTTCGACGTCCACCCTCAGGCCTGCCGGCTGGTGCGCGGCGACGATCGGGTCAAGCTCGAGCCGAAGGTTATGGAGCTTCTGGTCCTGCTGGCCAGTGATCCGGGACGGGTGTTCAGCCGGGCTGAGATTGAGGCTTCGGTCTGGCCGGATGTGACGGTCGGCGAAGATTCTGTGACCCGCGCGGCGATGAAGCTCCGCCGTGCTTTCGGGGACACGTCCGAGAATCCAAAATTCATCCAGACCGTTTCAAAGCGCGGGTATGCCTTGATCG
>JANQMI010000010.1 GCA_028280165.1 Oceanicaulis sp. | reverse complement strand
CTGCGTCGCAACGCGCCGCACTATGGCGGCAGCGGGGTGCTGTCCAGCCTGTCTGACTGGATGACCTGGCAGACCGAGATGCATGAGCGCACCGTGTTTGGCGACGCATTCTGGGAGCTGATGCTGTCCACCCGCCGCTTTGAGCATGACAAGGACAATGATGCGTTCGGCCTTGTGCATTCCACCTATGAGGGGCGTGCGATGCTTTGGTATGCAGGCGGTGATATCGATACCACCACGCATGCCATATATTTTCCTCAATCGGGCACACGCTTGGTCTGTCTCAGCAACGCGCCCGCCACCAATTGCGGCGATCAGATTTACGACACGCTGCCGCTGCTGGACGCCGCGGGCTGGCTTGGCCCGGCCGAACCGGCGGACTGAACCCTGACCTCAGGGTATCGCGCCTTCGCCCACGTCATCCGCCCTACAGCCCAAAGCGCCGTCCCATTTCCCCAGCTTGATCCATCGGGCCCAAGCAATCCGCCACCAAGCCACACCTTGCGCTGACGGCTGAACAAGGCGCGATAGAACGAAGCTTTGAGGGGTGCCTCGAACCCGGCCTTGAACCGATCCGGCGCATGTCAGAGTTAAACAAAAAAAGGCCGGGTCCCGGGACCCGGCCTTTTTCATGCGCCTTGCAAGCAATCCTGGGTTCAGGATTCAACGGCCTGATCGGCTTCGGCCCGGGCAATCAGGTCGGCCATGCGGTTGCGGGCCCGACCCGGTTGGCGAACCCCAGCCGCGGCTTCTAGATTTGGGGCATCACCCTCGCCCACCTTGATCAAAGCGACCATGCCAGCCCCATAGTGCGGCAGGCATTTGATGCCGTACACGCCTTCTTCAGTGAAGGTATAGGTCGCGTCCTGGTTCATTGCCCCGATGAATTCAGCAGCGCCGGCCGGCCACATTCCATCAATTGACTGGGCATTGTGAGCGCCCATGGCGTTGACGAAGGTCACCGTGTCGCCAGGCGCGATTTCCAGATAGGCCGGTTCAAACACCATCGGCTGGCGGTCGGACCCCGCATTGAGCATGCGAATTTCATGGGTCTCTGCGTCTTGAGCCATGGCGGCTGGGGCGATCACCAAAGCCCCCATAGCAGCCGAAAAAATCAGCTTTTTCATAAGGATAACTCCCTCAAATTCAAATTAATGCGCATCTTGAGTGCGCCCGTCGAAGCCCGGCCAGTAAAGGCGAAACCGGACCCGTCACCGCGACAAATGGTATTCCATCGGATCAAGGCAAGTTTAGCGCTCACCCAAGGCAGACATGCCCCATTCCCGCCACGCCCCTTGCGTTTCATGGCGTTGCGCGCCAAGCATCTCGGGGTGCGCCAGTTTGTGAGGGACACCAGACCATGGCCGAGAAAGAACTGCGACAGCCCCAAACTCGAAAGGCCCGCTTTACCGGTCCAGGCCAGTATATTCTTTGGATGGCGGTGTTTCTGAGCGCCGTTATCGCCATTGCCGCTTTGTTACGTGAGCCGCTGATCACCGCATTTGAAGCCAATGCAGCGATTAACGGCCTGATCCTCGGCGTTTTGCTGATTGGTATTCTGTACACGTTCCAGCAAGCCTTGATCATCGGCCCCAGCGCACGCTGGCTGATCCGCCTGCATGACGCCGAACACCCTGACCGGCTTCCAGCACCGCCCGCGATGATCGCGCCGATGGCCGCGCTGATTACCGATGCCGCCGACGGCCGTTCACGTCTCTCTGCAGGCTCGGCGCGCGTGGTGTTGGATTCCGTTGCTGCCCGCATGGCTGAAAGCGGAGCCTTCACCCGCTATTTCGGTCGCCTTTTGATTTTCCTCGGTTTGCTCGGCACCTTCTGGGGCCTATTGCAGGTCGTCGGCAATGTCGGCGACGCGGTGCGCGCCGTTTCGGAGACCTCCGGCGGGGCGGGTGAGGATCAGGCCATGGCGCTGATGGCGGCCATTGAAGAACCGATCGGCGGCATGGGGACGGCGTTTGCCTCTTCGCTCTTTGGTCTGGCCGGCTCTCTCATCATTGGGTTCCTGGAGCTTCAAGCCAGCCGGGCGCAGAACCGTTTCTATAATGAAGTCGAAGAATGGCTGTCCTCCATCTCCCGCCTCGCCGCCGCCGGTCCAGCCGGCGCAGTCCGCGGCGACGAAGGGTCTGACGCCTATGTGGGCGCACTTCTGGAAAACAGCGCTGAAGCCCTCGACCGACTGACCCACACACTGGAGCGCCATACCCGTCAGCTTGAGACGATCATGACGCGCTTTGCCGATGATGCCGCTGAAAGCCAGCGGGAGAGCGCCCGGCTGCTGCGCGATGAGATCAAAGTTCTGGTCCGGGCGCTTGAAGCGCAGGCTCGGATCAATCGCGAACGTCATGAGAGAGACGGCGACTAATGGCTCTGCCGCGCCACCTCCACACCAGTCAATCAGACAGCGGTGACTACTGGCCCGGCTTTGTGGATGCTTTGGCCACGTTGCTGCTGGTGATCGTCTTTCTGCTGGCCGTTTTTACCGCCGGCCAGTTTGCGCTATCCCAGGCGTTGACCGGCCGCGACGAGCAGCTCGCTCAGCTCAATGCCCGGCTGGCAACGCTGGCTGAAGAGCTCAACATCGCTGCCAGTGAGAATGAGCGCCTAAGCCTCCGCGTCGCCGGCCTTGAGACCGACAATGCCGCGCTCACCGAAGCCAATGACACGCTCACGCGCCAGGTTGCTACGCTGCGCGAGGGTCTGGCTGCGGCCGAAGACACGCTGCTGGCGGAAGAAGCGCTGAGTGACGAAGCCCAGGCCACGATTGCGCTGTTGAACAACCAGATGGCCGCCTTGCGCAATGAGCTCGCGCGCCTCAATGAAGCGCTGAATGCCTCGGAAGCCCGTGAAGCGGAGCTGGAGGCCGAGGTGGTCAATCTGGGACGGCGTCTGAATGCGGCGCTCGCCAGTGAAGTGGCGCGCCTGGCGCGCTATCGCTCGGAGTTTTTTGGCCAGCTGCTTGAAATCCTCGGCAATCGATCTGGCGTCAGCGTGGTTGGCGACCGTTTTGTCTTTGAAACCGATGTGTTGTTCGCGTCCGGCTCATCTGAATTGTCGCCGGCCGGTCAGCAGGCACTGACCCCGATTGCCGATGCAATCCTTCAACTGATCGATGAAATCCCGAGCGATCTGGATTGGGTGCTGCGGGTGGATGGCCATACCGACCGGGTGCCCTTAGGCTCCAATGCCCCGTTTGAGTCCAATTGGGAATTGTCCACCGCGCGCTCCCTGTCGGTCATCGCGTATTTTGAAAGCCGGGGCGTGCCCCCACGCCGGCTGTTGGCTGCGGGCTTTGGCGAGCATTACCCGATCAATGAGGCGCGCACCGCCCAGGCCTATGCCCAAAACCGAAGGATTGAGTTGAAGTTAACCTCGCGCTAGCGCGAAGAACGACGCTTGTGTTAACTTTTTTCCACAGCTTTACGACAACCAAAATGTCGCAGACTCAGTGACTTGAGACGATGACACCTATACCGCTTGCCGGAAAGGCGAGCCGGGTGTATACACCGCGCCTCATTTTCGGCAGAATTCTACTTGTGGGGGACCGATGAAACGCGCCTCCACAAGCGTTATCGAGGGCAAACGCGCCATGAAGCAGGACATTCACCCGGACTATCACTTCATCGAAGTGGTGCTCACTGACGGCAGCCGTTTCAAGACGCGTTCGACGTACGGCAAAGAAGGCGACGTAATCTCGCTGGACATCGACCCGCGCACCCACCCGGCCTGGACCGGTGGGACTCAGACGCTGGTTGATCGGGCTGGCCGCGTGTCGCGCTTTAAAGACAAGTTCAAAGGCTTCGGCGTTTAAACCGTCTAATCCCCCCTCGATCAGACGGCGAGAGCTACGCTCCGTTGAGGTCTTTAGAGGAACGCCCGCAGACCCCCCTCGTCTGCGGGCGTTTTTCTGTTTTTGTTAGTCCTCCCGAACGTCCGTCCGGTCAGGCGCGACGTTGCCCCCCCCCCTCAGCTGTCATCAAAGGGTCCAGACCGTCGCTAAGCTCTTGCGGCGTTGAGCCCGCGCTTGGCCACAACTCTCTTCGTCATCCTGAACTCGATTCAGGACCCAGTTTCAGCGCTGAGCTTACTGGATCTCAAATCAAGTTTGGGATGACGAGGGTGTGGATGATGGCTCAGTGAATCTCCACCCCCGAGCGCGTCAGCGCTCGCAAGGGCGACCACCCGCCCGCAGCGTGAGCGCGCTTGCGCGCGGCAAGCGAGGAACGAAGCCGCGGACGCGGCTGAGCATCAAGAAAAGAGGGGCTTTACCGCCCAAAGGCCTGGTTCAACCGATCGAGCTGGTTCGCCACAGGATTCTCGGGTGGCGCATCCTCTTCGCTCTCACCGTCGAACAGCGAGCGATCCAGGCGTGACAGGCGATCATGCAGAGCGCGGGCGCGGGTCGCCAGGTCCGCCAGGCGGGGCGGGCACGGGTCATCGCCAGCCGACCAGCCGGCCGGTTTGAGTTTCGATGGGCTCAAGCGATACCGATCTTCAGCCGCTTCTCCGGGCTTCATGTCCCCTTCCGAGACAGCCCGCTGGGTGAGAAGCCAGGACGCGCATTGCATGAGCTGGGTGGTCAACGCCATGGATTCCGCAGCATAGGCCAGCGCGCCGGTCCGTCCCAGACGCTTGGCGTCTTCACGGCCCGGACCATCGAGGTAATTGGCGGTCTCCTCCACCAGCTCCATGCCTTCTGAAAACAGGCGCTGGAACATCTCCGAGCCGGCAAAGTCTGCGACACGCACGGCAGCCGAAGGGCTGGATGAAAGATCGACCGGGGTCATGCTTATACGTCCACGTCTAATGTCATTTATGCCTGTCCCACCTGCGGACAGGATAGGGCTTAGTCTGCAAGGCCGGGGCCAAAGACCGGGTTAAGGCTCAGGTCTTGAACAAGGAGTCCGCCGCTGCGAGCCCTGATTTCTTCTTCTCCAGCATGGCCTGGGTGCGCACCAGTTCAGCCTTCAAGCTGTCCATGCGCTCTGCCAGCTGTTCCACGCCATAGATCTCCAGATCCTCGCCCGGCTTGATGGCGTCGCCTTTGTCACGCGGCTCATCATCATGGACCATGGCGGTGTCTCCTTTAGTCTGCGGCGGAGAAGCTTAGCCTAGCGTTTTGCAGGAGTCCCGCCTCATGGCCGTCCATCGCACCAGAATCGTCACCGCCCCTGAACCCGGCGGACCTGAAGCCCTGACCATTGAAGCGCGCACGCTCGAACCCGCAGCGGCCGGTGAAGTCCTGATTGATGTTGCCGCCGCCGGGATTAATCGCCCGGACGTGTTTGAACGCATGGGCTTCTACCCGCCACCGCCCGGCGCACCGGAAGGGTTGGGCCTGGAAGTCTCCGGCACCATTCGCGATGTGGGTCCAGGTGCCAATTTCAAAATCGGCGATCGCGTCGTCGCCTTGGTCGCAGGCGGCGGCTATGCTGATATTGCACGGGCCAAAGCGGTCACAACGCTGCCTGCACCCAAAGGGGTGGATCTCATCCACGCCGCAGGCCTGCCCGAAACCGTCCTGACGGTGTTCGCCAATGCTTTCATGGCTGCAAATCTGCAGCCCGGTGAGCGCTTTCTGGTTCATGGCGGGGCGAGCGGAATTGGCACAACGGCCGTTCAGATGGCGAAGGCCCATGGCTGCATCGTCATGGCCACGGCGGGCACGGTCGACAAGTGCGCCTTAGTGTCAAATCTGGGGGCCGATCACGTGTTCAATTATCGCACGGATGATTGGGCTGAGGGCGTACGCGAGGCAGGAGGAGCGGACGTGATCCTGGACATGGTGGGCGGTGACTATGTGGACCAGAATCTGTCGGTTCTGAACCAGGATGGACGCATCTCCATGATCGCCTTCTTAAAAGGATCGCGGGTGGAGGTAGACCTCATGCGCCTCATGCTGAAACGCCTGACCCTCACTGGCTCGACCCTGCGCGCGCGGCCTGATCCGGAAAAGCAGGCGATCGCCGAGGGGGTCCGCAACCTTGTCTGGCCATGGATTGAAAGCGGACAGGTCCGCCCTGTGATCGATTCCACCTTTCACTTAGACCAGGTGAGCGAAGCGCATGCGCGCATGGATGCCATGGCCCATGCCGGAAAAATCCTGCTGACCCCCTGAAGTGCGCAGCCATGGGGTGTTTCACTTCAAGCCACATCGCGGTATAGAAGCGTCGAAACCCTCTGATGCGCTTGTCTGTGAGCTGTTATCTGAGGTCGGTTCCAAGGCAAAGCCCGGCGGTCCGCGCCGGGTTTTTGCGTTTTTAAACGAGGTTTTGAGCCATGTCCGATATTCTGATGCCGAAAGCAACGGCCGTTTGGCTGGTTGATAATACCGGCCTGACCTTCGAGCAGATTGCTGATTTTACCGGCCTGCATCGCCTGGAAGTTAAAGGCATTGCAGACGGCGATGTGGCAGCCGGCGTGCGCGGTGCTGATCCGATTGCCGCAGGCCAGCTTGAGCGCGACGAGCTTGATAAGGCCGAGGCTGACGCCGACTACCGGATGACGGCCTCGAAGCCGAAATATGCTGAACTGCAAGAGCAGAAGCGCAAAGGTCCACGCTACACGCCGCTGTCTCGCCGCCAGAACCGCCCGGACGCGATCGCCTGGCTGGTGCGCAACCACCCCGAGCTGACCGACGGCCAGATCGGCAAGCTAATCGGCACGACCAAAACCACCATCGAAGCGGTGCGCGAGCGCACACACTGGAATGCCGCCAACATCAAGCCCACCGATCCGGTGAGCCTGGGTCTGTGCACCCAGGTGGATCTGGATGCCGCGGTGGCCAAGTCGTCCGCCCGTCGCAAGCAGATGGAAGAGGAAGGCAAGGTCCAGGTGGAAGAAGATGTTCTGAAGCCCGCCGAAGAGCATGATCCCACCGCTGCAGCTCCGACCACACTCGACGAGCTGTTCGGTAAACCTAAGGAAGACGGTGAAGACTGAAGCCTTCACCTAGGGCCTAAGGAAGACGGTGGAGACCTGGCCCTAGGCCAAAACCCACCACACCAACAGGGCGGCGAGTGCGAAGCGGTAGATCACAAAGGGCAAAAAGCCGATCCGGTCTACGACCCGCATCAACACCGCAATCGCCGCCCAGGCGACCGCAAAAGACAGGACGGCGACGATCAGCCCGTCGGTCAGCGTCGCGCCTGGATCGGCCCCGCGCGCCAGCTCAATCACCGCCAAAAGCCCCAGCGCGCCAATCACCGGTATCGCCATCAGCATGGAAAACCGCGCGGCCTCGGACCGGGTGAATCCCAGCGCACGCCCGGCAGTCATGGTCACGCCCGACCGGCTTGCGCCTGGAACCATCGCCGTGGCCTGCGCCAATCCAAACCACAACGCATCACGCCAGGTCATCGTCTCGACGGTTTTGACCTGTTTGCAGAAATGGTCGGCGAGCCAGAGCGGAATGGCAAAGAGCGCGGTCGCTCCGGCTATAACCAAGGGATCACGCAATGCATCGACGAAATCAGTGACATAGAGCCCGCCTCCGACAATCAGCACTGGCGGCGTCGCCAGGGCGATGAAAAGCACCAGCTTTCCGCCTTCGGTCACCCGCCCTTGAAGCAGCGCGAATTTACCCGTGAGTGCAGAGATGACTTCGTCTCGGAAATACACCAGCACGGCCCCCAGCGTGCCCGCATGGGCCATCACATCGATCAGCGTGCCTTGATCCGCCTGCCCGGTTAGCTCTGGAGCCAGAATCAGGTGTGCCGAGGAGGAAATCGGCAAAAACTCGGTAATGCCCTGTACCAGAGCCAGAATGATCAGATAAACAAGACCCATGGGCGCAGCGCTTCGTCCTTGGCGGTTTGACGCCAACACACTGCGGTGCGCCGCCGCATTCGCCAAGAGTTTAAGCCATGCCCCACGATGCATTGGACGCGGGCCCGGGCCGTGTCCCACCCGCCAAAGCCCGCCAGATCACGGGCCGGATCACCGCTCTTTCGGTGTCTGTCGCCAGTGTGCTGGTTGTGGCCAAGGGGATTGCCTGGTGGCTGTCCGGGTCTGTGGCCATGCTTGCCTCATTGGCCGACAGCGCGCTCGATCTCGCCGCCTCACTGATTGCCTTCCTCGCGGTGCGCTATGCGGCCACACCAGCCGATGACGATCACCGCCATGGCCATGGCAAGGCCGAAGCGCTGGCCAGCCTGATGCAGGCCATGCTGGTCGCCCTGTCGGCAGGGCTTTTAATGCGTGAAGCGGTGATGCGCTTTCTCGCCCCTGAACCAGTGAGCGCCACAACGCTGGCCATCATCGTCATGGGCCTCTCCATTGCGCTGACACTGGGCCTGGTCTGGGCGCAGACCGAGGCCCTGAAGCGTACCGAATCCCTCGCTGTCGCTGGCGATCGGGCGCATTATCTGTCTGACCTTGGGGCCAATGCCGCGGTCATCGCCGCGCTGGTTCTGTCATCCGGAATGGGCCTTCATCAGGCCGACCCGCTGATCGGCGGCGCGATCGCCCTGTGGCTGTTCTGGACGGCTTTTGAGGTGGGTAAATCCGCCTATGAAAACCTGATGGATGCCGAGCTGCCCGATGAGAAGCGGGCTCGCATCATTGCGTTGGCCGAGGACGACCCGAAGGTCCTTGGCGTGCATCAGCTGCGGACCCGCGCCTCGGGCCCCTTCATCCATATCCAGATGCATATGGATCTGGACCCGGCGCTCTCGCTGGCAGACGCGCATGAAATCGTGGTCGATGCCGAACGCCGGGTGATGGCGGAGTTCCCCGCGGCCGATGTGTTGATCCACGCCGACCCCAAGGGCGAGGCTGAGCCTCACGGAAATGCGTTTTTCCAGGCGGAAGACTGAAGCGCCTATGTCATGGCGCGGTTTGTAACACGCGCCCAACGACCCGAAGGGGTCCTGCAGACAAGCCGGGAGATGAAGAAGGCGGTCCAGGCTAAAACACCCTCCCTCCCCTTGATGGGGAGGGTGTCCGTGTAGCGGACGGGTGGGGTGGAGATCGTCGAGCGCTGGCGTTGCCCCCCACCCGACCAAGCCTTCGGCTTGCCCACCCTCCCCGCAAAGGGGGAGGGAGCATCATATTGGCTACACGAGCCCCCTTAAGCCCCGCGCCGAACCACTTTAGACTGATCACATGCGCATTCTTCACCACTGGCCCCTGGACCCCTGGTCGCGGCAAGTCCGGCTCGCTCTTGCGGAGAAACAGGTGAAGTTTGACCTGCATCCGGTGCGCTTTTGGGACGACCCCGATGCCCTGATCGCGCTCAATCCCACCGGCCTGCCCCCGGTGCTGGTGGAGAACGATCATGTGATCGCCGAAGCCCGGGCGATCTTGGAATATTTGGAAGAGACGGTTCCCGACCCAACCCTGCTCCCGGGCAGTGCCGTGGACCGCGCCGAAGCCCGGCGGATTGCCCAATGGTTTGACCGTAAATTCGACGCCGAGGTCAGCGCCTTCCTGCTTCATGAGAAGCTGGAAAAGCGCATTCAAAGCCTGGGTGCGCCGGACATGGATGCGGTGCGTGCGGGCAAGGATTATCTGCGCTGGCATCTGGATTATATGAGCGGGCTGTTGGAAGTCCGCGACGGGCTGGCCGGTCCCCGCTGGACGCTGGCGGACCTGGTGGCCGCCGCCCATTTGTCCTGCATCGACTATCTCGGCGATGTACCCTGGAGCGAATTCCCGCCCGCCCGCGACTGGTATCAACGCATCAAATGCCGCCCCAGCTTCAGGGGCTTGCTCGCCGACCGCCTGCCGGGCATGGGCCGGGCGGACGGTTATCAGGACTTGGATTTCTAAGCGCCATGACCCCGGTCGAGGCCGCCTCCACCTGTAAAGCTCTAGCCCTCGACGCTGGCTTTACCGTCGCGCGCGTCACACGCGCCGACGAGGCCTGGGACGCATCCGACCGGCTGCGAACCTTTGTGGGCGAGGGCCGTCACGGCACGATGGCGTGGATGGAGGAGACGCTGGAGCGGCGGGTGCAGCCCACGGCCATGTGGCCCGATGCGAAATCCGCCGTTGTGGTTGGTCTCGATTACGGACCGGACGTCGATCCCCTTGCGATCCTGGAGCGCAAGGACGAAGCCGCGATCAGCGTCTATGCCCAGAACAAAGACTATCACAACGTCTTGAAAAAGCGGCTGAAACGCTTTGCCGGGGCGTTTCACCGCCAAACCGGGGCCGAGGTGAAGGTCTTCGTGGATACCGCCCCGCTGATGGAAAAACCCCTGGCGGAGAAAGCGGGTCTGGGCTGGCAGGGCAAGCACACCAATCTGGTCAGCCGCGAGCATGGCAGCTGGCTGTTTCTGGGCGTGATGCTGACGGCCGCCGAGCTGGACCCTGACGCGCCGGACTCCGACCATTGCGGCAGCTGTACGGCCTGCCTGGACATCTGTCCGACCAAAGCTTTTCCAGCCCCCTATCAAATCGATGCGCGGCGCTGCATTTCCTACCTGACGATCGAGCATAAAGGCCCGATTCCACTACAGTTTCGCCAACCCATGGGCAATCGCATTTATGGCTGTGATGACTGCCTGGCCGTGTGTCCGTGGAACAAATTCGCACGCGTCACCGAAGAGACCGCCTTTCACCCCCGACCCGAGCTCACCGGGCCGAAGCTGGCCGAACTTTGTGCTCTGGATAACGATGGTTTTCGCGCCTATTTCCGCGGTTCTGCGATCAAACGGATCGGACGCGACCGCTTTGTCCGCAATGCGCTGATTGCGCTTGGAAATACAGAGGATTCAGCACTGACCGACGCCGTGCTGCCCCTGCTCGACGATGAGAGCGCCTTGGTGCGCGGTGCCGCCGCGTGGGCGCTGGAGCGGGTGAATTCGGTGCGGTTTCACGCCGAGCGGTCGGAGCGGCTCAGCGTGGAAACGGATGCTGATGTGATTGCGGAGTGGTCGGACAAGCGGGCGTAGAGCCGGGACATCTTGTCAGGACGAAGCGCGCCCCCCTGAGCGCTTTTCATGGATCCTGGACCGCCTTCGGCGTCCGGGGCGGGTCTGGGTATCACAACGGGGCTTTGATCGACATCCGCTCTCCCTCCCCTTGATGGGGAGGGTGTCCATGAAATGGACGGGTGGGGTGGAGATCATCAAGCGCTGGCGCTGCCCCCACCCGACCCGAAGCAAGCTCCGGCCCACCCTCCCCACGCAGGGGGAGGGACGGGAGCCAATCCTGCCCAACGCCCTTGTCTTCCCCGACACAGGTCAGGGGCCAGAGAGGACCAAACTCATGGCGCTTTGATTCTGGGTTCCCGCCTGCACGGGAATGACTATGGAAGAGCGGCCTAAGCCACGCCGATCCGTGGCGGGCCACCTTTGGCGGCTTCGCTGGGACCGAAGGCGCGATCGAGCAGCCGGGTGGAATCCTGAGCCAGCTCCAGGGCCGCCGTGAGATGTTCTAGCACCTTCACATTATTGGCCATCACGTGGAGCGCTTCGGGGCGATGATCATCGGAGATCTTGGCCGCCCGGGTCAGCACATCAGCGCGTAGCTCGAGCAGGATGTCTTCCAGCTTACGGCCGGACGGGTTGTCTTCAGAAACCAGAAAACGGGTCATCGCCGCCTCCATTCTTCGGTTAAGGGACAAAAGCTTTACACCGCCGGGCTTCTTATTCGGTAAACGCGGCATTTACACTTGATGAAGCACGTCGCCCGGTCCACATCCGCATCAGGTGTTTTCAAGGAGACAAGCCCATGGCTGACAAGATTGGTGCCCAGGCGCTGTGCGATGCGATTTCAGGCTGGAGCGTGGTCGAGGGCGAGCGCGATGCGGTGCGCAAAGTCTTTAAATTTGCGGACTTCAAATCCGCCTTCGGCTTCATGACCCAGGTGGCGTTGAAAGCCGAGCAGATGGACCATCACCCCGAATGGTTCAATGTCTACAACACCGTCGACATCACCCTGTCCACCCACGACGCGAATGGCGTGACCACGCTGGACCAGGAGCTGGCGGCGTTTATTGAGGCTGCGGCGTCTTAGTCTGACCTCCGGCCGGTCATTGCTATTCTCCCGTCTCTTCCCCAGCGGAAGCTGGGAAGAAGACAGGGATGGGCGGCGCTCAATGATCCTCACCCCACCCGTCCACTGCGTGGCCGTTCGTTCGCTTCGCGACCTCACCCCCATCAAGGGGAGGGAGGCGGTGGGTCTGGCAGGCCACTCTGACGAGCTCAGCGCCCGTCCCTCCCCCTTATGGGGGTCGAGCCGCGGAACCGATCGACGGGCGCGCTTGCTCCGGATCGGGTGGGGGAGGTTAGCGCCGCCTCCACCACTCTTTCGTCATCCCAAACTTGATTTGGGACCCAGTAAGCTCAGCGCTGAAACTGGGGCCGCCGGACACGCCGGCGGATGACATACAGGGCGGGATCGGAGCAAAGCCCAAGCCGCCTAGGGTTATGGGGCGGGGCCCGCCGCCTGGATGATGTCACCGATCAGATCAAGCCCGTGCGCACCCATGCCCACCCCGTAGACAAGGATCAAGCCTCGGCGCAAGACCCGTCTGAGCTTGCAAGAGAGTAAAAGGTAAACCACGCCCGCCTGAATGAAATAAAGGCTAAACGCCCCAGCCAGAATCACTGGCATCACCACCCCGCTCACAATCGCAAGTCCGACATGAAGCAGGCACACAAACAGAGCTGGAGAGAAGGCGATCATCGCGTCCACTGACGCGGGGCTCGCAGAGCGTTGTGAGATGTTAATCATCGCAGAATGTTAGATTGCTGAAGTCATAAGTCGTTATATCTGTCGGAAAATTACCGCCAAACGTGAAGGGTGGAACACGCTCGATATAGTGTAGTATCGCCGTTTCAGCCTCCGAAACCGTGCTCGGCAGCTCACCGGAGAATTCCACCCCTATGGACCGCCAGTAGGACTGATCGGGTATCCAAAGCCAAATCGGTGCCTGTAGGCTGACCGTCCAATCACTTTGCGCATCGTTCTGAACGACGCAGGTCACTCCATGCGCTGGCACGGCATCAAGGAATACCCTCGTATCCCTACCTCGCGCTTCGTAGAGCGCAACGGCTCGATCACTGACCGCTTGAAGCTTGTCGCGATCAGCAGACGCGATTTGCAAATGCTCCGTCGCCGCATTGACCGACAGCGCGCCAGGATGCACGCCGACCACGGAATTCTCCGATAGCTCTACATGTGAAGCCGCGACAAAGGGATAAAGTGCACAGGCGGACAGACAGAACCCATCAACGACAACAACCGCGTCGTTAGCGATGACGGCCTCGGCTAAGGCGAGGGCGGCGATTTCCTCGCCGCCCTCGGAGGTCAGATAGATGCGATCAAACCTCGGAAAACTCTCCAGAAAAGGAGAAACTTCCGCTTCCACGAGCGGGCCTCGAAAATGAACGATCTGTGGCTCCAACGAACACGCGCTCGCCGCTAAGGCAGCTGTCAGAACACTTGCACCAGCCGTCATCAATCCGATTTTGCGCCGTGAAAGCATAAGCATCAATCCGAGGACCGTGTTTCACCAAATTGGCCGCCGACTCCGCCGCCCCAACCGCTCTGATACTGGCCACCACCCCATTCATTCGTGAAGCCAATATCTAATGATGCACCACCTGACTCAACCTGGTCTCTGGCCATCTGTGAGGCTTGTGCCGACGAACGGGCTTCGCCGCTCCCAAACCTAAATTCAGCTCCCCAACGCGCGGAGCCATGCCAATCACCACCGCCATTGGCGATGCAAATGCCGACCCCGAGCGTCATGCAAAAATAGCGCATGTCATTGCTCGGATCCAACGGGGTTATGAGGCGGCTTGCCTGATCGTCACTACCGCCGCTCACAAGCTCAACTTCATGCATTTCTAGTTCGCGCAATTTATCCTCCATAGTTGCGTGATACAACCATTACGAATATCTGCAACTAAATCACATTAACAAAAATTAATTTTGTCAGAGCGAGGCTCAGATGTCGCAAGAAGCCCGATTAAACAAGCATCTAAGGTCAAGGCGCGGGCTGTTGCAGCGACGATTTCGTCTGCGTTTGAGGCGGTCGTGATCGCATTTCGCGACCGGATCAGGGCCGGGCGATTGGCATCAACCATTCGCGCAATAGGGGTATAGACAGGACCGATCAAATCCGCACGGAACAGCTCATAACTTAAGAGCGCGCGCAAGGTGCGCCCATTGCCTTTCGAGAAAGGATGAAGCCGTTGCAGCGTCAGCCGCAATAACAGGGCGTTCCAGACCGGATCGTGCAAGGGTGCAGCCGCGCGAAATTCGGTCAGCGCCTTTATGGCCGGTGGAATAGCACCGGGCTGCGGAAACACGCTGTCCTGCATGGTGAAGCCGCCTCCGGCGCGCACACCACCACGCCGGAGACCGTCATTCAGCCCGGTCACGGCGCGGCGGAGCCGCCGCAAAATGAGCGTGAGGTCGGGCTCGCCACGCGCCGCGGCCTTGAACGCCCGGTCTGCGTCAGGGTGATGGTAAATCTCAGCCGGCCCGTCCAAACGGGCCCAGGTATCGGGATGGATCAGATCCGCTGAGCTGGGATCCAACATGAGCGTGCGCGCCGGCATGTGCGCAATGCTTGTGGCCAAGTCCGGCTTGGTACAGGCCTCCAGCCCGGCATAAGCGGCCTGAAGCGCTGCAGCCGCGTCTGGGGCTTTCAGTGCGGTGTCGAGGCGGTCTAGGTCCAAGCGCATGGGGGGTTCATACGCTCCGCGCTGCCATCACCGGATCGATAAACCAGCGCCAGAGCGGGCGGCGGTCCACCAGGATGTCAGCCTGTAGGGCCATGCCAGCTTGCAGGGGCTGGGCCGCGCCGTAGGCGTCGATGGATTGCGCCTCCAACTCCACTGTGAGGCGATAGACGGGCTCCTGAATCAGGACAGGGGCAGCCAGCTCGTTGGGCGCGATGACGGTGGCCGACATGTCGATAATGCGTCCAGGAACGGCTCCGAAGCGCTGATAGGGAAAGGCGTCCACCCGCAGACGCACCTCCTGGCCCGGCGTGACGAAGCCGGACGCCCGCGTGGGGGCCAGCAAGTGCGCGCGCAGCGTGGATCCGTCAGGCAGGATGGCCGCCAAAGGCTGGTTCGGCGGCGCGGACGCGCCCTCGACAGCCTGGAGCGCCGTG
>JANQMI010000238.1 GCA_028280165.1 Oceanicaulis sp. | reverse complement strand
ATAGCGGTTCATGTCCGCAACGATTTCGGCCAGACTCGCATCTTCGTAAGCCAGCCGTCCTTCACGCCAACCGCCGGGCTCAAACTGCTCGATCTGGCGCGTTTCGGGCAGCGCGACCCGTCTGGCGGCGCTAACGCGTTCGCCGGCGGTCAGGACCTGACGCGGTGTCGAAGACGTGTCGCCGCTTTCGACCACCTGGGCGATGTCTGACGGCTTTAGGACCTCCACGACGCCTTCCAGAACGGCCACGTGAACGATGTCCGCGCTGCGTTTGACGTCGAACTGCGTGCCGACGACCCGAACCAAGGTGTCCTGACTCGTCACGAAGAAGGGACGCGTTGGGTCGCTCACGACGTCGAAGAAGGCCTCACCTTCCAAGAGGACGACATGGCGACGCTCGGCCGTGAATTCTGTTTCGATGCGAGTCGCCGGCCCTAGCGTGAGAACCGAGCCATCCTCCAAGGTCACTTCGCGGATCTCGGCGATCGCCGTCGCATAATCTGCTGCTTCAACAACCGCGACGGCTGCCGGCTCAGACTGAGCGCCACCCATCAGATCGGTATTCAGCGCGGTGATCGAAACCACCGCAAGACACGCGACGGCGGCGATGCCGGCAAATGCCGGTCGACGGGTCCACGCCCAAACCTTGTCGGCCAATCCGCCTTTGTCCCGCGGGAGCAGCTCATCGATATTCACACCAGCTTCGGGCGCGACAAAATCCAAATCACGATAGACTTGTTCGAATTCGCGGTAAGCGATCTTGTGGGCGCGATCACTATGCAGCCAAACCTCAAAGGCCTCTCGGCTATCCGCGTCGACCTCGCCTGAATGCATGCGGGTGAACCAGTTTGCGGCTTCGCGTTCTATGGCGTCGTCGGTGCGGGCGTCAGTCATTGTCGCCTCCCGACTTGTCCGTTTCACTCTCGTGCGACGAACTCACGATCTGCTCACGCCGCTTCAGGGCGATCACCAAGCTTGTGATGGCCTGATTGATGTTCCGCCCGACATCGGCGAGCGAGTATCCCGTCTCAGAGGCGATTTCGCGGTAGGTTTTGCCTTCCAACCGAGACATGGCCAACAACACCTGCTGTTTCTTGGGTAGGCTGCGCATGGCGGCAACCAGGATATCGAACCGTTCCTTCGCTTCTACGACGCGCTCAGGCGTGATCCGTTCCAACGCCAGCTCAGAGTCGAACGCCAATTGCTCGGCAATGTAGGCGTTTGCGGTTTTCGCGGCGCGCTTGTGGTCAAGAACTAGGTTCTGAGCGGCGATATAGATGAAGTTTCGCGGGTTGGAGATCGACGCCTTATCTTCAAGGCGCGCGAACTTCATGAAGGCGGACTGGACAACATCTTCCGGGTCGGGCGGACCTGAACCGAAGGAGGCGCGAATACCCGCGACGAGGCTTTTGAAATGGGTTCGGTAAAGATCATCCATATCGACGTCGAGCGCGCTTTCGTCGCCGTCAGCCGGTTTTCCACCCCGCCCAAATATGCCTCTAGATTTCGTCATTAAACGCGCCCTCGATGGCAATTCTGATCGTCAAATCGCCAGCGCTTAAGTGTGAGCGCGATCAAAGAAATGTCCAGCCCGACGATAAATGCACCGGCCGAGAGGTCCGAATTTAGAGCTTGGTCTTAGAGGCAAAGTCCCGAATTTTCTGGAACAAAGTTATGGCTTGCCCGTCTCCACTATGAGCGCCTCAGGCATGCGTATCCCTCAAGCGCTCATACGATACTTCCCTTTAGACTACCGGTGCGGGGCTCGCTCTCCCCGGCGTCCCGCACCGGCGCTTTTCGACGGGAGTGATTGGTCGCACGAAAATTGATGCACGGGATGCTGCTAGGGTGCCGAGAATAGGTGAGCCGGAGCCGTCGGAGAGTTCGGAAATAGCTCGTAGAACGAGCTAGAGCCGAGGCACCAATAAATTGAAATGTATGATTAAAGTGGGTTTAGCGCGCATGCGGCCGCTTAGGCGCAGTGCCCGCGCGCTTGTGCGACACGCCGGGCTTTCCATTCGACAACTTCGGATTCGAGCCAAACCGACGCCGCGCCGATATGGATGGGCGCAGGAAACGGATCGGTTTCATCCTGAATCAGTTCGTAGATCTTGGACTTCCGCAAGCCGACTGAGGCTTCCACGTCGGGCATCCGCATAAATCGACCAATCGGGTCCGCATCCTCACGCTTCTCTGAGGTCATCGCAGTCATTGTCATCACTCCTCAGCGCTCCGTGCGCTTCTTCGTGGGCAATTCAACTGCAAGCCTGATTCACTCCTTGTGCGGTCGCAACTGAGGACGTAGTGCGTTCGCGTGAAGACCAGCTGCCCAGCAATGCGCACCGCTTCTCAATTCAAGGCACAGGCAACGTGGGACGCGTTTTTAGTCCGTCCAAATGGTCGGCCCACCACTGCATCATTTCAACGCGCTCGTCCCAATACTGACTCCGCACGTATGCGCGTCGAACCTCGTTGTCATCCACATGCGCTAGCTGTCGGTCGATCGCGTCCGGATTCCACTTGCCGGACTCATTGAGCAGGCTCGCGGCGGTGGCTCGAAACCCGTGCGGCGTCACCTCGTCAGATCCATAGCCCAATCGGCGCAGAGCGGCGTTCAATGTTCCGTCTGATAAGGGGCGCGACAACGCGCGAATCTGCGGGAAAGCGAGTTTCAGGTCCCCTGTCGCCTTTCGGAGCTCAGCTAGAATTTCGATGGCCTGCTTCGCGAGCGGGACGCGATGGGGGCGCCGCATTTTCATTCGGTCGGCCGGCACAGACCAAACACAAGCGTCGAAATCGAATTCCTCCCATTCGGCCTGTCTCAGCTCGCCAGGACGCGGAAACAACAAAGGCAGCAGGCGCAATGCGGCGCGCGTTGGGACATGACCGTCAAATCCATCGATGGCGCGGAGCAACGGACCGAGTTTCTTGGGATCCGTTATCGCGGCGCGCGGCTTTGGCTTGGGAGTGGCTATAGCGCCGCGCAGCACGATGGTCGGATCGGCGTCAGCCCGTGCGGTCGCAATCGCGTAGCGGAACACCGTTCCGATGGTTGAGCGAAGCCGCCTGGCTGTTTCCAACCGACCCCGAGCCTCCACTTTCTGCAGCGTGAGCAGGACTTCCATCGGACTGATCTCGGAGACCGGCCGATTGCCGAGCGAAGGTCGAACAAGCTCAATCAGCCAACGGTTCTTTTGCATGGTGGTTTCGGCGCGGCCCTCGCGCTGGATTTTGTCCAACCACTCATCCGCGATGGCCCCGAACGTGTTCACACTGGCGAACTCTCGCTTCAGCTTTTCGAGCTTGGCCTTGACCGCCGGATCGACCCCGTCAGCCAGCAGTTTCTTGGCGCTTCTGTTTTTCTCACGCGCCTCGGCAAGCGTTAGGGATGGGTACGAGCCGTAGGAGAGCGTCTTCTGGCTACCATCAAAACGGTAGTTCATGCGCCAAAGTCGACTGCCTGCGGGGGTCACCATCAGGTGAAGTCCGTCACGATCAGCGATTTTATAAGCTTTTGCCTTCGGTTGCAGATTCCGAATGGCGCGATCTGTTAGGGGCATAATCACCCTCGGATTGATGGTATCGAAAACCCGGCTTCCGCCGATACCATCAAGAATACCATCAAAGTGATGGTATTTCGAGCGACCGGCCCGGAGGCCAGCGGACGCGCACAACTCCGAAAACGTCTTTAATAACATCCGGTTATGGACATTTGCGGTGTTGTGCGGAGAGGGTAATGGTGCCCAGGGGCGGATTCGAACCACCGACACGCGGATTTTCAATCCGCTGCTCTACCAACTGAGCTACCTGGGCATTCAGGCGTTCTCCGGGATGGCCCGACGCTCTTTGAGGACGCGGGTTATAGGGCGCGAGAAATGGCCTGTCTACGCCCTTTGCGCAGGTTTGCGCGCAGCAATCCCATGATGGCGACAAAAGCGGTGATGATGGTAGGATCAGCGCAGTCTCGATGAAGAGGATGGGTCCGATGGCCAACCACCGCGTCTTCCAGATGGAGTTCGGCAAAGTCTATCCGATGTATGTCGATAAGGCCGAACGCAAGGGCCGCACGAAGGCCGAAGTCGATCAGATCATCGCCTGGCTCACCGGCTATGAAGGCGAGGCCTTAAACGCGATTATCGACCATCCCACGACGCTTGAAGCCTTCCTAGAGAAGGCCCCTCGCCTCAACCCCCATCGCGACCTGATCAAGGGTGTTGTGTGCGGGGTCCGGGTTGAAGAAGTGGAAGACCGGCTCATGCGCGAGCTGCGCTATCTGGACAAGCTCATTGATGAGCTCGCGCGCGGCAAAGCCATGGAAAAGATATTGCGGGCACCCTAGCCATAGGCGGGCTTTCTCGCGCGCCTGGAGCGTAATCGCGCAGATTTCTGTGCGCGTCAGCACGCCCGTCTCACACCGGGCATACTCTCATGCTTGCTCTGCCCAGCGCAGGCTGCTACGCGCCGCAGCAACAATAATAAAGTCTTTCGAGGAACTCCCATGAAACGCGCCATTACCGTGAGTGCTGTTGCGCTACTCCTTGCCCTGGGCGAAGGCCCGAGCGCTTTTGCACAACAGACCGACGAGGTGATCACCATCACTGCGGGCCGCGCCAGCGGCGTCCAGGCCGGGGACCGGTCGGTGACGGTGCTGACCCGCGACGCACTGGCACGAGCGGGCCTCGACGACCTTGGCGATGCGCTGGCGTTTAATCCGTCGGTGGTGGGCTCTGAGTTCAACGATGACCCGGGCACCCAGAATGACACGTCAGGGACCTCCAGCGTCAATCTGCGCGGTTTGGGCCTGGGGTCCACGCTGGTGCTGATCAATGGCCAGCGTCAAACGGTGTCGAGCGTGGCTGCGGATGACGGCTCCAGCTTTGTCGACCTCAATGCACTGATCCCTGACATTGCCATCGCAAGGACGGAAATCCTGAAAGATGGGGCCTCGCCGCTCTTTGGCTCCGACGCCGTGTCTGGAGTTGTCAACATCATCACCCGCGACCGATTTGAAGGCCTGGAAGCGCAGATTGAAGCGCGCGGGCCCGATGGGTTCGAGGGCGCAGGCTTTACCTCCATACTGTCGCTCATTGCTGGCGGCCAGATCAGCGAGACCGTGCATCTGACCGGTGCGATCAGCTATCGCGATACCGATGGGGTTGAGGGCTTTGAAACCGACTTTGTGCCGGGCACAGGCCTGTCGGCTCTGGGGCAGCCCGGCGCTTACTATATCCAAGCGCCAGGCGGCGGATTTGAAGTCACGACGTCCAGCGGCGGACCCCAAGCCATTCTGGACCGCGACTGCGCGGCCGGGGGCGGCAATCCGCTGGTGCTGGGCGCGGACACTGCCTTTGGCACGCCGGGCTTCTGCCGCCTGGATTTTGGCCAATTCTTCTCGCTCATTCCCGATGAAACCCGGTTGAATGCCTTTGGCGCGCTGACTGCACAGCTCGGTGAGACCACATTCACCCTGCGTGCGGCCCTGGCGAGCCAGGAACTGACCCGCGGCAACTCCCCCTCCCTGCCCGCACTGAGCTTCCCGACCATTCCGTCCGCAAACCCGGGCAATTATTTCGGCCGTGACGTGACCTGGCTGGGCCGCCCCCAAGGGGTGTCGGCCGGGGCCGCGCGCCGCAGCTTTGCGCATGACACCCTGCGCATTGACGCCACGCTGGAGCGCAGCTTTGCGTTGGCCGGTCGAACCTGGGACGGCACGCTGACCGCCAACCATTCACGCAATGACCTCACCGCCACGATCACCGATACGGTGGCCTCGCGCCTGGACGCTGCGCTTAACGGGCTGGGCGGAGCGGGCTGTACGGGCACCACCCCGGGGGCCAATGGGTGTCTATGGTTCAACCCCTTCGGATCTGGCGGACTGGTCACCGACCCGACCGACCCGCGCTATAATGATCCGGCGCTGCTCGACTGGTTGATTGGCGAAAACACCCGCGACAGCGAAGCCACGCTGACCAGCCTAGAGGGCGTGATCGCCACCGATGACGCCTTCACTGCACCGGGCGGCGCTGCCTCGCTGGTGCTGGGCGCTCAAATCCGCCGGGAAACCCTGGATGTAGACCATGGCGATCTGTTTAACGCCGATGCTTTCCTTTTCATCGTCGGGGGTCCAGATTATGAGGGCGAGCGCGATGTGCTGTCCGCCTTTGTGGAAAGCGTGATCCCGCTGTCCACGCGCGCCCGCCTTCAGCTGGCCCTGCGCCATGAAGACCTGGAAGAGTTTTCCTCCACCGACCCGAAACTGGCTCTGGCCTTTGACCTGACCGATCAGCTGACTCTATCCGGGGGCTGGTCGCGCTCCTTCCGTGCGCCGTCGCTGCATCAGCAAGTGTCCGGCACCACGA
>JANQMI010000186.1 GCA_028280165.1 Oceanicaulis sp. | reverse complement strand
CCGGATTGGCTGCCTCTGGTGTGAGCCTGGCCGGGGCGTCGGCCAGCTTTGCTCGAAGCCAGAGCGCTATGGGGCGCAAGCTGGTGGTCATCATTTTGCGCGGGGCGCTGGATGGGCTGGCGGCTCTGCCGCCGACGGGCGAGCGACGCTACCGTGAGCTGCGCGGCGACTTAGCACTGGATGGCGGACTTCCGGCTGCAGGACCCTTTGTGTTCCATCCGAGTCTACCGCACCTGGCCGGGCTTTATGCACGCGGTGAATTGCTGGCGGTGCACGCTGCGGCCACCGATTACCGCGAGCGCTCCCACTTTGATGGTCAAGATCAGCTTGAGGCCGGAACTGTTGCCATCCGAGATGGCTGGCTTAATCGGGCGCTGGGGGTGATGGGCAGCGCACCGCCTGATGTGGTTGGTATAGGCCAGAGCCTTCCGTTGATCCTGCGAGGGCCTGTGCCGGTTTCCACCTGGGCTCCCGCCGTGCTGCCGGGGGCCGACAACGACACGATTGCGCGCCTGATGGATATGTATGCCCGCGATCCCATGCTGGGTCCTGCGCTCGCCATGGCGCTGGAAACCGATGAGGCAGCCTCTGCGATGGCCGAGAGTATGCAGGCAAGGGGCGGCATGAATGCGCGCGGATCTGGGCCCCAGGCTTATCGGGTCGTCACCGAAGCGGCGGGCAATATCCTGGCTGCGCCCGGTGGCCCTGATGCGGCCGTGATCGGTCTGGATGGATGGGACACCCATATTCGCCAAGGTGGCGCTCAAGGCCAGCTCGCCAATCGCCTCGCCGGGCTTGATCAGGCCCTTGCCGCGCTTCAGGCGCGTTTGAGCACGCACTGGGACCGGACCGCCATTCTAGTGGTGACTGAATTTGGGCGAACCGTGCGCGTCAATGGTGCCGGTGGGACCGATCATGGCACAGGCGGCGCGGCATTTCTGTTGGGCGGTGCCGTGCGCGGCGGACGCATCCTAGGCGATTGGCCGGGGCTTGACCGATTGCATGAGGACCGCGATCTGGTTCCAGCTAATAATCTGACCAGCCTGTTTAAAGGCGTCCTGGCCGAGCATTGGGGGCTCGACGCGCGTGACCTCGATCGCGCGGTTTTCCCGGAGAGCCAGGCGGCCGGTTTGTCTGGTTTGATCGTCTAGAAGCGTGACGGCAGGGCGAGGGTTTCCATAACCGCGCGAAGCTCGCTGCGGGCCGCAACTGTGGACAGGGTTGGCTTGACGTCTTGATGGTCCATCGCATCCAACAATGTCAGGCCTTCATCATAAAGCTCGCGGAAGACAACGCGTTCGGTCAGGCCCGGCCCGATGTCAAAGTCGAATTGGTCGGCCAGCGCGCGCAGCCGCTCATCGACCGCAGCGGTGTTGCGGCTGTAGAGCGTGGACAGGCGATTGCGCACCACCGTCCAGCGCAGCGGGCGCAAGCCGGCCTCTTCACGCTGCTGGCGTGCCAGCAGGACGGCTTCGGTCAGCGGACCCGGCAGTCCTTTGGATGTGCCGATGACATCAAGATCCACAAAGCTTTCATTGATGGGGGAAACCAGCATCTGGCTCCGCAAAAGTGCGGTGTCTAACAGCTCGCACTTGCTGCCTGGCAGGTCGATAATGACATGACCCTGGCGCGACGCATGGCGCAGCGTACTGTCGAAATAATGGGGTCCGACCTGCCCGGCTTGTGTCTGAATTCCGGACGCCGTTAGAACCGCCTTCGCCGAGCCGTTCAGGCGCTGGGTCCGACGATCCAAGAAGCGCTCCGTGGATCGCTGGTGGACGTCAGCATCAATCACGCTGGCGTTAAGGCCCTGAATCTGCAGGGCCGCGGCGAGGTGAATGGCGAGCGTCGATTTGCCGACTCCGCCTTTAATGCTCGCGACCGTGATGATGGCCATAACCGACGCTCCCATGTGACGCGCGTGTGTAACCTGTTGGTGTTGCAGGACGCGTGCCATCGTCTGAGCCGCAGTTTAGCCGAATGAGGCGGAACAGGCCAAAAATGGAGCTTCGGCTAGAGGCGGAGCGGTGATGGGTCTGAATCAATCTCTAACGCTGTGCAAACCGAGCCTTAAGCATCCCATGCCTATAACCGTCCCGTAATCGGACGGTCATGGCACCCAAGAGCGGAGAAACCGCCAGTCATGGGCGTCCATCCAGAACGGGTGGTGGGATAATGTTTCAGATCATAGGCGTCATTGTCGTCTTTGTGATGGTCTTCGGGGGCTTCACGCTCGCTGACGGTAAATTCGCCATCATCTTGGAGGCTCTGCCTTTTGAGATGATGATGATCGGTGGCGCGGCGGTCGGGGCCTTCCTGATTGGTAACTCCCTCGGCGTGGTCATGCAGACGCTGAAGGACTTCGCAAAGCTTATAAGCGGGTCGAAATGGAAGCAGCAGGACTATGTCGACTTGTTGACCCTGCTGTTCCAGCTGACCAAGACCATGAAGACCAAGGGCGTCATCGCCCTGGAATCTCACATTGAGAAGCCGTACGAGAGCTCGATCTTCTCGGCTTATCCCAAGATCATGAAGGACCATTTCGCGGTCGACTTCATCTGCGACACGCTGCGCATGATGACCATGAATCTCGAAGACCCTCACCAGGTCGAAGATGCCATGGAAAAGCAGCTGGAAAAGCACCATCACGAAGCCGCGGCTCCGGCCCACGCGCTTCAGACCATGGCCGATGGCCTGCCCGCGCTGGGTATTGTGGCGGCCGTGCTGGGTATCATTAAAACCATGGGAGCCATCGATAGCCCGCCGACCGTGCTGGGTAAAAAAATTGGTGGCGCGCTGGTGGGGACCTTCCTGGGCGTATTCCTGGCCTATGGCTTCGTGGGCCCGTTTGCGGCCCGCTTGGGTCAGATCTACGAGGAAGAAGGCACTTTCTACAAAATCATTCAGGCGGTTTTGGTTGCGCACCTGCACGGCAATGCGGCTCAGATCTCCGTTGAAATCGGGCGCGGCAACGTGCCGACCGGCTTCCAGCCGAGCTTTTCGGAACTGGAAGAGGCGGTCTCCAACGCGCCAACGGCATAAAAACAACCATAACAGGGGTATAACCTGCCAAGGCCGCCTTTCCCCGAAGGCGGCCTTTTTGTTTGCGAGACTTGAAACTCTATCCGAGCTTTGGCATGGCGAGCCATGGCAGAAGATGACCCTTCGACGCTTAAACGCTCCCATGCCGTACTGTCCTGGGGCGAGGGTGGCCCCGTGTCTGACCTCAGCGGCGATGTTTATTTCTCCGCTGAAAACGGCCTTGAGGAGACCCGCTCGGTTTTTCTGCAAGGGGCTGGGTTTCCGGAGCGCTTCCAGGACGACCTGACGATTGTGGGTGAGCTTGGGTTTGGCACGGGCCTGAATTTCCTGGCACTGACCCAGCTTTTCCTGGCCCATGCCAAGTCCACCGCCCGCCTTCATTTCGTGACCGTTGAGGGGTGGCCGATGCGCCGGGAGGATGCGAGCCGCGCACTGGCTGCGTTTCCTGAGTTGCAGGCGCTCGCTCTGCCGTTACTGGCAAATTGGCCTTCACCCCATAAGGGTCCGCACCGCATCATGCTGGCAGGCGGGCGTGTTGTGCTCACCGTGTTCCACGATGAGAGCGAAGCCGCGCTCGCCAACATGGAATTCAAGGCGGATGCCTGGTTCCTAGACGGTTTCTCACCTGCGAAGAACCCGGATATGTGGACAGCCGGCCTGTTTTCGCACCTCGCGCGTTTGTCAAAACCTGGTGCCCCAGCAGCGACCTTTACTGTGGCTGGATTTGTTCGACGAGGCCTGGCTGAGGCCGGGTTCGCGGTCGAAAAACGCCCAGGCTTTGGCCGAAAGCGCGAGCGGCTGGAGGCGATATTTAACGGCCCGCCCAACATGGTGCCTCCCAGCGGTTTTGCCCGCATAAAACCCGCTTCCGGTGAGGTCGCCATTGTGGGCGGTGGGATCGCTGCGGCCTGTCTGGTGGAGGCCTTTAGACGGCGAGGGCGCACACCAACGGTTTTTGCCGACGGGGGCTGGGCCTGTGGGGCATCCGGCGCGCCGCTGGGATTGCTCACACCAAGATTGGAAGCGGCAGACCGCCCGCACAACCGCGCGCTGCTGGCCGCTTTTGACTATGCCTTAACACTGTATCGAGACCGCGGCTGGCTGGACGCTGGGGGTGTTCTGCGTTGCGCCGATAACCCGAACGGGCAGGCGCGCCTGCAGGGTCTGGCTGAGCGCTTAGATGATCGATTTGAGTGGCTTGAGACGGATCAGGCCTCGAACCGCCTGGGCACGCAATCGCAGGCCGGTTTGTGGATGGGGCCCGCGGGCTCATTCACACCGGCTGAAATTGTCACCGGTCTGGTCGAGGGTCTTCGGCCTGTCGACGCGAAAATAGATCGGATCGCAAAGTCTGATGAAGGCTGGCATCTCCAGAGCGGAGCGCGGAGCTTTGGTCCGTTCGCAACGCTTATCCTTGCAGGCGGCTATCCATCCTCCAGTCTGGGTCCGGTCGCACTGGAAGCAACGGCGGGTCAGGTGGCCTGCTTTGAAACACCAACCCGTCTCAAGGCAGCGGCCGCATGGGGTGGATATGCGGCCCCCTATGGTGCCGGACGCGTGCTAATTGGTGCCACCCATATCAAGGGGGATAGACCGGCCGTGCCGCAAACCGGCGAAGCGGACCTCAGGCAACTCGCCCAATCGGCACCGGTGGATCTAGCGGTGGGTACAAGGCGTGAAATCTGGGGCGGTGTGCGGGCGGCGGTGGCCGATCGGCTGCCGCTATGCGGTCTCACGCCGGACGAGACGTTCCACGCCCATTGGCGCAGCACCGCGAAGCGGGGCGGTCTAGCGGATGGGACCGAGCTCGGTCTTAGCGGCCCAATCCTGCTCACGGCCTTCGGGGCTCGAGGGTTCGCCCATGCTCCCTTGCTCGCCGAGGAGATCGTCAGCGCCCTCACCGGCGAGCCCTCCGCTCTCCAACGTGATAGTCTGCAGGTACTCCACCCGGCCCGTATCGCTTGGCGAAACCTCAAGCGAGGCGCGTGACTCCAACGTCCGGAGGGCGAGGACTGGGCAGCCCTGTCTTAGGCAAGACTCCGCCGAAATCGACAGCAGCCCGGTCTCGGTCCCAAACGCGATTTTGAGCGGGCCAATTTGGGCCTCTGCGATGCCGGTCGCTCCGGAGCGCTCGGCCGACAAAGCCAAAGCACATAGGACGGCTGCAAACATCGTCGCAAGAATGATCGATAGGGCTTTGAAGGCAGACATGGGTCCAGGTCCGGTTTTGGTGATGTCCTATTGATGCCTGTGCCCGCCCGTTTGGATGCGGTACGCGACTTGCTTTGTTCAGAGCCTAACCCGCAGCTCTGGAGCAAATCGGGACTCATGAACGCGCACACGCCCTTTGAAGACCTCCTCAAGTCTGATCTTGCAGGCCTGCAACCCACCGATGAGCCGGATGATCGTCGACGCAGCGCGCGCCATATCTGGTTTCTGAACTCGGCCTTTGATCGCATCGGGTTCGACACTGCGGTTGAGCGCATCACCGAGCGTGATCGCCAAAAGCCGTTTGCCTTTGTCGTCACGCCCAATGTCGATCATCTGGTCCGCTTGCGTCGCGATGGCGTTCTGGCCACGCTCTACGCCCAGGCCTGGCTGACCGTGTGTGATAGCCGCGTGCTGGAGCTGATCGCCGCGCTGTCCGGAGAGTCCGTTGACGTGACCCCTGGATCGGATCTGACTGCGCGGCTGTTTGATACCGTCATTGAGCCAAGCGAAACGATCACGATTATTGGCGGAAGCCAGGCTGTCATTGACGGCCTTCAGTCTCGTTACGGCCTGACGGATATCCGCTGGCATGAACCCCCTATGGGATTGCGCAATGACCCCGAGGCGATCGCCGACTGCGCCGAATTTGTGGCCCAAAACCCCGCGCGCTTTGTCTTCCTTTGCGTGGGCTCCCCACAGCAGGAATTGGTGGCAGAGGCGTGCCTGGAGCGCGGTGATTGTACCGGTGTGGGACTGTGTGTCGGGGCTTCGCTGGACTTCTTGTCCGGCCAGGCCAAGCGCGCCCCGAAATGGATCCAGCGTGCGCGCCTTGAGTGGTTGCATCGCTTGGCTGAAGAGCCCAAACGCATGTGGAAACGCTATCTGGTGGAGGGCCCCAAAGTGGCTTTCCTGTGGTGGGAATGGCGCAAAGCCCGCAACAAGCTGAAACGCTATGAGCGTGAACTTGAAAAGGCGTTGTTTTAACCCTTGGGATTTCCCGATGGATGAGCGGGCCGAACGACACCCATCTGTCTGCCATTTTGCCCAGAATTCGCGTCAGAGTCTGACCGAGCGAACCCGTATTCTCAATTGACTCTATTCAACGAATCGAATTTTTAAAGCTTATTCATTAGGTTCTTCGATTTGAATGCTAGGTTTTAGGTGGGCGACGAAAATGAGAGTTAGCACGATCAGGCCGGCTGGCGCTGGGGTTATTCTAGCGGTTATGGAAGGCGCGCTCGATCGCACCGCGCGGCGCGACAGCTATCGGTCCATCGCAAGAGCGGTTGAGCTCGCCCAGTGTAAACGCCTCGTGATCGATAAGAGCCAGCTACCGGGGCCAGGGGCGTTCGACATCGACTTCGGGGACTGGGATCATGACGAGATCGCCGAGACGCTCCATGCTGCGGGCATCCGCAATCTGGCCGTCGTCGACGCCGGACGCGACGATCTTTCCGGATATCTTGTGATGGCCTTGCGACGGGCCGGGATCGCGGTCCTCACCGCCTCAGACGTGGACTCCGCGCTGATCTGGCTGAGGTCTGAAGACCATCGCGCGCGCTAGGTGGGGCACCGAAGTCTCTTACCAGGACCGCGTTTTGTCTCTTACGACTATTACCACCGCCGGTCTGCGGGCGCTTCGGGTCTGTAGGGTGATGGACGAGGTCAAAGAGCACCCGGTGAGTTTAGCGGGGCTGGGGGTGGGGGCGGATAGATTTCTGTGTGCTGCCGGCCGGGTAGCGCCCATCTTCTCTTTCCCAGCGGACGCTGGGATCCATAGGGGCAGCGCTAGCGCTCGATGATCTCTGGATCCCAAATCAAGTTTGGGAAAGAGAGGGGACGGGAGTCTATCCAGAGACCTCACTTTCTCTTCTCTTCCCCGGCGCAGGCCGGGGCCCAGGGCCGTCAAGCGCGGCATTTCATGATCTCTGGGTCCCGGCCTGCGCCGGGAAAGAGAGGAGGGTCGTCGTGGAAAAACGAGGTTTCGATGTCCTCCCCTGCCCAGCGGGGGAGGTGCCCCTGAAAGGGGCGGAGGGGGCATGGCAACGCTGCAAGCCCCCCTCGTCCCTTCGGGACACTCCCCCCGTAAACAGGGGGAGACATCATTTGCCCATTTCTCACCTTCGTCATTCCCGCGAAAGCGGGAACCCAGAGCCCCGGAATGCCGAGCCCTGTCATCTCCTGGGTCCCCGCCTACGCGGGGATGACGAGGCGGAGAGGGGCAGTGCATCTCCCCCTCAAGCAGGGGAGGACACCCTTCTCCCTTCGCTGCATGAGCTTAGCGATGGTCTCGAGCAGTTGATGAAGGCTGAGGGGGCTGTCATCGCGCCCGACCGACCGGAGGGGAAGGAGGACAGAAAGATGGTGGGCGCGACAAGATTCGAACTTGTGACCCCTACGATGTCAACGTAGTGCTCTAACCAACTGAGCTACGCGCCCTTGAGGGACTTAGCGTCCTCAAGTCGGCCTGGCTGGCGCGAAGCTGGCACCAGGGGCCTTAGAGCGGTGGGTAATAGGACTTCGGTGAGCGCGCTGTCAATTGCGTTCACTGCGCTGGCGAGGGGATCGGGGGCGCAGAGCGCATCGAAGTGCGCAAGGTGCCGCTTAATTGAACTCCAACCCCTTGAGACCAAAGCCGAAGGCGGCGTTGACGGACGACGGCCGCTTTCAAGTCGTCGGCGTCAAAAAATGCGTTTCGTCTGCTTCACCGTCGTTTCAGGAGATGAGGGCCCCGCCGTCTACCTCAAAAGATGCCGTTTACGGCCTGCGCGAAACGCTCCTGAGAGGACCGAAAGGTCGGGGCAAGAGCAGCCGGTTTTAGGGCGAAATGGGGTGATTGAACGCGCTCAGAGGGCTCAAGGGCGCGCCGCCCCGTCTCATTTGATCTCCAGCCGGATCCCGAAAGTCCAGGCCTGACCTAAGTGCCTGCAGATATGGGCGATTCGGCTATAGGCTGCGGAGTGGCGGCACTACGATACGTTTCACCTGCCCGAGCGAACCCAATTCTAAATTGTCTCATAAACGCGCGTCAGTACTACCTCTGATCAATATATGGCTTTTCTGCAACAGGAGCGCGACAAAGGCTGTGAAATGGATCGGATCGCGGCATACCGCGCTTTACGGAATGAGGCCGCTCTCCCCAATATGCGCCGCAAGTGCGGACTAACCGCGCTATGCCGTTTCGCGTGAACGAGACGGTGACGATCCAAAACTAAGGGGAATGATCGTGAGCAATTGGGATAAGGAACGCTTGCTGCGTTCGACCATTCTTGCTGGCTTCTTTGCAGTTGGCTTGGCGGCATCGCCAGCCATGGCACAGGAGGCCGACGAGGAGGACGACCAGGAAGAGCAGGCGGAACAGCAAGATACCATCGTCGTTACGGGTTCTCGTATCCGTCGTGACTCCTTCACCTCCACTGCACCTCTGCAGGTGATCGACTCTGAAGAGATCCGCGACGCTGGTCTCATCGACACCGCGCAGATCCTGCAGCAGACCACTGTGGCCCAGGGCGTTCAGCTCGACAGCACCATCACCTCGTCCTTCGTGACCGACGGTGGCCCAGGTGCCAACAACGTGTCGCTTCGCGGCCTGTCGGCTGACCGTACGCTGGTTCTGATTAACGGCCGTCGCTTCGCACCGGCTGGTGTGGAAGGGGCTCCGGCCCTTCCGGACGTGAACCTGATTCCGTCCTCCATCATTCAGCGCATCGACATCCTGCTCGACGGTGCCTCGTCGGTTTACGGTTCTGACGCTGTTGCTGGCGTGATCAACGTGATCCTGCGCGACAACTTCGACGGCCTGCAGGTCGACGCCTTTGTGAACGTCCCGGAGCAGTCCGGCGGCGACTCGCAGCGCTGGAACCTGCTGATGGGCGACTCCACCGAGCGTTCGTCCTTCCTGTTCGCGGTTGAGTATTTCAACCAGGACGAGCTGGAAGTGCGTGACCGCGACTGGAACTTCGACCCGAATGACGGTCTGTACTGCTCGCGCGACATCGAATTGGACGCTGACGGCAATGTGCTGTCGGAGTGTGAAGGTTCGATCATCAACCGTATCCGCCTCGGCGGCGTCGGCGACACCTTCCTGGGTGGTGATGAGAGCGCAGCTCCGTTCCTGGCTGGCACCGGCTTCGGTACCATTCCGAACCGCCTGGCTGACAATGTGACGTCGTCCTACCTCGAAGCGGGTGACGATATCATCCCGCAGTCGCAGCGTTACTCGCTCTTCTTCACTGCGGATCGTGACCTGGAGCCGGTCTTCGGCATTGAAGGCATCTCTGCCTTCATCGAAGCATCGCACTCCAACAGCCAGACCGCTGTGAAGAACACCTATCATGGTCAGATCTTCGCTTCGATCCCGGCAACCAACCCGTACAACCCGTTCGGTCGGACTGCGATTCCGATCTATGCGTCTCCGGTTGAGCGCGGGAATATCGACATCGAAGTTCAGCAGACCCGCCTGATCGGTGGTTTCACGGGTGACCTTGAAGCTGCTGGCCTGCCGGAATGGACCTGGGAAGCCTTCGCAGGCTACACCCGTTCCATGGGTTACTCCTCGCGTCCGGCGATCGACGAAGACCGTCTGCGTCAGTCGATCTACACCGCCGAGCGTGATCCTGTGACCGGTGCTGTGACCTGTGGTACGCCTTCGGCTGACGCCTTTGGCTTCCTTGGGCCGGACACCTGTGTGCCGATCAACTTCTTCGCATCGTCGCTCTACCCGACCGATGGTGTGACTGCACCTGGCTTCAATACGCCTGAAGCTCAAGAATATCTTGAGATCGAGCGTACTGTGACCACCACCGTTGATCAGAAGATCGCCGGCGGCTTCGTCACTGGCCCGCTCTTCGCGCTGCCGGCTGGCGACCTCTCGGTCGTGGTGGGTGCTGAATGGCGTGAAGACGGCATCGACTCCGGTGTGGACACCGTTGCGTCTCAGGGCCGTGCGGCTGGCTTCTTCGCCGACCGTGTGTCCCGTGGCACCGTGAACCTCTTCGAGGTCTACGGCGAAGCGTCGATCCCGGTCCTGGCCGGTCAGCAGTTCGCTGAAGAAGTCACCATTGATATCGCTGGTCGTATCACCGACCACGAATTCTATGGTCAGAACGACACCTATTCGGTGCGCGGTTCTTGGTCTCCGACCGACTTCCTGACCTTCCGCGCAACCTACGGCACGTCTTTCCGCGCGCCGAACGTTCGCGAACTCTTCCTGGGTGGTCAGACCGGC
>JANQMI010000162.1 GCA_028280165.1 Oceanicaulis sp. | reverse complement strand
CCCGCTCGACGCCATGGTCTGGGCGCTGCGCGAGTTTTCCGGCCTGCCGCACAACAAGGTCGTCGGCATGGCGGGCGTGCTGGATGCCGCGCGCTTCCGCTGGTTCCTGGCTGAGGAGTTTGGTGTCTCGGTCGAGGACGTCACCGCCTTCGTAATGGGCGGCCACGGCGACACGATGGTGCCGCTGACCCGCTATTCCACCGTCGCCGGTATCCCGGTGCCGGACATGGTGGAGATGGGGTGGTCGACCAGCGACAAGATCGACGCCATCGTGGACCGCACCCGCAAGGGTGGCGGTGAGATTGTTGGGCTTCTGGGCAATGGCTCGGCTTTTTACGCTCCGGCGGAAAGCGCCATCGCCATGGCGAAATCCTATCTCAACGACAAGAAGCGGATCCTGCCCTGCGCCGCGCACCTGACCGGACAGTTCGGCGTGGATGGCCTCTATGTGGGTGTTCCGATTCAAATCGGGGCTGGCGGCGTGGAAAAAGTGGTCGAAATCAGCCTCAATGCCGACGAGCAGGCGATGTTTGATCACTCCGTGGACTCTGTGAAAGGCCTGGTCGAGGCTTGTAAGGGGATCGACCCAAGCCTCGCCTAAGCCACCGGCTTAAGCGCCTGTTTTCAAAACGCCCTCAGGTCATCTGTCCTGAGGGCGTTTTTCTGCGCCAGCCGAACTCTGGGATGGGTCGTGGTGCCCTGATCGGACCGGTTTCTGGACGCCTTTATCTATTTTTGCATTAAAACCTTGATTTGCGACGCAAACCGCACTTCTTTTTGAACGCGTTTACTCTGGGGGTTGGGCGCGAGGGCATTGACGCCAGCGCGGAAGACGTGGGCGGAGCCTTGGCGAAACCGGACACAAAATCGATTGAAGTCTCGCACGGGCTCATTGAGCGCCCTGAGCTGCTGCAGCGGGTGGCGTTCACCCTGGCGTCCATTTTGGCGCTCTATCTGGTCATCATCACACTGCTCTTGCCTGGCATCACGGCTGCGAAAATCGTTGGAATCATTGCGGTGCTTACATTGATTGCGGCGGGGTGGGCGGCGCGCCATGCCTGGGGATATCGCCCGGCCGCGATTAGCCTGGTGGGCGTCACCATATTGGGGGTCTTTGGAGCCAGCCTGACCAATGGCGGTGCGGATGGTTATGTCACGCCGCTGATCATCACCGCACCTATGTCTGCCGCCATTTTTCTTGGGACACGCGCCGCGCTGATTGCAAGCGGTGGGGTCATTGCGGCTTTGATTGCGCTGATCGTGTTTTCTCACCTCGGCTGGGTCAGTGAGACGCCCTATCCCCCTGATGTCACAACGGTTGCAGCCGCAGCTTTGCTGACGACCGCAACGCTTATTCTGGCCGCCGCCCTGGCCACCTTTGCCGGCGACGCCCGCATGCTAATTGCCACATTGAACGAGGCCCGGCTCGAAGCCGATCGCGCCAACGCGGCCAAGAGTGAGTTCCTGTCCAATATGAGCCACGAATTGCGCACGCCGCTCAATGGCGTGCTCGGCATGGCTCAGGTCATGCGCGGTGGGCCGCTGAACCGTGAGCAGACCGCTCAGCTGGACATTATCCTGAAATCCGGCGCGGCGCTGCAGGACTTAATCCAGGATGTGCTGGATCTGTCGCGCATCGAGGCGGGCCAGCTCGATCTGGCACCGGTCCGCTTTCGGCTTGGCGATTGCCTGGACGAGGCGGTCGCCGCAACCACCGGCGCTGCGCAGGCCAAAGGCCTCACCTTGACGATTGAAGCCGATGCTGAGATGCGCGCCCTGGAGCTTGTTCATGACCGAAGCCGTTTGCGTCAGGTTCTGATCAATCTGCTGGGCAATGCGGTGAAATTCTCAGAGACCGGTGGGGCGACCTTGCGCGCAGAGCCGTTGCCACAGGGCCGTCTTTGCCTGACCGTTTCAGATACCGGACCTGGGATCGCGCCGGAGTTCAGGGACCAGATTTTCGAACGTTTCGCCCAGGGCGATGCGGGCTTGAAACGCGCCTCTGGAGGGACGGGGCTCGGCCTGACCATTGCCCGTGAGATTATAGAGGTGTCTGGCGGCACAATCAGCCTGGGTTCTGAGACATCGACAGGGGCCAGCTTCCATATTGATCTGCCCCTTAAAGCGCCTGAGCGGGTACCCGACACGGCTTGAGCGCAGCCTTGGTCTTGATCGGGCCGCCATAGCGTTTAAGTGGGGCAAGCCTTCGAGTTTTTGGCTTTTTTCCCGTCGCGTCCTGGCGCATTCTCGCGCCGCGCTCATCAAGGACCTGTCCCATGGCTCTCAATATCGCTGTTCTAGGCGCAACCGGTGCGGTTGGTGCTGAAATGCTCACCATTTTGGAAGAGCGCCTGTTTCCCGCAGATACCGTTTACGCGCTGGCCAGCCGTAAATCCGTGGGCCGGGACGTCAGCTATGGCGACAAGACCCTGAAGATCAAGGACGCGGAAACCTTTGATTTTTCGCAGGTTCAGCTGGTGCTGATGAGCGCGGGCGGTGAGCTGTCCAAACAGATGGCTCCGAAGATCGCTGCGGCGGGAGCTTTGGTCATCGACAATTCCTCGGCCTGGCGCATGGACCCCGACGTGCCGCTGGTCGTGCCCGAAGTGAACCCAGAGGCGCTCTCCGAACGCCCGTCGAAGAATATCATCGCCAATCCCAACTGCTCGACCATTCAAACCGTGGTGGCGCTCAAGCCCATTCACGATGCGGCGGGCATTTTGCGCGCTAGCGTGGCGACTTATCAGTCGACCTCGGGCGGCGGCAAGGACGCTATGGACGAGCTGTGGCAGCAGACCCGCGCCATTTATGTCAACGATCCGATCGAACCCACCGCGTTCGACAAGCAGATCGCGTTCAACGTGCTGCCGAAAATCGACGTCTTCATGGAGGATGGGGCCACCAAGGAAGAGTGGAAGATGACGGTGGAGACCAAGAAAATTCTCGACCCCAAGGTCAAGCTCTTCGCCACCTGTGCCCGTGTGCCGGTCTTTGTCGGTCACTGCGTGGCGGCGCATCTGGAGCTGGACAAGGAGTTGTCAGCTGAAGACGCGAAAAACCTGTTGCGCGAGGCCCCCGGCCTGATGCTGATCGACCGCACCGATGAAGACGACCCGGCCTATATCACCCCGGTCGACAGCGTCGGCGAGTTCGCCACCTTTGTCAGCCGCGTGCGCAACGATCCCACGGTTGAGAATGGCCTGGCGATGTGGATCGTGTCGGACAATCTTCGCAAGGGCGCGGCGCTGAACGCGGTCCAGATCGCTGAGGGCTGCGTGAATGCGGGGTGGCTGCGGGGGTAATCCATGGCGCAAGGCGGGTGTCATTGCGGGGCGGTGAGCTTCGAAGTCGAGGCTGAGATCGAGTATCTGTACGCCTGCCATTGCTCCCTGTGCCGCAGGTGGAGCGGCACCCAGGGCGTCGTCGTTGCCGTTGTGCCCAACGCGGCCTTCGGCTGGGTGACAGGCGAAGACCAGGTCCACACCTGGAGCCATCCCGACTGCGACTGGCACAGCGCCTTTTGCCCGAGCTGCGGTTCAGCCCTGCCCGGCCGTAATGACGAAAACACGATGTTTATTCCAGCCGGATCGCTGAGCCGCGGCGCGGAAAAGGCGCGTATCTGCGATCATATCTGGGTTGGCTCCAAGGCCAGCTGGGACGAGATCGGCGGCGATGGCAAACAGCATGACGAGGCGTATGAGGCCTAAGCGGCTTCAGGGTGCCGAATTTCCGAAATCGCGGCGAAAACGCCTCCTACTACCACTACCACTACCACGTCTCTCATTTTTGACCGTGTGCGAGATTTTTATTCGCCATGTCAAAGAGCCTTTGGGCCGCAGTCTAAGCCCAAAGGGCTGCCCTGCGGATAAGTCGGGTCTCTCCCCCTCGGCGTGTGCGCATCGTGGATCCCAGCTTTGGGTGGGAAAGAGAGGGGGGCAGGTCGGCCATTCTCAAGCGAAACCACCCTGTCCCGGCCGCGCGGAGCGAAGCGCCGGGATCGACTGCAGGCGCTAAGCGGTTTTATTCTGGTGCAATCGGTTGATCCCGGATCGCCTTCCGCGTCCGGGACAGCGATGAAGCCACACCGGCCCTCAATGATCTCCACTTCACCCCATCAAGGGGAGGGAGGGAAAGAGGTGTGGGTAGCGTGGGAGGATACCGAAGGCCCCTCTCTTCGCGTTGCCACGCAAATCCAGCCACAGTGACCGGTCCAATTCCGACGGGGGTTGAGTGCGCGCGCATCATTAGCTAGAAATCTCCTATAAAGAAAAGAATAGAATGTGATTCTAATATAAGGGGATAATCCTTCTTCGGGATCGCACAGTCTTTTCTCGACACAGGGCGGTCGCTGATCGCGCGTTGGGCTGGAGGATTTCGACCATGTCTTCACTCGTCACGGCAGTCTTGGCCACCGCTCTGGCATTGGAGGGCTCCCTGGCCTCTGCCTCCAACCCTGGCGGGCTTCCAGGGCCGGGCGGGACAACGCCAGAGGTCATCACGCCTCTGGATGTGCTGCGCGAGCGTCTGAATACGGCAGACCTCGACGTCCTGGACGCATCGGTTTTTGGCGACCATGTGGACATTGATAGTGGCCGCTTAACCGTCACGCAGACCGATGTGTCCGTGCCCGGCAATTCTGCGCTGGCCATGGACATCACGCGGGTGCTCACCGAAACGACCAATGATATGAACGGGCTGCCAGGTCCTGGGGACTGGGATCTGGCAGTCCCCCATATCCGCCAGCGTTTCCTGATCCCCAATGGCCCGCCTCAGGACCGATGCACGGGCTTTGGCGGTCCGAGCCCGACCTCTGTCAGCTATGACGGCCAGTTGGTGGGCGTGACGGTGGAGGACTACTGGTCCGGTTTGCAGCTCAGCATCGCCGGTTCGGACCGAACCCTGCTGCGCGACACCAACAGCCCGGAATTCACCGGTCACGATCCGCGCTGGGTCACAAGCGATCACTGGATGGTGGAATGCCTGCCCACCACCCCGGGCGGCCATGGCGAGGGCTTTCAGGTCACCGACCCGACGGGGACCACCTACACCTTGGACCATATCGTCCAGCGCTCCACGCTCGGGCAAGGAGCCGTGGCGACCAATACCAGCGTGGATTTCGCCTATGTCACCCGGGTTGAGGACGTACATGGCAATTGGGTGGACTACAGCTATTCCGGTGCGCGCCTGATCTCCATGACCTCTAATGACGGGCGTGCCATCACGCTGACCTGGTCGGGCTATGAGCTGACCCGCGTCAGCACCAATGGCCGGGACTGGGATTATAGCGGCAATCGGGTGGACCTGCCCGACGGGCGGTATTGGGACACGACCGGAACGGCAGATTTCAAAACCTTTATCGACGCAGCGGACCCCAATAACCGGACCTGTTTTGACGTCCATAGTCCGATCACGATCCGCCACCCGTCTGGTGCAACGGCGGTGTTCAGCTTCGGGTCTATCACCAATGGCCGAACTGAAGTGCCCGACGTGACGCCCACGCCCGGAGGGACTGTCAGCTCGCTTCCAGCCGGTTGTGCGGTGGGGCGGCTGAACAATCCGTCGGCCATGGGAAACAATGCCGTCATTGAAAAGCGCGTCACCATCCCCGGTGACGCAAGCCATAGCTGGACCTGGAGTTATAGCAGCGATTTGGGCTGCTATGTGGGCGGGTGCGCGACCTTTACTTCGACCAAGCCGCGCACGCTCACCTATCCTGACGGCCATTATGTGATCACCGATGTCAATCGCGAATTTGGCTGGCGCGAGGGCCTGATCGACGAGATCCGGACCTATTCGGATACCGGTTCTCTGCTGAGCACCCAGACCTTCACCCATGTGCAAGGCCATCTGGTCGGATCCACGCCCTTGTCGGGTTGGAGCACCTCCATCGCGCCGGCCACCATGCGCCACCAAACCCAGGTCGAGCTCACTCAGGATGGAGAGGTCTATTCCCGTGCCTTGAGCTATCAGACCGATCCCGCGGCCAGCGATTTCGCCTTTGGCCGGCCCCACACCATCACCGCGTCCAGCACGGTTCAGCCTGGCGCGCGCACCGCAGCGATCACCTATACCCATTTGACGGCGGACTGGATTTTGGGCCTGACGGATACCGTCACGCGTAATGGCCTTCTGATTCAGGCCCACGGCTATGACAGTTTCGGCCTGCGCACCCATACCGACGAGTTTGGCGTGCGGGTGGCGGATATGGCTTACAACGCCGATGGGACGCTGGACTGGTTTGAAGACGGGCTGGGCCGGCGCACCACCACAGCCAATTGGAAGCGCGGCCTACCCCAGCTGATCACGCGGCCGGACCTGACCACATTGTCGCGCGGGGTCGACAATAATGGTTGGGTCACCAGCCTGACCGACCCCAATGGGACCACAACGGCCTACACCTATAGTGATGTGGGCTGGCTCACGCTGATCAATCGGCCGTCCGGCTATGCGGACACCAGCATAACCTATACCGGCCTGGGATCGGGCCTGACCCAAACGGTCGAAACCGGGGCCTTGCGCATCATTCATACACTGGATGGATTCCACCGCCCGACCCGGATCGAGCGGCGGGCGATATCCGGCGGTGGCGGCTCCATCTTCACTCGCTTTGAGTATGACGGGCTGGGGCGCACCGTGTTTGAAAGCTTTCCATCGGCCAGCGCCAATCCGACAACGGGGGTGGAAACCACGTATGACGGCCTTGGCCGCGTCATTGAAAGCCGCGAAACCGTCACCCCATTTGCCACCACCTCGACCGCCTATCTGACCCATAATCGGGTCCGGGTCACCGATCCGTCTGGGCATATCACCACCACATGGCGATCGGGTTGGGGCGCGCCAGACGATGGTGAGCCGGTGCGCATCGATCATCCCGAAGGTCTGACCACCAAGATGTCCTATGACAGCTTGGGCCATATTCTGACCGCGCGCCAATATGGCAGCCATTCCGGCTTTAGCGTCGATGAGTTTCAAAGCTGGGGGTATGACGGCCGGCGGCGGGTCTGCCGGCATGTGACGCCAGAGACCGGGGCCACGCTCTATACCTATGATGCAGCGGGCCAAGTCCTGACAGTGGCCCGCGGCCAAAGCCCGACGGCCAATTGTGGCAGCGCGCCCGGCAGTGCCACCACAGTGCACGGCTATGACGTCATGGGCCGGCTCACCTCATTGAACTATCCCGACAGCGCGCCGGATGTGACGATGAGCTATGACGCCAATGGCAATCTGCTCACCGCCGATCGGGGCGTGACGGCGTGGAGTTATGGCTATGACGCCATGAACCAGCTAACGGCCGAAACGCTGGTGGTCGACGCGCGCAGCTATGCGCTAAGCCATGAATACCAATCCGACGGTCGGCACAGTGCCACGATCTATCCGGGCGGCCGGCGGATCGAATATCTGCCCGATGGCCATGGCCGCCCGACGCGCACCATGCATGCCGGGTTCAGCTTTGTGCATTCGGCCAGCTATCACCCCTCGGGCCAGCTTCAGACGCTGAATTATGCCAATGGATTGCTGCTAAACCACAGCTTCAATGCCCGCCAACAAATCATTGAGGTGGATGTTGCCGGGGGCGGGGTGACCGCCTTTGACCATGGTTACACCTATGACGCCCAGGGCCGGGTCTTGGACATTCTGGTCCATATGCTGCCCAGCGAAAACCGCAGCTTCACCTATGACAGGCTGGGCCGGCTCTCGACCGCTTCCGGACCTTGGGGGGCGGCCAGCTATACCTATGACGTTCTGAGCAATCTGCGGTCCAAGCATTTGGGGGCTGATACCGTTGAGATTGAATACAATGCCAGCAATCAGATCCACCGCACGCGCGATACCCGCGATGGCCATGTCTGGCGGCTCTATGGCCATGACGCGCGCGGCAATGTGCTGGACAATTCGCGGCTTCAATTCACCTATGACCGCTCCGATCAGCCCACGGCGATCAGCGGGGCCGCGACCGGAAGCTTTGTCTATGACGCGCATAATCGGCGTGTGAAGCAGACGATTAATGGCCAGACGATCTATAGCGTCTATGGCCGCAACGGCACGCTCTTCTACCGCGATGATGTCAGTAATGGGGAGGTCATCGAGTATTTGACCTTCGGGTCGACCACCCATGTGCGCCTGACCACGCAGGGCGGGGTAACCCAGCGCGCCTATATGCATAACGACCATCTGGGCAGCGCATCGATGCAGACCAATAGCGCTCGCACCATTCAATGGTGGGAGAGCTACTCCCCCTTTGGCGAGCCGCAGAATAATGCCGCCGCCAACGCTGACAATCAGGGCTATACTGGCCATATCCGCGATGCCGCCACCGGCCTGAATTATATGCAGGCGCGCTATTACGACCCGGTGATCGGACGCTTCCTGAGCAATGACCCGGTGGGCTTTGTCGAAGGCGGTATCGGGCATTTCAACCGATATGCCTATACCGGCAATGATCCCGTGAACCATACGGATCCGACGGGGCGGGCGGCCTGTCCTGGGCTTTGCGGTAGAGCGCGATCTGATCCTTCCTTCTATCGAGAAAGAGAGGTGCTGACCGAGGCCGCTGAAGCGCAGCTAGATAATGTCCACACAGGCTTGGATGTTGCTGGTTTGACCCCAGGTGTCGGCATTGTTGCGGACGCTGCCAACGCGGGTCTTTATGCGGCGCGTGGTGATCTTGCTGGTGCGGCGGTGTCGGGTGCAGCAATGGTGCCTGTCGTTGGTCAGGCGGCCAGCGGCGCAAGATTGGCCGCCAAAGGTGCCGATACCGCTTCTGGAATTGTGTATCGGCGAACCGATCGTGTTACAGGCCGATGCTACATCGGTCGTTGCAATAATGATGCTCTGTTCATAAGGCGCCAACGCGACCATACGAGACATAACCCTGATGCAGAATATGACTATGATGTTATTGATAGAGCGGAACCTGGCCAGGCGCTTAGAGAAGCCGAGCAACGCCATATTACGGCGCATGGTGGCCCGACCAATCGATCGAACCCTAACGGCGGTACGGAAAATCGGCGCAATGAAATTGCCCAACCGCGAACGGGCACTCGAATAAGGCATCGTAACTAATCATGAAAATCAAAGCCGGTGACATCTTCCAGATCGAAACTCAATCCGGAATCAAAGCCTTTGCGCAGGTGCTGGTCTCGGAGATTAGTCTCTACATCTGCATCTTCCCGCCTCAGGATGCGGGAGAGGATTCCATTCCCGAAGATCTCGGCACGCCGCTTTTCATTGGTTGGACACAGGACGCCTTTTTCTTTCACGGAAGGTGGAAAATTCTAGGCAATTGTGATGTGCCTGAAGGGATTAGAACGCACATCTTCTCCGTGTCTCAGGAGGGCAAAAAATACATCGCAGATTTCAGAGGAAAATTCCTCTGTGAAGCGGACCCTTCGCTCAAGGACTTGCCTCCACTTCAATTCTCGCTTTCGCCGATTGGTTATGTGAGGGCGCTTGAATCGTATATGTCTGGCGCATTGGAGGAGCGTTTTGAGCGTATCTTGTACCAGAATGTGAGGCCTCAGACGCATTGGTGCGAAGACGCTCCGAACACAGCTCCTAAACGGAACTACAGTTCGCGCCTCCATTAATGCGGCATGTTCCCATTTTTCATGCACGCTGGAAGCACCAACGAACGCTATCCTAATATCTCACGAAATCTCCCCACCCTCGCGTTCAGCGCCACCGTCGAGGAGCAGGGTTTCTCGGTTTGCTCTGGACCCTGCCGCCGCGTCACGCGGCCTCCGGGCGGTCTGCGCGCGTCGCGCTCGGACGCGACCCGTCCCTGACACTGACGAATTGCGGGCCCTCTGGCCCTGAATTTGGTGCGTTTTGCTGCGCAGTATCAGAATATGCCTTCAATTGCGGTTGTGAACTCAGGGTCGATCAGCAGAATGGGCGGGTCACCGAATAGAAGATTTACGGCGCACATGCGACATCCATCTCGACGCGTTTTTCAGGTTTCAAAGCTAGCCTCTATCGCCCTCATTTTTTTAGGGGTTTCGATGGTGGTGCCGCTCCATGCGCAACAGGCTGAACCGGAGATCCTTCCCGGTCATGGAGAGTTGATCAGCACCGAGCCTTCGCTTCTAGAGGGTGTGTCGGAGGTGGTCCCAGGCGGGCCTGTCACCGTGCGGTATAATGATGCGGACATCCGCACCGTGGTGGAGGATCTCATCGGGGTCGTGCTGCAGCTTGACTATACGATCGCCCCGGATGTCCAGGCCCAGATTTCCCTTCGCATGACGGATGTGGAGACACGGTCCGGCGTGCTTCAGAGGCTTCGCAGCGCCCTGGACACGGTCAATATTGCGATGATTGATCGCGGGGATTTCATCGCCTTTGTGCGCGGTGGCGGCGGTCAGTCGGCCAATGTGGCGCTGATTGCCCCGGGCGAGCCGGTGTCCACCGGCTCCAATATCGCTGCCTTGGTGCTTCAAAACGCGTCGCCAAGCTCTGTGTCGCCGCTTCTGGCGGCGCTGCATCCTGGCATCACGGTCCGATTTGGCGATGATGCGCGCAAACTCCTGATCTTGGCTGGAGAGCCAGCGGCGCTCACGGCCGCATCGGAGTCTGCGGCGCGGTTGGATTTCAGCCATCTGGACAGTGTCTCGACCGGGATTTACCCGCTGCAATTTGCGTCGCCAGCTGATGTGGCGGGGGAGTTGACCCAGCTCCTGCGCCTGCCCTCAGAGGTGTTTGAGACGATTGCGGTGGAGCGGTTGCAGCTGCTGATCGTGTTTGCCAATGACCGGGCTGTGTTGCGGCGGGCGGGGCAGTGGGTGGCGCGGTTGGACCAGCCGAGCAATACGCGCTCGCTTGAAGGCCGCCATGTCTACACTGCGCGCCATACCGATGCGGCGGAGCTGGTGGACGCGTTGTTCGGCGTGTTGGGCGAAGGCGCGGCGGGGCAGGGCCCAACCCCGCGCCGGGAGGCCGACCAGCTCTTGGATTCGGTGCAGATCGGTGCCGCCCCGGACCAGAATATCGTGCTCATCCGTGGAGAAGACGCCGCCATCGACGCCATCGTGGAGATGCTGGAGATGCTCGACCGGCCCCGGCCGCAAGTCCTAATCCGCGCGGTGATCGCCGAAGTGACGCTGACCCAAGAGAACCGCTTTGGCGTGGACTGGGCCGGCCTGTTCGATGGCCGGGTGCAGGTGGGGCTCAGCGATGACGCGTCGGGCGCAGCCTCGGCCCGCTTCCCCGGAGCGTCGGTGGTCTACACCAATGTGGATATCGATGTGGCGCTGAATATCCTGGCCTCGGATTCGCGCCTGGAAGTGATTTCCAGGCCGAGCATTTTGACGCTGCACAATGAGCGCGCCGAGCTTCAGGTGGGTGATCAGGTGCCGGTGGTGGTGCAAAGCGCCCAGGCGGTCAACGATCCCGGCGCGCCGATCGTCAACCAGACGACCTATCGCGATACTGGCGTGCTGCTGGGCGTGACGCCGCAAATCCGCTCTGGCGGGCTGGTGGAAATCGCCATCACCCAGGAAGTGTCCAACGTGCTGACGACCACCTCGTCGGGCATCGATTCCCCCACCATCACCCAGCGCCGGCTATCGACCAATCTGCTGGTGCCGTCCGGGGAAACCGTGGCGCTGGGCGGATTGATCTCCACGCGCACCTCCGACAGTGATCGCGGGGTGCCGGTGCTGCGCCGCGCGCCGCTGGTGGGCCGGGCCTTCCGCTCTGAAGCGCAGAGCCAGGACCGCACCGAGCTGGTCATCCTATTGACGCCGACCATTATCGTGGACCCGGCGGGCCTGCCGACCGGTGAGCTGGGCTTACCCGACGCCCTGGCCCGGCTGCGCGATCGCGCGCTGGCTATGGAGTAGGTGGGGGAGTCGGCAAGAGGGCGTCAAACGATGCGCTGTTCCAGCACGCGGGGTGATTGGGCTTGAAGACGCGTGCCTCCCCCCCCCTCAATCAAATTCACGCCGCCAGCGGATGGCGAGTTCGCCGTTGGTGTCGCCGGTCAGGCGGGACAGGATGACGATATCGGGCGTGATCGACCATTCGATCCGGGCGGCCCCAAGCGCTGCGGCGGTGCTGGTTTCAAGCTCCAGATAGACATTCTGTGCGATTTGACGCCCGCCGATCAGCGCGATCTGGCCGTTTTCGCCTTCGCTGATGTCCAACCGGTCCACGCCAAGGCGTTGACCAGCCTGGCTGAGCGCCCCCAGCCAGTTTCGCCCCGAGAGCTGAGCAGCCAGCTGGGCAGCCTGGAGCGGGCTCAGCGCGGCGGTGTTTTGATTGAATAACAGCCGGGAGAGGACCTCGTCTTCAGGCAGGCTGGGATCGCTGACAAAGCTGAGGCTGGGCTGGGTGATCGGGCCTTCGGCGCGGGCGGTCACGGTCAATCCGGACCGCGAATGCTGGCCCTCCAGAAGCAAGCGCGTGCGCTCGATCGGCCCGCGAAAGGTGATCTCTCCCACATTCATGTCGAAAATCCGGGTGAGCAGCGAGGCCTGCCCGCTGAGCAGGCGCGCCTGACCGGTCAGCATGAGCTGATTGAGCGGGCCCTGGACCTGCACATCCGTGGCCCATTCAGAATTGAAGGTGCGGCTGGAGACAAATAGGCCGTTATCGGCATGCACGCGGTAATCCAGCGCGATCCGGATCGGCCGGCGATAGGGCGGATCAAGCGTGTCGGGCCGATTAATCTCTTGAACTTCGATCTCTGGGATCGCGCTTGCGCTGCTTGTGGTCGGGGTGAGCGACAGCCGATTGATGCGCGCTTCACCGGTCACGGCCAGATCGCGCCCGTCAAGGCGGAGCTGGCTGGTGCCGGTGGCCACAACCGACAGCTCAGGGCGGGCCAAGGCCTGGAACTGGTCGAACGCCACGTCGCCCTGGCCGACCAGGCCGTCATCGGTCAAACCGATCTCGCCGGTGGCGGTGGCCCGCCCACCTTGTCCATCGCCCAGCTCGGCCTCAGTCACATATAGCCGGTCATCGCTGAAGCGCGCCTGCAGGCCAAAGGGCTCAAGGCGCACACCGGCGGTCTGGGAACGATAGACCCCGTCCTCGATCTGCACCTGGCCGGATACCACGCCGGGCTCAAATCGCGCCGACCCGGCCATGCGGCCGGTGAATTGTTCGGTGGCTGGCAGATAAAGCTGAGCCAGCGTGTCCAGCGGGCCGGCCATATCGACCGTGCCACGCCAGCCTGGCTCGGACAGGACGCCCAGATCCCTGATTGGGCCGGGCTTATCTAAGTGCGCGTTGAGGCTGAAGGCTCCGGCGTCAAACACGGCGCGGAAGGCCGCGCTCTCGGCCAGGTCCAGCCGGGCTTGCCCGGACAGGGCTTCGCCATCGGGCCGAGCTTGGGGGCGTATATCCTCCAGCTGGGCAACCACCGCGCCGCGCCAAACCTCATCGACCTGGGTCAGCTGGGTTTCGACGGACCAGCGACCTGTCGCCGGGGGCAGGCCAGCGAGCTCTGCCACAAGGCCGGCAGACGCATCGGTAATCGCGGCCGTCAGGGAAAGCGCCTCCAGTCCGATCAGCTGGGCGGTCAGGGTGGCCTCTCCGGCGCGCAGATCTGCAGATGCGCTGAGCCCGTCGCCGCCAAACTCAACGATCAGGGGCTGACGCGTGGCCAGCGCTTCGCCGCCAAACGCGCCGTCAACCGTGGATATATAGCGCGCACCGGTCTCGGTGATCTCCAGCCTGCCATCGGCGGACAGCTGGAACACCTGAAGGGTCAAGCCCTCGGCGGCCAGCTGGATGGGCAGGCGCGAGAGCGGGCCATCAAAGTGGACATCGGCTTTGGCCAGCGTGCCGCCGCCGGGAAGGGCCCAGCTGCCGGCGTTGAAAAATCCCGAAACCTGTCCCTCAAGCGGAGCCGCAACGGGGCCCTCATAGCGCAATTCGCTTTGCCAGGGCTGGGCTTGGGACAGATCGCGCGCGGCCAGTTGGGCCACAAGGCGGTCACCGCTTTGCGCCACGCTGCCGGTCAGCACGCGATGGCCCCATTGGCTTTGAAGAATGGCAAGGCTGACTTGATCGCCCTGCAAGGCCATATTGCCCTCGGCGCTCAACGCAGTGTCTTGCGCCGTCGCATCGATCCGCCAGACGCCCTCCAGCGCTCCGTCGGTCAGGCTGATTTGCGTGCGCAGGGTTGGATTATCGATCTGGTGCTGATCGATGAGCAGGGTTTCGGCTTCGGTCTGCACCCGGGCCGACAGGCCTTGATCGGTGATCGTCAGATCGAAGGCCGTCGCCGCCTGGCCGGCCAGGGCCTCAAACGGCAGCGCCTCCAGATCGAACAGCCCGTCCCCATTGAGCGTCCACACATCCCCGTCTTGCGCCGCTTGGGCCAGAACCGACACCGCATCGGTCTCCACCCGCAGGACCGGGGCTTGGACCTGACCCTCCACCCATTGAAGCTCGGCCCGGGCGTCCAAACGCCCCAGCATGGCGCTGGCCGCTGTGTCTGCGCCTAAGCCCTCGCTCTGAGCGGTCAAAACCAGGGACGGCGCGCTTGGCTCTGCGGTGGCGACGGCGGTCAGGGACAGCGGGCCTTCAAGGCCGAGATTCAGCGCTTCGATCGCCGGGATATCAACCCTGACCGTGCCGGTGGGCAGCGCCTGCCCGCCGATCCAGTCGCCCTGCGCGCGGGCTTGCCCGGCCGATGTGCGCAGGTCCGCCGCGGTCACGGTGAGCCTGTCCTGGGACAGCTCATAGCGGAGCTCGGCATTGAAGTCGGCACGATCGGGCAGGCGCGACCCCATCGCCGGGGTGTCAGAGCTGAGCCCGTCAGCAAAGCCGGTGGCGGTCACGGCCAATGCGTTCTGGGCCACGCGAAGCTCGGCCTGAAGCAACAGCTGGGCTGCGCTCACGGCGGGATGGGCCAGGCCAGACATGTCCAGCTGAAGGTCAAAATGCTCAGGCGCGCGCTGGACCAGGCGGGCTTGTCCGGCTTGTAAGGGGATGCCCAGCTGGCGCAGCTGATCCACCCCGCCGGGTGTCAGCGTTAGCGTGGCGCGGCGATCACCGCCCAGCAGCTGCTGGGCCTGGAGGATCACCCCCGCTGATTGCGCCTCCAGCGTGTCGGCGCTGAAGGGTTGCAGCTGTCCGTCGGCCCGGAGCTGCGTATCCCTGAAAAGGGCAGATATGGGGGCGTGGACCCTGTCTTCCGACTTTGATCCGGCGGCCTGGCCGGAGCTGCCCGCCCCCATATCTGCCCTTTTCAGGGATACGCAGCTCCGGGCCGACGGACAGCTGCAACCCTTCAGCGCCGACACGCTGGAG
>JANQMI010000098.1 GCA_028280165.1 Oceanicaulis sp. | reverse complement strand
TAAGGGCAAAGACCGGCGCAAACCGGCGTGCTCGGTCCCGCACCGGGCCGTATTCCGCTTTCATCGACAGCCAAGCCGCCCCATGCAGAAACAGCATGGACACCGAAAGCAACCCGCAGAGCAGCGCAAAAGGATTTAGCAATCCAAAGAAGCTGCCCTCCCAATAAATGCGCATTGTGTCGTCAAGCCGAAATGGGGCACCGACCATCATATTGCCAACCGCCACACCAAAGATCAGGGCTGGCACAAAGCCGCCCACAAACAGGGCCCAGTCCCAGAAAGACCGCCAACGGCGATCGGGACGCTTTGAGCGGTACTTAAAGCCGACCGGGCGCAGGATCAGCGCCGCCAGGACCAAAAACATGGCAAGATAGAAAGCCGAGAAACTGACTGCATACACCAAGGGCCAGGCAGCGAAGATCGCACCCCCGCCTAAAATCAGCCAAACCTGATTGCCCTCCCAAGTCGGCCCCACCGTATTAATCGCGATACGCCGCTCGGTATCGGTTTTGGCCACAAAGGGCAGCAATCCAGCAACCCCGAGGTCAAAGCCATCGGTGATCGCAAAGCCGATCAGCAGGACACCCAGCAGCGCCCACCAAATTAAGCGCAGCATCTCGTAGGACAGAGGGATTTCCATCTGACCGGCCTCCTATTCGGCTGGCAGCGGATCAGCGCTGCCTGGTGTTGGGATATGAAGCGGGCGGCCCTCTTCTTCTGGATAGGGCCCTCTGCGGATAAGCCGAACCATCAACATGACCTCGACGATCGCCAGCACGCCGTAGAGCACGGTGAAGCCCACCATGGTCAGGATGATTTGGCTCGCATTCAGGCTGGAAACACCGAGAAAGGTGGGCAGGACACCTTCGATGATCCAGGGCTGACGGCCAAACTCCGCCAGGAGCCAGCCCAGCTCTGCGGCGACCCACGGCAAAGGCGGTGAAAACAGGGCCAGCCACAAGAAGGGCCGGTATTCGTGACGCCGAAGCGAGGACAGGACAAAGCCGGCTGCGAACAGCAGGATGAAGTAGAACCCCAAGCCCGCCATCACTCTGAAGCTCCAGAACATCACCGAGACGTCCGGAACAGTGTCCCACGCGGCTTGGCTGATCTGATCAGGGCTAGCGGTGCGTGGGTCTTCCACATAGCGCTGCAAAAGCAGCGCATAGCCAAGATCACGTTTGGCCAGTTCAAACGCCGCGTGCGCCTCCAGGTCATCGGGATCGGCTCGCAGCCGTTCGAGGGCATCATAGGCGATCAGGCCGTTTTCAACGCGTGTCTCCGCGATCGCGACAAGAGGGAGAATGCCCTCGACCTCGCCATCAAAGCTGCGCGTTGCCATCAAGCCGAGCGCCCAGGGAATATTGATGGCGTGCTCTGTTTCCCGAGTCTGCTCGTTGGGAAAACCAATAACCGTTAAAGGTGCCGGAGCATCGTGGGTTTCCCACATGGCTTCGAGGGCCGCCAGTTTCATTTTCTGATTATCGGTCAGGGCATAGCCACTTTCATCACCCAGCACGACCACCGACAGCGCGCCGGCCAGGCCAAACGCGCAAGCCACTGTCATGGACCGTTTGGCAAAACCGATATAGCGCCGGTTCAAGAGGAAGAAGGCCGAGACCGCCAGAACGAAGAGCGCCCCGGTGACATAGCCGGCAGAGACGGTGTGGACGAATTTCGCCTGTGCAACGGGATTGAACAGCACCGCAGCGAAGTCGACGACTTCCATACGCATGGTTTCAGGATTGAATTCGGAGCCCACTGGATTCTGCATCCAGCCATTGGCAATCAAAATCCAGAGCGCAGAGAGATTCGTCCCCAACGCCATCAACCAGGTTGCAGCCAGATGACCGAGCTTGCTCATCCGGTCCCAACCAAAGAAAAACAAGCCCACCAGCGTGGCTTCCAGGAAAAAGGCCATCAGGCCTTCAATCGCGAGGGGTGCACCAAACACATCGCCGACATAGTGTGAGTAGTAGGACCAGTTCATTCCGAACTGGAATTCCATCGTAATCCCGGTAGATACGCCCAGAACGAAATTGACGCCGAACAGCGCGCCCCAGAATTTCGTCATGTCGCGCCAAACCTGGCGTCCGGTCATGACGTAGACGCTTTCCATGATGGCCAGCATGAAAGCCAGCCCCAGGGTCAGCGGAACAAAGAGAAAGTGATACATGGCGGTCAGCGCAAATTGCCAACGCGACAGGTCAACGACGTCCATATCGACCATAACAGGCCTCCAAACCTGTAAAGGGTCACACCGCAAAGCCGCACTTCCTGTACGGTCTTTTCCTGTGTATGAACCGCTCACATCGGTTTGGAACCTCGGCATGCTGTCACATGGGGCGAGGCGCCGCAGACAAAAGTTCCACAAGGCGTGTATGCCAACTCCATGACTTCGCTTGTGCCTTCCAGATCTACGAGCTCGACGGCTGATCCTGCACGCCTGCTTAAGGCCTGGGGGCGTTTTGGCGCGCGCTTTGAACGCCGGGCTGCGGCTTTGGGGGTGGCTCAACACATCGCTTTTGTGATCTTTGCGTGGGGGGCGGCAAGCGCGATCAGCGCACTGGTCGACGGCCGGTTCGATGGGGTCGCATTTCTGGTTGCCGTGCTAGGAGCGGCTGTGCGCGCCGCGCTCCAGGCCGGTGAAACCCGCTCCGGCTTTGAAGCCTCCGCTCACGTCCGCGGTGAGGTCCGTCGCCAAGCCGCCCATGCTCTCGCTAGACAGGGCCCAGCCTTTGTCGAGCGCACACCGTCCGGCGAAACGAGCACGGCCCTAATGGATGCGATCGAGAAGCTGGATGGCTATTTCGGCCGCTATCGTCCATTGATGCCGGTTGTAGGCTTGGGGCCCCTCGTGATTTTGGCCGCAGCGTTCACCCAGTCCTGGGTGGTTGGCGTAATTTTTCTGGCGACAGCCCCCACCTTGATCATCTTCATGGCCTTAGTGGGTGCGGGAGCGGCTGCAGCCTCGAAAGATCAGCTGAGCACTCTGAAACGCCTGGCCGGCCGCTTCAACGATCGCCTTCAAGCGCTCGAAACACTCAACGCCTTTAACGCCGTGACGCGTGAACGCGAAGGCCTGGCCGCTGCATCAGAGGATTTTAGAGCGCGCACGATGAAAGTGCTGGCCATGGCCTTTCTGTCATCGGCCATTCTGGAATTCTTTGCCGCAGTGGCCGTCGCTGGTACCGCCATCTATGTCGGCTTTTCTTTGCTGGGTGAACTGCCCTTTGACGCTGGCGAGATGATTGATCTCAAAGCCGGCCTTTTCGTGCTGCTACTGGCACCAGAATTCTATAATCCGCTGAGACGTCTGTCGGCGGCCTATCATGATCGCACAGATGCTGAAGCCGGCGCGGAGGTCTTGGTTTCGCTCTTCGATGAAAAGCCAGGCACGGGCTCAGCAACACCCCATCCCACACTCACCTGCCCCCCGACACTGCGCTTCAAAGACGCTGGGTCGATCTACGCGGACGGCCGTCGTGGCCTTGAGCCGGCCAGTTTCACCGCCGAAGCCGGTCAAATCACCGCGCTTTGGGGCAGCTCCGGTGTTGGCAAGTCCACAGCGATGAAACTACTCCTGGGCTACGCACCGCTGAGCGAAGGCGCAATTGAGGTCGATGATGAGCCTCTCGCGGGTCCTCTGATTGGGTCAGCCGCCTGGATCAGTCAAAAGCCGCGTGTCTTCCATGGAACGATCCGCGAAAACATCACCCTGTTCGACCCATCCATCGGCGACACCGCTGTAATGACCGCCGCTGAACAGGCTGGCGTGATGGATTTCGCCAGGGGTCTTCCAAAAGGCCTCGATACAGCCGTTGGCGAACGCGGGCACGGCTTGTCCGGTGGCCAGGCCCAGCGAGTGTCTCTGGCGCGCGCGCTGGCGGTTGATATGAAGCTGCTGCTTCTGGACGAACCGACCGCCCATCTCGATGGCGAAGCCGAGGCCCGTTTTCTGGATGCCCTGTGCGATGCCGCGAAGGGGCGCACTGTGCTTATCGCCACTCATAGTTCAAGCGTTCGCGCCCGTTGCGATGCTGTGATCGAGTTGGGAGCAGCCTCATGAAGGGTTGGGCAGACCTGCAATTCTTCCTCGATCTGGGACGCCCAGATCGCTGGCGATTGCGCCTTGGGGCGGCCATTGCCGCCCTCACCCTGCTGGCCGGAATCGGCCTTTTGTCATTGTCTGGCTGGTTTATCACCGCAGCCGCGGCGGCGGGATTGGCCGGTGCCGGGGGTGCTTTCAACTATATGTTTGCCTCCGGCGGCGTGCGCGGCTTTGCGCTGAGTCGCACTGTCGCGCGCTACGCCGAACGCATGGTTACCCATGACGCAACCTTCCGCACGCTGGCGCGTCTGCGCTTGTGGGTGTTTGAGATGGCTGCGCCCCACGCGCCTGGCGGACTGTCAGGCCTGCGCTCCGGCGATGTCCTGGCGCGCGTGACCCAGGATGTGGATTCGCTGGACAATCTGTATCTGCGCGTCCTGACCCCGATCACAGCGGCGATCGCCAGTGCGGTCCTGGCTGCAGTCTTGCTTGCGTGGTTCGCACCCGCTGCTTTGCCGGGCGTTCTGGGCAGCTTCCTTCTGGCGAGCGTGGTACTGCCCTTGATGGCCGCACGGACAGGCTCAGCTCCCGGTCAGGCCCTGACCCAATGCGCCGCGGATGCGAGAGCCGAAGCGGGTGACCTGATTTCCGGACTGGCAGAGCTAAAGGCCTACGGCGCTGATGCCCGCGTCATTGAACGGTTGGACAAGGCCAGTACAGGCTGGATCACCGCGCAACGCGCGCTAGCTGACCGAAGCCTGTTCAATGGAGCCATCCTGGCCTTTGCCGGTCCGGCCAGCTTTGTGATCGGTGTCGCCAGCGCAGCGCTGTCCGGAGCGCCGGCCCCGCTCGCCGCATTGGCGGGCTTCGTCGGCTTTTCCCTGTTTGAAGCCGCCGCACCTCTGGTTCAAGCTGCAGAACTCTCAGGCAAGACTCTGGCCTCAGCGCGACGCCTGCGTGAACTGGACACGCTGGAGCCCTTGGTCAGTAATCCAACAAGCCCAGTTCCGGTTCCGAGCGCGTCAGGTCTGGAGGTTGAGGCTCTGACCTTCACCTATCCCGGTGCCGAGGCTCAGGCGCTTTGCGAGCTGTCGCTCTCGCTTTCAGAGGGCGGCCGGCTGGCCGTGGTTGGTGCCTCGGGCTCCGGCAAATCCAGCCTGATCAAGCTGCTCATGCGCTACTACTCACCCCAGTCTGGTGAAATCAGGATCGGTGGGTCGAATGTCGACAGACACTCTATCGATGATGTCCGCGCCCGGTTCGCACTCGTGGATCAGCGCGCTGAACTGCTGTCGACCACCGTGCGGGCTAATCTGCGGCTGGCGAATGCCGATGCCGATGAAACCGCACTCTGGGAGGCCCTGGAACTGGCCCGCGCGGCGCAATTCGTCCGCGATATGCCTGAAGGACTAAAGACCTGGATCGGCGAGGATGGTGCGCTGGTGTCTGGAGGCCAAGGCCGCCGGCTAGCCCTGGCGCGTGCGATCTTAAAGGACGCACCCATTCTACTACTCGATGAGCCGACCGAAGGGCTGGATGAAACCACAGAGGCAGAATTCCTCGACGCGCTTGATGCCTGGTTGGACGCTGATCCAAAGCGCTCGGTTATGATGGTTACCCACCGCGCTTCGCTGCTGAATCGGGCCAAGGATGTTGTTGTGCTCGACGCGGGACGCATCGTGGAACAGGGTCCTGTTGAAACTCTGAGCGGTCGGGGTGGCGTGTTTGACCGGCTATTTCCAGGGTTTGGCACCGAACAATGAGGCTGTCATGGCCCGGTTCGTCGTGGCCACCCGTACCGGTTAAGATCAGTTTGCTGGCACCTTAGAGCATGGGTCCCCCGGACCAGCCGGGGGATGACACGGCTGGGAGTTTTACGCTTCCCCTTCGCCCAACTGGCTTTGCATATAGCGCTGCTCACCAAGCTTCTCGATCAGGGAAAGCTGGGTTTCCAGATAGTCGATATGCTCTTCCTCGCTCTTCAAGATTTCATCAAAGAGCTGGCGGGACACATAGTCTTTCACCTCTTCACAATAGGCGATGGCTTCTTTGTAAATCGGGTGCGCTCGGCGTTCAGCTTCAAGGTCGCACTCTAAGCACTCCTTCAGCGTCTCACCGATCAGGACCTTTCCTAGGTCCTGCACATTGGGCAGACCTTCCAGAAAGAGGATGCGATCGATCAGCGCGTCGGCATGTTTCATCTCGTCGATCGATTCTTCGTATTCGATCTTCGCAATGCGGTGGAATCCCCAATCCTTAAACATGCGCGCGTGTAGGAAGTATTGGTTGACGGTCGTCAGCTCCAACTTCAGCGCCTTGTTCAAATGCTTGATGACCTCTGGATCGCCCTTCATGGCTCGCCCTTTCGATTCCCGGATTCCATAAACGACAATCTAGCGGCGCAAACCCAAACGCCAAGCCATCATGTTGATTTTTCTTTGTTTCTGCAACTGACTTGCATTTCTTTCCTCTTGGACGCCCGTCCAATCGGGTCCCAGCGCTCGGTGCGCCGAGCTCACCCGCGCTGCGGGCGGGCCATCGCCCTTGCGACGCCTTCAGCGTCGGGGCGTATAATTCTGCCGCGCCGCAAGAGCTTAGCGACGGTCTCGAGCGTTCTATAAAAGCTGAAGGGGCTGTTGTCGCGCCACACTGAGCGGACGCGAAGGCGGAAAGCAAAAGCGGGTAAGAAAGCGAGTTAGGCTGGTACCGACTCTTTGGTCTCTGTCGGCGTCAGGAAGCGGGCAGCTTCCTCAAAGCAGCGACCACATTTGGGCTTCGCACCGCAGGCTTTGAAAACCCCTGGCACATCCTGCGCACCCGCCTCAGCGGCGGCTTTGACGTCGCGGCATTTTAGAGCGTTGCAGAGACAGACATACATGGTTCGTGGGCAGCTTTTTGCGCGCTGAGAATAATTTGCAAGAACAAACTGCGCCTCTTGCGAATGAATGTCAACAACACAAAGCGGCGTGCACTGCGATGAATTGGGCGCGGCTTCAGCGCCACGGTTAACCCTATGGGGGGTGCCAAGCCGCGCAACGCCGCTATATGATGCACTGCACAAAGTCCGAAAAGCCATCATGCCGACACGGACCGGCGCGGCCAGCGCAAGGTGAAAACACCTGCGCCGCCAACGGGGAGACGCTGCACATGCTGAAATTCACGCATGTCGAACAACGCTATCCGGACAAGCGCTCACCAGAAGAGCGCAAGGCCGATTTCGACGAGATCTACGCCCCGTTTGACCCAGAACGCGGGGCCATCCAGGCAGAGCGGTGTTCACAATGCGGTGTGCCCTTCTGCCAAACGGGCTGCCCGCTGTCCAACGACATTCCAGACTGGCTGATGCTCGCGGCGGAAGGCCGTATGCGCGAAGCCTGGGAACGATCTGCCGCGACTTCGACTCTGCCGGAAATTTGCGGCCGAATCTGCCCTCAGGATCGTTTATGCGAAGGGGCCTGCGTTATTGAACAGTCGGGACACGGCTCGGTCACCATTGGGTCGGTGGAAACCCATATCACCGAGACCGCGTGGGCTGAGGGCTGGATCGAACCGATCAAGCCGAACGCAGAGACCGGATTGTCTGTCGGCATCATTGGAGCGGGGCCCGCTGGCCTTGCCTGCGCAGAACGCTTGCGAGAACACGGGCACAGCGTGGTGATTTACGACCGGTATGACCGCGCCGGCGGCTTGCTCGTCTATGGTATCCCAAATTTCAAACTGGATAAGTCAGTTGTGACTCGGCGCGTCGAGCGCTTGGAGCACAGCGGGATTGTTTTCAAGCTGGGGTTCGAAGTCGGCCGGGATGCGTCGGTAGAGGCGCTACGAAGCCAGCATGACGCGATCTATATCGCCGCCGGCGCCTATGCGGCGCGTGCGCTCACCTGCCCTGGCGGAGGCGGCCGCGGTCTGGTCCCAGCGCTAGAATTTCTGACCGCATCCAACCGCCGCGGCTTTGGCGAAGCGATCAATGACAATGGGCGGCTCGATGCGGCCGGAAAGCGCGTGGCCGTCATCGGCGGTGGCGACACAGCAATGGATTGTGTCCGGACCGCGATCCGTCAGGGCGCTGAGAGCGTGGTCTGTCTGTATCGCCGCGACCGAGCGAACATGCCCGGTTCAGCTCGCGAGGTGACCCACGCCGAGGAAGAAGGGGTTCGGTTCGATTGGCTGTCTGCCCCGGCCGCAATCCTGGGCGACGCAGAAACGGCGACGGGTGTGAAGGTTCAGGCCATGGCGCTCGGGGCACCGGACGCCTCCGGCCGTCGCCAACCGGTCCTGCTCGAGGGTGAGGAGCGCGACCTGCCAGCTGACATGGTCATTGCCGCCCTCGGCTTTGAACCCGAAGCGTTTAACACTCAATGGTCTGCGCCCGATCTGGCGCTTAACCCGCGAGGTGCCATACGCGTCAACAAGGGATGCCGCACCTCCCTTCCCGGCGTCTATGCTGGTGGCGACGCAGTGCGCGGAGCCTCGCTGGTCGTTTGGGCGGTTAAAGACGGGCAAGACGCCGCTCAGACCATCCACGAAGACCTGATGGCCAAAGTGCCAGCGGAGGCGGCCGAATGAGCCCGGAACACTATATTGAAAACCGCGAACGCTTGATCGAGGCTGGGGCCTATAACCCGTCCGACGAACGTGATGCGTGCGGAATTGGCTTAATTGCCGACATCCATGGACGAGCGCGCCGGGCCACGGTTGAGACCGCGATCAAGGCGCTAAAGGCCGTCTGGCACCGTGGTGCTGTCGATGCGGATGGTAAAACTGGCGATGGTGCGGGCATCCGATTGGGTATCGCGCAGGACTTCTTCAAAGACGCGGTCAAGCGCACCGGTCACGCGCCGGGCGAAGCGGCCATTGGCGTCGGGATGATCTTCCTTCCGCGTACTGACTTTGCCGCGCAGGAGCGTGCCCGCACTCTGGTGGAGACCGAAATCATCCGCGCCCGACTGGAGCTGTATGGCTGGCGACAGGTGCCGATTGACCCTTCTTGCCTTGGCGAAAAAGCACAGTCCACGCGACCGGAAATCGAGCAAATTCTTTTTGCCGACCCGTTGAAGCGCGACCCGGAAACACTTGAGCGTGAGCTGTATCTGGTGCGCCGCCGGATTGAAGCAAAAGCCCGAACAGAAGCCCTTCCAGGTTTCTATATCTGCTCACTCTCGGCGCGCGATGTGATCTATAAGGGCTTGTTCCTGGCTGGAGCCATCGACCAGTTCTATCCCGACCTGACAGACCCGCGCTTCACATCGACGTTCGCGATGTTCCACCAGCGCTACTCGACCAACACCTTCCCCGAATGGCGGCTCGCTCAGCCCTTCCGCATGCTTGCCCATAATGGCGAGATCAACACACTGAAGGGCAATCGCAATTGGATGCGTAGCCATGAAATCCTCATGGCCTCGAAAGCCTTTGCTGAAGACAAGGACGTGGTTAAGCCGGTGATCTCGCCTGGGTCTTCGGACTCCGCCGCACTCGATCAAGTCTTTGAAGTGCTGGTGCGCTCCGGCCGGTCTGCGCCCATGGCCAAGGCCTTGTTGATCCCGGAGGCGTGGTCAAAACGCACCGGCCAAATTCCGGGGGCCTGGCGAGGCTTTTATGAGTATTGCAACTCGGTGATGGAACCGTGGGATGGTCCAGCCGCCATGGTTGCCTGCGACGGACGCTTTGCGATTGCCGGGCTTGATCGCAATGGATTGCGCCCCTTGCGTTGGAGCTTGTCCGGTGACGGCCTTCTAGCCGTCGGATCCGAAACGGGTATGGCTGAGCTCCCGCCTGAAGAGGTGATTGAGCGCGGCTCAGTGACCCCTGGGCGGATGATCGCGGTGGATCTGGAAGCTGGCAGCCTGCTGCGGGAAGACGAAGTCTTGGACCGGCTGAGCGCCAAGCATCCTTATGAAGCCTGGCTTTCCAATATCAAGGATGTGGATGCTGAGATCATCGAAGGTCCTGAGCCACCACACTTTAGCAACCAAGAAACCCGCCAGCGCCGCCAGGCCGCCGCTGGACTGACACTGGAGGAGATCGAGCTGATCCTGTCGCCCATGGCCGAAACCGGCAAAGAAGCGGTGGGCTCCATGGGCGATGACAGTCCGCTGGCTGTGCTGTCGAACCGCTACAGACCGATCAGCCATTACTTCCGCCAGAATTTTTCGCAGGTCACCAACCCCCCAATTGATCCGCTGCGCGAAGGCCGGGTCATGAGCCTGAAGACCCGATTTAAGAATCTGGGGAATATCCTGGCCGAAGACGAAACTCAGACCGATGTCTTTGTGCTGGAGTCTCCGGTCCTGACCAATGGTATGGCCGAACGCTTGATTGAGCGGCTGGGAGCCGTGGCCCGCATCGACACCGTTTTTCCGTCCGAAAAAGCTGCAGGCGATGGCGGAGGGCTAAAACGCGCCCTGGACCGAATTCGCACCGATGCAGAGAACGCCGTGCGCGGCGGTGCCGAGCATATTGTACTTACCGATGAGGATCAGGACGCCGCGCACTGCCCCGTGCCGATGGCCTTGGCTGTGGGCGCAGTGCACACCCATCTGACGCGGGAGGGGCTGCGGACCTATTGCTCACTGAATGTTCGGGCTTCGGAGATTACTGACGCCCATGGCTTGGCGGTACTCATTGGCCTTGGTGCGACGACGGTGAACCCTTATCTCGCCTTTGACACTGTGGCTGTCCGTAAAGCACGTCAGCTGGATCGCCTCGATCCTGAAACCCGCGCCCGGAATATGAAGACGGCCTTTGATGCCGGTCTTCTTAAAATCATGTCAAAGATGGGCATCTCCGTGGTCAGCTCCTATCGCGGCGGCTGCAACTTTGAAGTTTTAGGCCTGTCACGCGCCGTGGCGAGCGAGTATCTCGGCGGAGTCACCAGCCGGATTTCCGGCATTGGTTTGGCCGGTCTCGAACAAAAGCTTATCGAGCTGCACCGCTGGGCCTGGTCCCATGACGATGCAGTGCGCTTGCCGATCGGCGGGTTTTACCGACAGCGCAGTTCTGGAGAAGCCCATGCGCTGGAAGCTCAATCGATCTCTGCCCTGCAAAAGGCGGTTCGGGAAGAAGACTATGAGTCCTTCCGCGATTACCTGCGTCTGCACACCCGGGATGAGGCACCCATCCAGCTACGCGATCTGCTCGCACCCCGCCCTCTGGGCAAAGCCCTGGATATCGCTGAAACCGAAAGCGTCAACGAAATCCGGCGACGCTTTGTAACGCCCGGCATGAGCCTGGGGGCTCTATCGCCCGAAGCTCACGGCGCGCTGAATGTTGCGATGAACCGCATTGGCGCAAAGTCGGTGTCCGGCGAAGGCGGCGAAGATCGGGCGCGCTATGCGCGGCTGCCCAATGGCGACAATATGAACTCTGCAGTCAAGCAGGTCGCCTCCGGCCGCTTTGGCGTGACGGCTGAATATCTCAACCAGTGCCGCGAGATTGAAATCAAGGTCGCGCAGGGGGCCAAGCCCGGTGAAGGCGGCCAGCTGCCAGGCTTCAAAGTCACTGAATTTATTGCCCGGATGCGCCATGCCACACCGGGCACGACATTGATCAGCCCGCCGCCGCACCATGACATTTACTCGATCGAGGACCTGGCCCAGCTCATCTATGACTTAAAGCAGATCAACCCGACGGCGCGGGTTTGTGTAAAGCTGGTCGCAGCCGCCGGTGTCGGTGCAGTTGCAGCCGGTGTGGCCAAGGCTCACGCCGACATTATTCTGATCTCCGGGAATGTCGGCGGCACCGGGGCGAGCCCACAAACCTCGATCAAGTTTGCCGGTGCCCCGCTGGAGTTGGGTTTGGCAGAAGCCCATCAAGTGCTGTCCCTTAACGGGCTGCGGGAACGGGTCACGCTACGCGCCGACGGCGGCATCCGTACCGGGCGCGATATCGTCATTGCGGCCATGCTGGGGGCCGAGGAGTTTGGCATCGGCACCACCAGCCTGATCGCGCTGGGGTGTCTGATGGTGCGCCAGTGTCATTCCAACACCTGCCCCGTAGGCGTGTGTACGCAGGATGAAGCCCTGCGCGCGCGCTTTGCAGGTCTGGCAAATCATGTGGTCAATCTGATGACGTTCATCGCCCGCGATACGCGCGAGATCCTGGCCTCCCTTGGCGCATCAAGCCTGGAGGACATCATCGGGAGATCCGACCTTCTCCATCAAGTCAGCCGCGGCGCGCCCCATTTGGATGATCTGGACCTCAACCCGCTACTGGTGCGGGTGAACCCGTCGCTGACGCCCATGAGGTCAACGCGCACCCAGCGCAATGCGGTGGCCAAAAGCCTCGATGAGCAAATCATCAAGGACGCGGAACCGGTCTTCTCGCGCGGTGAGAAGATGCAGCTCGTCTATGATGTGCAAAATACTGATCGCGCTGTCGGGACGCGCACCAGCTCTGAGATCATCCGCACATACGGACGTGACGGCCTGGAGGATGCTCAGCTCACGCTGCGCCTGCGCGGCTCGGCAGGTCAGAGCCTGGGCGCTTTCGCGGCCAAAGGGCTCAGCATTGAACTTGAAGGCGACGCCAATGACTATGTCGGCAAAGGCCTGTCGGGCGCACGCATTGCCATTCGCCCCTTTGGCGGCAGCCAAGAACATCGACCTGGCGATATCATTATTGGCAACACCGTGCTGTATGGCGCAACGTCTGGGACTCTGTTCGCAGCTGGGGCGGCCGGCCAGCGCTTTGCCGTACGCAATTCTGGAGCCACCACAGTCATCGAAGGCTGCGGGTCTAACGGGTGTGAATACATGACCGGCGGTGTTGCGGTAATTTTGGGCGAGGTTGGCGATAACTTTGCAGCTGGAATGACGGGCGGTGAGGCCTTTGTCTTTGACGAACACAATCACCTAGCAGGAAGATTGAACACGGACGCGGTCATTCTTGAGCGTTTGAGCGAGGATGCTGACGAACGCTGCCGGGCTTTGATTGAAGCCCACCATCAGGCCACCGGGTCGCTTCACGCCGCAGCAATCCTGAACGACTGGCAGCGTCGCAGAAGCCAGTTCCGCCATGTGATTCCTGCTGAAAGCCTTCCAGATGTGGATGTAAAGCGGGCTTGAAGACGCCACCTCCACTATTCCACTTTCGTCCCTGGAAGGGCCATCCGGACACACCGGGGGATGACAGATTCAAGATGCTCGCATAAAGCCTCTGGGTCGCTCCGCCTTGCCCGCGCCACGCGGCTCGCGTAAGACATGCGTTATAGTATAACACCTGCCTTGAAAGGCTCTTTTGCGTGAGCCCCACCCTGTCCGCCATTATATTCGGGATGATCGCCGCCGGTGTGGCCGTGCTCGCTCTCGTTCTGGTTCAATGGGCGGCTGAGTTTACCCGGCGCAATGGGCCGCTCGCCGCGGCGTTTGCCGGTGGCCTGGTGATCACCATTGCGGTCACACATCTGATCCCAGAAGCATTGACGATGGCTCCAGGAGCACCCTGGCTCGTACTCTTGGGCTTCGGGTTTGGTTTTCTGGTGCACAATATTCTGGGCGCGGGCGCACACACGCATGATAGGCCGCAGCCCGCCAGCTCTGCGGCCGCGCTGGCCCCGGTGATTGCGATTGCTCTGCACTCTGCGCTGGATGGCCTGATCTACTCGGTCACCTTCGCGGTGGATGCAAACACTGCCGTGATCGCAGCCACAGGCCTAATCATCCACGAATTTCCAGAAACGCTGATCTGCTTTGTGTTGTTGCAGCGCGCAGGCTTGAGCAATCTCAAAGCCACGATATTCGCCTTCCTCGCCGCTGGCGGGACAACATTTACTGCTGCGGCCATTTCAGCCCCGTATGCCGGCCTGCTGGACGCTCAAACGTTGGGCATCCTGTTTGCAGTTGTGGCGGGTCTTCTTTTGCATGTCGGGGCTGCACACCTGCTCCATGAGGCTGGGCATGCAGGTCCGCTACGCGGCGGTATCGCGGTTTTTGCCGGAGCTGGCGTTGCAGCCGTGATGGCGCTTGGACACAGCCATGGGCACGGGCACGGCCATAGTCATGGGCATTTCGGGCATGGACATCACGACCATGATCATGCCCCAATTCACAGTGACCATACCAATGATCATGATGACCAGAGGCCAGACCCCAGAACACCTGATCGCCTGCCAAGTCTGAGAGCAACGAATCCGGACCTGGTCCAGGACGATGACAACCGAGAGCCCGATGACCGCGAGCACGAAAACGGGCAAGATCCAGATCACGACTGAGCTTGAGGAGACTTAACCCATGTCCCGCATCCTGATGGCTAGCCTGATGCTAACTGCCGCCCCTGCCGCGCTGGCGCAGGAGGAGATGACCCAGCTTGGTGCCCATGTTCATGGGATTGGCGAACTGGCCCTGGCCATGGATCCAACAAGCGGTGAGCTGGCCATCGAGATGAGTGGCCCGGCCTATAATGTCTACGGGTTCGAGCGCGCGCCGCGTAACGAAGAAGAGACTGCGCGAGTGGACGCTGCCCACGCAGGTCTCCTGGCTGGCGATCAGTTCATATTTGCCCCTGCAGCTGGCTGCACCTGGATCGACACAGAAATCTTCGGGGGGCCGGTCATCGGAGACGAACACGACCATGGGCATGACCACGACCATGGTGATCACGATCATGGGCATGACCACGACGAGCATGACCACGGAGACCACCACGACCATGGTCACGACGATCACGGGCATGATCATCATGATGATGAGCACAGCCACGATGACCATGGGCACGATGACCATGGGCACGATGACCATGACCACAATCATGAAGACCACGCCCATGGCGAGGAGCACAGCCATTCCGACATGCTTGTGCGCTGGCGCTTTACCTGTGAGGTGCCCAGCGCGTTCGACCGGGTCGACGCCACAGGGTTGTTCGATGTGCTGCCGTCTCTGACGACACTCAACGTCCAATTCTTCGATGGCTCACGGGCCGATGCGGGCGAGCTTACGCGAGATCGTCGCGCGCTTGTGATCGACTAGCACGGCATCAAAACCTTGATCCGTTCCAGCGAGGGGCTCATTTAAAGCCCATGATGTTGCGCGCCCTTCTTTCTGCTTTTGCCCTTATCGCACTGCCAGTCGCTCCAGCGCTGGCTCAGGATCGGAACGCCAGTTCAACGCCCGCTTTCCTGGACCTGGCGTGGGCCGATCTTCTGCCTGAAGGCGAAGCCGAACGCATCAATCAACTGATGCAGTTGCAGGCGCTGCAGCTGGGTGGGTTCAACCATTTCGGCACCGAACAAATGCCTCAAATCCAGACCTTCGAAGTGGTCGAGGCGCTGGATGGTGAGCACGTGCGGATTGGAGGCTATGTTCTGCCGTTTGATTTCACCGGCAGCCACGAAATCAGCCGCTTTCTTCTCGTGCCCTATGTGGGAGCCTGCATTCACGTACCGCCTCCGCCGCCCAATCAGCTTGTCTTTGTCACCACGGCTGAACCCATCCAGGTACAGGGCCTCTGGGACCCGGTCTATGTGGAAGGCATCATGCGCACCCAGCGCCATGACAACGAGCTCGGCGATACCGCCTATACGCTGGAACTGATTGAAATGACGCCGTATAGAACCTGATCGGTTCGAGCCGGTTGCGCACTCATTGCGCCAGCTGTTCCAGACCGGCCGCATAGCCATCAAAGAGCTCTCCCTCGGGGAAGAGGATGAGGGTTTGCTCCGGCGGAATTCCAGAGCCTTCAAACAGCCGCCCTTCAGCGTCCAGAACCGGCTGGTAGGACACCGTCACCTGAAAGCCCAAGGGCAGCGGTTTAGGCAGCAGCGAGGAAATCCCACCCCGTGTCCGCTCACCCGCATGGGTAACATGGGGCAGCGCGCGCATCATCAAGACGAAGGCCTCCGCAGCGCTCGCCGTCACCTCGCTGGTCAGTAGAGTGATGTCACGGGTTTCACCTTGGCCGGACGGCGCGAGGCGCACATGACGGGCCTCGGTGCCTGGAACCGCGTAGATCAAAACCTCACGGGGTTGATCAAGGAAATACTCCACCACCGTCATGGCCGCCGCATCATGCCCGCCGCCATTGTGTGCGACATCAACAATCAGGCGCTCGGCGCTGGACAGGTCAAGGCTGGCCTCAACGAGGGTTTGCCGGAGCGTTTCCAGCTCGGCAGCACGATTGGGTGCATGTGCATCAAAACGCGCAAACCGATTGACCCTTAGATAGCCGACGCGTTGATTGATCAATCCCCATTCGACCGCACCATCCGCGCCGATCCTGTGGCTACCCTCATCGAGCACGCGTCCGATCGATTGGCGAACCTGACGGCTCCATTGGCCAACAAATGCGCCTTCTGAAAGCTCGGTGTCTGCATCGCGCCAGGCCTCAGTGAGCTGCTGCCGCAGCCGTGGACGACCCGCATTGAAGGAACGCTCGCCCCAACTCAGATTGACGTGGCCATCATTGAGCGGTCGAAGCATCTCTACGAGGATGTCAAACAACGCATCCGCACTCTCAGCCTGCTCAGCCCTGGGCTGGTAAACCTGCCGGGCTTGAGACCAGTCCACGGTGCGCTCCTCGAAAAAGGCGTAGTGCCGGTCAAACAATTTCCACACAGCATCAAACGTCTCAGCAAGCGTGTGTTCAGCTGTGGCATCTGCCGTCATGCAGTGTGGGGGAAGCGCGTCGACCCGAACCACACTCAGCGGGTTCTGGAGCAAGTCGGGATGCAAGCGGTAGTCATAAAAGAACAGCTCGGCCCGAGTTTGACCGGGCAAAACCTGAAAGAGCTGAAGTGCGGGGAGCTGTCCAGTATCGGCCAGGCAGAGCTCACCGACTTTATGGAAGACGGCGTAACCGGTATCGGTGAATGCGATGAGATGTCCGGTGGCTTCGCTTTGCCAGACACCCACGAGCTCCGGCGCGATTTGGGCCGAGTCCAATGACCGCCATCCGATCCCGTCCACTGAGGCGTGCGATGGGACGGAAAGACAGCCCAGAAGCGTGATAGCGACAATGGCGCTCTTCGAGGTCATGAACATACGTCAACGGGGGCAGCTGCAGGCAGGCTGAGCTTGCCATGGCCCATCACCGCCTGCGAGTTAAAACTGGGCCACAGTCGAAGCGCCGAACGCGCCGCTTCGCCCCATCTGCGCCATGAAGCTGAACGCGATCTGAACAGGGGTGACCGGTTTGTGTCCCATTCAAGTCTGATTGGGGCGTGTCGGCCCTTTTTAGGGCGATAAATCCTTAATCAGGAGCAATTCGCGCCTTTAACGATTTGCAAAGTGTCAACCATGGCGGAACCGGAAAGGCCGGGGCCGCAGGGCTGAAAACCTACAGGGGCTGACACCATGAAAACCTTAATCCAGATCGCATCCGCGGCCATCGCATTGACCGGTTTCGCCGGCATGGCACAGGCACAACAATCCACCTCATTTGAACTCAATGGCACTGTGCCGCTGACGTGCTCGGTAGAGCATTATTGCGGTGCCCCGGACCGGTGTACGGGTATCGACCTGTCCCAGCCCGTTTCAGCCCTGACCACAGCTTCGGTGAGCCTTGTCTGTAATGGCCAGGGCGGGACCCGGACCATCGAATTTGCCTCCGCCAACGGATCGAAACTGCGCGGCGACAATACCGGCTTTGAGATCCCCTATTTGGGTCAGGTTAATGGGGCCGGTGGCAGTGCCCAGGCGCTTCCGCTCCTGGCCAACAACTGGCCGGTCAACGGGACCCAGTCGCGCTCCTTTGCGATCTCGACGAACCTTAACCCGTATAACCCGCCAGCTGACGACTACCGCGATACCGTGACCGTCTCGATCCTCCCGTAAAGCGACGGCCGCGACCCGGGCCGGAATGCCCACCTCCTCCCTGAAGGCATTCCGGCCCATTCGCGCTACACTTTGATCAGGGACCACAATTTTGCTGGGCTGTGGGGGCCAAGAGCTATGTTCAATCCACTGAAATTCATCGCCATCGCACTGGTGGGCCTCGGCCTGACTGCCGCTGTCGCCGAAGCCTACCGCGTCACACCGCTCTTGCTGGAGCTGACGGACACCGGGCGCGATCGAGCCGGGCAGATCCGAGTGGAAAACACCACCGACCGTCCTCTGACCTTTGAAGCCTATGCGCTGGACTGGACCATCTCTGAAGAGGGTGAACGCACCACCTCTCCGGCCGCAGCGCCTCTTCTGATCTTCCCGCCCCAAGCCATCGTGCCGCCGGGCGAAACCCAGGTGGTTCGCGTGGAATGGGTGGGTGGAGCCGTTGAGCAGAGCCGAGACTTTATCGTCATGGTCGAGCAGCTGCCGGTGGATTTCACTCCAGATCAGCAGGAAGGCTCCGGTGTACAATTCCTGTTCAATTTCGGGGCAGCCGTTCACGTCGCGCCTCAGGGAGCAAGCGCCGAGCTGAATATCGCCTCGGCCCGTCAAGACGATGGTGTGGCCATCGTGCGGGTAGAGAATACGGGCAATCGGCACATCTATCTGGGCGACCGCGGTCTGGTGATTTCCAGTGGCGAGGTCTCACACGGGGATTCTGGCGAGGCCTTGGCTGAAGCCATGGGCAACACGCTGATGGCTGCCGGGGCCGTGCGCGAAGTTCGCATCGTGCTGCCCGAAGGCTTCCCAGCCGGCGCGCTGGCCGCGTCCTTGCCGACCCAAAGCTAAACCCGGTGCTGCGCTGACAGGGGCGAGGGCCTGGGTGGACCATCGAATGCGGGCTGAGCGACAGAGTTGCACGCGCTTTGCATTTGATGGTTCGGGGCTCGTCCTGATAGTGTCGGCGCGGCACACTTATCGTCAGAGGGGGGCGATGGAGCGCCTGCGCGACCTCGGGACGGGTCCCACCCCAATCCAGCTACATATCGTGGCGCTTCTGGCCTTGGCCGGAGCGCTTCTGTGCGCGCCGGTTCTGGCCCAGGATGAGACAGGTGATCGCCCTCGCCTGCTTATAGAATTACCCATAACTATCAACGGGACAGATGCTGGGGCAGTGCCGGTCGATATGAGCGATGCCCGGGCGCTGGAGGTTTCTCTCGTCACCTTGCGCCGCGCGTTAGCCGAAGCCCTGTCGGATAACGCCTTATCGGGTCTGGACGCCGAGATAGCGCGCCGGCGCGGCGAAGGCGGACGGCTGTCAAACGCCTTGTCTCGAATTGGACCACGCGCAGAAGATAGCTCCGTGGTGGGCAGTCTGCTCGACGACGCCGGTCTCGATCCGGCACAGGCCCTGCCTGAACGCCAGGACTATGTGTTGATCGACGATGTCGCAGCCCTCACCGGTCTGCCAGTTCGTTTTGACAATCGTAGCGCCGCGGTCACCGTTGTCGTGCCTACCGATCAGCTTCGCGCCTTGAGCATTTCCCTACGCCGTAATGATGTGGAAGCCCGCGCCCCCGCAATTCCGGCGCAACGCTCTGCATTTTTGAATGCGCGCGTGTCCGGCGCTTATGTCCATGACAGCGAGTTTGGCCTTGCTGGGCGGGCACCGACTCGCCTGGATCTGAATGGGGCGGCCCGCCTGTTTGGATCAAGCGGCCCAGCACTTGTGGGATCAGGTTTCTGGCTGGAAGGAGCTGCCAATCAGGAATGGCGGCGTGGCGATCTCTTTTTGATCGCCGACAATCAGGACGCCCTATACCGCGCTGAGCTGGGCGATATCCGCTATCTGCCCGCACCGTTCCAAGGTGGCGTGCCCCTGCTCGGACTGTCCCTCTCGCGCGAATATGACGATCTAGCGCCTTCCCGGCTTGTGCAGCCCGGTGGTCGCTATGTCTTCACTCTAGAACAGACCAGCCTGGTGCAGGTCTTTCTCAACGGGGCGCTGCTGCGCACGCTGCGCTTGCGCGCCGGGCGTTATGATGTGCGCGACTTTGCCTTCTTCGATGGTGCCAATGAGATCGACATTGTCATCGAGGACGATTCTGGGCGCAGCGAGCGCCTGAGCTTCACCGCCTTCTCCGATAAAGCCTTACTGGCCCCCCGCCTGTCAGAATTTAGCTATGCCGTGGGTTTTCCCTTTGAACGGTCCACGGGAGCCACCGAGTATGACTTCTCGCGCCTCAATGCCAGCTTCCAGCATCGCTTTGGTCTGACCAGCCGCCTGACCGGAGCCCTCGACGGCCAAAGTGATGGCAACATCCATCAGCTCGGCGGCGGTTTCGTTTTCGCCGGTCTCGGCGGCGCGGTCGAAGCCCATGTAGCAGCGTCTAACTCCGAAGCGGGCGGTTGGGATGGCGCAATGGAGGCGGCCTATGAGATCCGGTTTGAAGACGTCGTCGGTTTAGAAGAGCTTCGCTTTGATATCGCAGGCGACTATGTCGGGCGTGGCTTCAGCCGCCTAGGCGAGCCCAATGGGCTTAACGAAATCGCCGGATCCACATCCGCGCGCGTGTCCGCCCCACTTCCATTCCGCGTCTACGCCTCAGCCGGAGGCCGATATGAGTTTGGCCGCGAAGGCCGCGCGGACAGCTGGGGCGTGAACACCACCCTTTCGCGGCCGCTCGGACCCGTCACGGCCCTGTTCAGTCTGACCGCAGACCAGGCTTTTGATGAAGACGACACCCGACTGGGGGCCTTTTTCTCCCTGTCGGCGCGCCTGGGTCGCGGCCGATTTGCCCGGGCCCGCTATGACAGCCTGACCCGCTCGACCATCATTGAAGCGATCCAGCCCGCAAGGCCACGGCCCGGCTCCTTTGGCTGGACCACCGCGTACGAGACCCGACCGGGAGCCTCAGCGCTGACCGGTGAAGCGGCCTATGTCGGCAACCGGTTCGAAGCCGATATCAGCCACGAACTGAATTATTCCGGCGATGACGCCGACTTGGCTGAACAACGCAGCCGCGCCAGCTTGTCTTTCGGGATAGCCATGGCCGATGGCCAATGGGCGATCGGCCGACCGGTGGGTGAAAGCTTTGCCATCCTGCGCCGGCATCCCAATCTGGGAGACCGCGAACTGAGCCTTGAAGGCGCTGGAGGCGAGGCCCGGGCCCGCGCCGGCGCGCTTGGCCCAGCGCTCTTGCCTGACCTTTCGAGCTATCGCACGCGCCTGATCGAGTATGATGTGGAAGACCTGCCGCCGGGCTACGACC
>JANQMI010000056.1 GCA_028280165.1 Oceanicaulis sp. | reverse complement strand
TTAGCTGCTTTTCGTCACCATGAAACAGGAATTTGACGGCGCGTTTGCGGCCTTTGAGGAAGTGTGCTGCCCCTTCGATCACAACGCGGGGCGCATCATCACCCCCCATGGCATCGACGGAAAGCACCAGCGGAGCAGTCATATTGGCAGTCTCGCAAAGGCTCCTCGACACCCTCAGCGTCGAGCGTGGCGCACCTTAGCGATCAGCTGTTCATATGCAAGCTGGTGAGGCGCTAACCGCCTCAGAACTCTTCTGGATAAGTCGGCAACTGGCCTTCCAAAATCGCCGTCCTGTCCTGTTTGGCCATGTGATCATCTGCGGCCAGCATATAGACGGCCAGCTTGTGACTGACAGCCTGCTGATGGGTGGCATCGACATCCTGGCGCGGCTGCTCATCGCTTACGGCCCCATCCGACGCAAAGAGATTGCGTTGCAGGACTTCAGCAAGGGCGGCTACGTCCTTGTCATTCAAGGCCGCTTCATACGCCTTAGAGCGACCGTAAAAGGCCTGGCCCATCTGCTTGATCTTCTTTCCAACGCTGGGATCCCCGGTCCCCATTTCGCGCAAGGCCGCATCCATGTCGTCAAACATGCGATCGAAAACCAGCTGGTTCATATGAAGACCCGCCTCGCCGGCCGATCTTATGTGCCGGAAGAAAAGTGCGGTGTGAATCACCAACAGGTCAAAGCGGCCATCCACCGTGTCAGGCGCACCAATTTCAGCGTATAAGAACGGCTCGCGAGACGCGGCCAAGATCGCCTCATAGGCTTTATGGGCCGGCTTTTTCATCGGGTCTGTGCGAAACAGTCTGCCGAACATGCGTTTGCGTCTCCCTTTGCGTCGCGCTTGAAGCTATGGTCACAAAGCGTTACGTCAACGCATCGCCCGTGCGCAAGCGCGGCAAACTGCACACGCTACTGCCAGGGAAGCTCCATGGGCCTTCGTCGTTCCGCACTCATCGCCTCTGTTCTTGTCGGTGCCATGGCTGTTTCAGCCTGTAACCCGACCCTGCGCAGCCACGGCTTCCGCTATCCCGATGGCGAGATTCCAACCATCACGCCGGGTGAAGACACCCGCTCTAGCGTGCTTTCGACGCTGGGCAATCCATCCACGCGCGGCATGTTTGATGACGACACCTGGTATTATATCTCATCGACCCGCGAATATCTGGCCTATCTGCGCCCCGACACCCGCGACCGCCGCGTGATGGCGATCCGCTTTGGCGAAGATGGTTCGGTGCTGGCTGTGGATGAGTATGGCCTGGAAGATGGTCGTGTTGTGGCTTTGGTCGAACGCGAGACACCCACCCGGGGCCGCGAATTGTCCTTTATCGAGCAGCTGCTGGGCAATGTCGGCCGCCTGCCGTCTGAACAATTCGGCGGCGAGCAGAACCTGCCCGGCGGTGCCGGGGGTCCCCGGCCTGAGGGCTAGGCGTGCGAGGCTGAAAGCCAGGCCAAAGCCCAAACCAAGAAAAAAGCCCCGGTCACGAGACCGGGGCTTTCTCTTTAGGGATCAGATCAGGGTCTAGAACCCAGCCAGCACCGCCAGCATCAGTAGTGCCACGATATTGGTGATCTTGATCATGGGGTTCACAGCGGGACCTGCGGTGTCCTTATAAGGATCACCGACGGTATCGCCGGTCACTGCGGCTTTATGGGCCTCAGAGCCCTTACCGCCATGATTGCCGTCTTCGATGTATTTCTTGGCGTTATCCCACGCCCCGCCGCCAGCGGTCATGGAGATGGCCACGAACAACCCGGTGACGATCACACCCAGCAGCATCGCACCCACTGCCGCCAAGGCCTCATTCAGGCCTGCGACCGGCAGGAAGTAGATCACCGCAAACAGCACAACCGGAGCCAGGACCGGCAGCATGGACGGGATAATCATTTCCCGAATGGCCGCCGAGGTCAGAATGTCCACGGCGCGGCCATAGTCTGGCTTTTCGTCATAGGTCATGATGCCCGGCTTCTCTTTGAACTGCCGGCGCACCTCTTCCACGACGGCCTGAGCCGCACGGCCCACAGCAGTCATGGACATGCCTGCAAACAGGAAGGGCAGCAGACCGCCAAACAACAGGCCGACCACCACGTAGGGGTTGGACAGCGAGAAGTCGACATTGATGCCCGCGAAGAAGCGATAGGTCTCCGGATTGGACGCGAAATAGTTCAGGTCCTCGGTATAGGCCGCGAACAGAACCAGAGCGCCCAGGCCAGCCGACCCGATGGCATAGCCCTTGGTCACCGCCTTGGTGGTGTTGCCCACGGCATCCAGAGCATCGGTGGTGTCGCGGACCGAACCTTCCAGCTCGGCCATTTCGGCAATGCCACCGGCATTGTCCGTCACCGGACCAAAGGCATCGAGCGCCACAACCATACCGGCCAGGGCCAGCATGGTGGTCACCGCAATCGCAATGCCGAACAGACCCGCCAGCGAGTAGGTGGTGATGATCGCCACGATGATCACAAGGGCTGGAAGCGCAGTGGCTTCCATGGACACAGCCAAGCCCTGGATCACATTGGTGCCGTGGCCCGACTCAGAGGCCTTGGCCACCGACTTCACCGGACCGTAATCGACGCCCGTATAGTATTCGGTGATCCACACGATCAGGCCAGTCACGACCAGGCCGATTGCGCCACACAGGAAGAGATCCATGCCCGAAACGGTGACACCCGACGCGGTGGTCGCGGTCCCGTCAAATCCGAGCACGAAATAGGTCGCAATCGCCAACCCGCCCAGCGAAAGCACGGCAGAGGCGATAAAGCCCTTGTACAGGGCACCCATCACATTCGTGCTGCCCTTGCCCAGGCGGACAAAGAAGGCCCCCACGATAGAGGCGAGGATACATACCGCACCAATGGCGAGCGGGTAGATCATCATGGAGCCTAGGGCGATCCCATCGCCTCCCGCATCGCGGAAGAAGATCGAGGCCAGCACCATGGTGGCCACGACGGTCACCGCATAGGTCTCGAACAGGTCGGCCGCCATGCCGGCGCAGTCACCCACATTGTCACCGACATTGTCGGCGATGGTGGCGGCGTTGCGGGGATCATCTTCAGGGATGCCCGCTTCGACCTTGCCGACCATGTCGCCGCCGACGTCCGCACCCTTGGTGAAGATGCCGCCGCCAAGGCGGGCGAAGATCGAGATCAGTGACGCACCAAAGCCGAGCGCCACCAACCCATCAATGACGGTCCGGCTGACACCTTCATCACCGAGCGCCGAAAAGCCGGTCAGCGCGCCGTAATAAATGGCGATGGACAGTAGAGCCAAGCCTGCCACGAGCATGCCGGTTACCGCACCGGCGCGGAACGCCATGGAGAGCCCGGCCTGCAGCGACTCCTTGGCCGCTTCAGTGGTGCGCACATTGGCGCGAACCGATACCAGCATGCCAATGAACCCCGCCGCGCCAGACAGCGCCGCGCCGATCAGGAAGCCGACAGCGACGATGGGGCCCAACAGGACGCCCACGACGATCAGGATCACCACGCCCACGATGGCGATCGTGGTGTATTGGCGCTTCAGATAGGCATCCGCGCCTTCCTGAATCGCCTTGGCGATTTCCTGCATACGATCATTGCCAGGACTGGCGGCGAGGATGGAGCGAATTTGCACCGCTCCATAGACGATAGATAGCAAGCCCGCAGCGATTGCGAGCCAGAGCCAAAGCTCTTCCATGGCCATTTTTGAATGTCCTCATTCAAGTGTTTTTATGATTGAGGCCAAGGCTGCATCCATGAGGAGTTATGATTGATTCGATGCAGCAAAGCCCTCCCCGGTGAACGGACTATGCCCAAGCCAGGTCAGGCGCGCAATATCGTCGAGATTTCAAGGCCCGGCATTCTCGCCGATGCGACGGTCTACCGCATATAGCGAACGTCTGATCCCAGCAGATCGATGCGTTCCAGACGGCCGTCACCCACGACCGATCTTGCGGCCGCAAGCAGAGCCTCATTGGTCGCGCTTTGGTCGACGGTCTCGTTGTCGATGCGCACAAAAGGTGTGCGGTGGGCCGCCCGGACCATGCCATCAAAAATAAAATGCATGCGATTGACCACTTGGAACCGGTTCACGCCCCGCGAGAAACAAAAGCGCGGGGTGATAAACGCGTAGCCCACCAAAAACTCATCATGGGTGACCGGGATCACAATCTGCCGCCCCAGCTCGTAATTGGGGCAGGTCGGATCCTCTTCGGAAAAGGTCTCGGCAATACGATCGGCACGCTCTTCGTGCACATTATACAGCTCAATGACACCCCCACTGTCGTCTGCCGGGGGAGGCGCAGAGGCCAGGGCGGGCTCGGCAAGAAGAAGAGCGCCCAGGATGCTGAAAAGTGTGATCGTCTGCTTCATAAGAGCCTGTTTAACAGGCGGAGGTCAAAATTGAGTGAATCCCAGGCGCGCCGGCTTAAGGCTCTGGGAGCCGGCTCTGACCTCAAGGGGCTCACGGCCGTCTGGCCGGCACAGATGGCCAATGACACTCACCTGAACGCCTAAGTCCAAGCACCGGTCTCGAAGCGCTGGAAGCGCGATCTGCGGGACAGCCATCAAAAGCTCATAATCGTCTCCAGACGTGACCAGCTCCAGGAGCCCGTCAGAGCGATCCTGTCGGTGCTTCAGCCAGGCTGTCGCTGCGGGAGACAGCAGCACCCGGTCTAGATCGACCACCGCCTGAAGACCACTCTCGACGGCCAGATGGCGCGCTTCAGAGAGCAGGCCATCGCTGACATCGATCGCGGCATTGGCGAGACCCCGGGCCGCTTGGCCGACACCAATGCGCGGCTGCGGGAGCCGGTATCGATCAAGCAGGAAGGCGGCGTGATCTTCATCGCCACAGACCCACTCCTCCATCACCAGGCCCAGTCCGAGCCCGGAATCCCCAATCGTGCCGGTGACCACAAGCACATCATCCATTTGGGCCCGGTTCCGACGCAGGCTTGGACCCTCTGGCAGCCGGCCAAAGGCGGTGATGGAGAGTGTCCAGGGCGCGTTGGCCCGTGTGGTATCACCGCCAATCAAGCGAACGCCGAACTCTTGTTGGTCTTGCCGAAGCCCGTCCACGAAACCGGCTGCTTTGACTTCGATATCATTGTGAGGCCAAACCACGCTGGTGGTGTAGGCGAAGGGCGTTGCGCCCATGGCCGCCAGGTCAGACAGATTCACCCGAAGGGCTTTGCGCGCCGCCAGGGCTGGGTCTTCGGCCTTGGGGAAGTGCCGTGATTCAATCAGCGTATCGGCCGTGACGGCCAAGCGCTCGCCGGGTCCAAGGTCAAGAACGGCACCGTCGTCTGTGAGGTTCGCCGAGCCCTGCGCATCCTCACTCAAGGGCGCAAGCTGGGCGCGAATAAAGTCAAACTCGCCAACCCAGCTGACCATCGCCGGCTACCCGGCATTCGGACGCAGCTTTTTCGCCAAGGCGTCCAAAGTGGCATTGACAAAACCAGGTTCAGGGCCTTCGAAGAAGGCATTGGCCACATCGACATACTCGTTGATGGCCGCCGCAACCGGAACGTCTTCCCGGGCCAGAAGCTCATAACCGCCGGCACGAAGAATAGCGCGCACGGTCGCGTCCAGGCGAGACAGCTTCCAGCCCTCTTTGATGACACCGGCGATCTGGGAATCAACGTCGTCCTGACGACTAACAATTCCAGTCACAAGGTCTTCGAAGAAGTCTTCGTCCGCTTCAACATAATCACCCGGCTCATCATCATATCCAAACCGGTGGTCACGGAATTGTTTGACGACCTTCGTCGCCCCCTGCCCGGTTAACTCCATCTGATAGAGCGCTTGAACGGCACTTAAACGAGCCGACCGGCGCAAGCGGGCGCGGCGATCGCTTTTGCTCTCATCAGCAGTATTGAGCGGCGACGAGCTCATCATGCGGTGCCAAATTTGCGCTTCAAGGCAAGCATGGCGAGTGCGGCCTCAGCGGCATCCTTACCCTTATTCTTTTGGTCAATGTGAGCGCGAACGCGGGCCTGGCGAATATTCTCAACGGTGAGAATCCCATAGCCCAGGCATACGCCCTTCATCGACAAATCCATCAAACCGCGGGCGCTCTCACCGCAGACATAATCATAGTGGCTCGTTTCACCACGGATGACACAGCCCAGGCCGATATAGGCATCGTAGGGCTGCTTACCGGCTTCAGCCAGGGCAATCACGCCGGGGATTTCAAAGGCCCCTGGCACCTCGATCACGTCCGAGGTCGCGCCCTGCGCCTTTAGATGAGCGGTCGCCCCTTCAACCAGCTGCTCGGTGATATCTTCGTAGAACGGGGCGGCAATGATGAGCACGCGGGTTTGGTCGGTCATGACAGGCTTCCTTCAATCTCGCGCTGCTCCACCACTTCCAACCCATATCCGTCAAGACCCACGATCTGTCTGGGTGCAGTCGAAAGCAGGATCATCTTGCGCACACCAAGATCCAAAAGGATTTGCGCACCAACACCATATTCCCGCAATCGCCTGGCTTCACGGTCGTCAGGCGCGTCTGCAGAGGCTGCGCCAAAGCGTTCGAAAATCGCCGCTGGATTTGTTTCGCGGATGAAGACCATCACACCTGGACCATCGTGAGCCTTCAGGCCCTCGATGCCGTGCTCAACCAGGGTCGTCCGGCCACCAATCGCCCCCAACACATCATCGGCAAAGCTAACTTTGTGCATGCGAACTAGCACCGGTTCATCAGAGACCACCTCGCCTTTGACGATGGCCACATGTTCCACCGCGTCCACAAGAGACCGGAAAACAACCAGTTTAAAGGGCCCGCCCCACCGGGTCTCCACCTGGGTATCGAGGCGGCGTTCGACAAACCGGTCATGCTTACGCCGATAGGCAATGAGATCAGCAATGGTCCCGATCTTCAGACCGTGATGTTGAGCAAAGGCAATCAGATCCGGAAGGCGGGCCATGGTCCCGTCTTCATTCATGATCTCGCAGATCACGCCGGCCGGCGTACACCCCGCCATGCGGGCAATATCGGCAGCCGCCTCGGTATGTCCGGCGCGGACCAGAACCCCACCATCTCTCGCCACCAAGGGGAAGATATGCCCTGGCGTCACGATATCGGTGTCATCCTTGAGCGGGTCGATTGCGGTCGCGATCGTGAGCGCGCGGTCATGGGCCGAGATGCCCGTCGAGATGCCGTCTTTGGCTTCAATCGACACCGTGAAATTGGTCGAGTGTCGCGAGCGATTGTCCTGCGCCATCAAGGGCAGTTTCAGCTGGTTGGCCCGCTCCCGCGTCATGGAAAGGCAAATCAGGCCGCGACCATGCTTAGCCATGAAATTCACAGCATCAGGCGTGGCAAATTGGGCGGGAACAATGAGGTCGCCCTCATTTTCGCGATCCTCAGCATCGACCAGAATAAACATGCGCCCGTTTCGGGCGTCTTCAATAATATCTTCTATGGGAGATAGGGGGCTATCGCCGGAGTAGTCGCTCACGACGGTTATCCTTGTGAATGAGGGGCGGCAGAAGACGCCATAAGGCGCGCTGCATAGCGCGCCATGACATCGACTTCCAGATTGACGGGCGCACCGGGTTTCAACTGGCCCAGCGTCGTGACATCAGCTGTGTGGGGAATGATCATCAGATCAAAGACATCGCCTTCAACCGCATTGATGGTGAGAGAGACCCCATCAACGGCCACGGATCCTTTCTCCGCCACAAAAGGTGACAGGTCCGCCGGAGCTTTGACCCTGAATGTGATCCAGCCTTCGGCATCGATCCGATCGACTATTTCACCCACGCCGTCCACATGGCCCTGGACAATATGACCACCGAGTTCATCGCCGACCTTCAGTGCGCGCTCCAGATTCACCGGTGCGCCTTCGACCCAGCTTCCGAGCGAGGTGCGCTCAAGGGTCTCCGGCGATATTTCAACCAGGTGCTGCGCCCCCTCCCCGTGAGAGCGAACCTCCACCACGGTCAGGCAGGCCCCGCCATGGGCGACCGAACACCCAATCTCGAAGCTTTCAGCTGGATAAGGGCTCGACACCCAAAAGCGATGAACCGCGCCCGGCTCAATGTGCTCAATACGCCCAATCGCCGTTACGATACCGGTGAACATTAGATGCGCTCCCAGCTTTCCCAAAGATCGCGCCCGCATTCGCGCACGCTCGTGCGGTTGAAGGTGGGCGGCTCGCTGAGACTCTCAAGGCCTAGCGCTGCAATGGCTGGCAAACCATCCCCGCCAAGAATGATGGGCGCACGAAACCACTCAATCCGGTCCACGACGCCCGCAGCGATGGCACGGGAGGCTAAGGCCCCGCCAGCTTCGATCATGAGTGTGCGCGCGCCGGTCCGGTAAAGCCACAGAAGGGCCGCCGTCAAACAGGCTCGACCATCCGGTTGCGGCGCAATGCGGATTAACTCCGCTCCGGCTTCGACCAGGTCCGCTGGAGGATGATCGTTGACATGAAAGACTGTGACGGGGCCGGCCTGCACGAAAGCGCCATGGGCGGGCGTGCGGGCTCGACTGTCCATGACGGCCCGTCGAGGTTGGTGGGGAGCGTCCACCCCATCAGGACGCGCGGTCAGCTTGGGGTCATCCGCCAAAACCGTTCCGATCCCGGTCAGCATAACATCGTGATTGGCGCGCAGCCGGTGCACTTCGGCCCGCGACTGAGCCCCGGTTATCCATTGAGAGACGCCGGTCGAAAGCGCGATACGACTGTCGAGGCTGGTGGCGAGCTTCAGCGTAACCTGAGGCCGGTCTTCGCTCACGGCAGATCCTCATCATCGGTCGATAGACCATGCTCTTTGATGAAGTCTGAGAAGTCCTCGACTTCCTTGAAGTCGCGATACACAGAGGCGTAGCGGACGTAGGCCACCGTATCCAGACTTCTGAGCCCATCCATGACCAATTGACCGATGAGTTCAGAGGTGATCTCGGGGTCACCGCCAGACTCAAGCCGGCGAACCAGACCCGACACCATCTGCTCCATGCGTTCGCGGTCAATCTCGCGCTTTTGCGAGGCCAGCAGAACCGACTTCATCAGCTTGTCGCGATCGAAGCGCTCGCGCTTGCCATCCGTCTTAATCACCTGAAGGTCGCGCAGCTGCACCCGCTCGAACGTTGTGAAGCGGGCACCGCAGGCTGGGCACTGCCGGCGCCGGCGAATCGCGTGGCCGTCTTCAGCCGGACGCGAGTCCTTCACCTGGGTGTCTGGATTGCCACAAAACGGACAGCGCAATGGTGATCACCCTTGTTCGTTCAGGTCCGGATAGATGGGGAATCGCTCGCAGAGCGCAATGACCTCATCCCGGATCTTGGATTCTACATTTGGATCGCCCTCACCCGTCGCCGCGAGCGCATCGAGCACTTCGGCCATCATCTCTCCGATCCGGCGAAATTCAGCGACGCCGAAACCGCGCGTGGTTCCGGCGGGGGAGCCGATCCGCAGCCCGGACGTCACCATGGGCTTTTCTGGATCGAAGGGCACACCATTTTTGTTGCAAGTGATGTGAGCGCGCTCCAACGCGACTTCCGAGGTATTGCCTTTCAGGCCCTTGGGCCGAAGATCGACAAGCGCGACATGGCTGTCAGTCCCACCCGAGACAAGATCCAGCCCTGCCTCGCCAAGCGCTCCGGCCATGGCCTTACAGTTTTCAACCACCGCAGCGGTATAGGCCTTGAACTCAGGGCGCAGGGCTTCACCAAAGGCCACCGCCTTGGCGGCGATGACGTGCATGAGCGGGCCGCCCTGAATGCCTGGGAAAATGGCAGAGTTGAACTTCTTGCCGAGATCCAGATCACGCGACAGGATCATGCCACCCCGGGGCCCCCGCAACGTCTTATGGGTTGTGGTGGTGCAGACATCTGCATACTCGATTGGGCTGGGGTAAACACCGCCTGCCACAAGGCCCGCGAAATGGGCCATGTCGACTAGCAGATAGGCTCCCACTTCATCGGCAATCTCGCGGAAGGCTTTGAAGTCAATCGTGCGTGGATACGCCGACCCGCCGGCAATGAGCAGTTGGGGTTTCACCTCTTTCGCCTGATCGCGCAGCGCGTCGTAATCAATCAGGGCATCGTCTTCGCGAACACCGTAATGGTGGGCTTCGAACCATTTGCCGGACTGATTGGGTTTAGCGCCATGGGTCAGATGCCCCCCGGCGGCCAGGTCCAGACCGAGAATTCGGTCGCCAGGCTTTAACAGAGCGAGGAATACAGCCTGGTTCGCCTGACTGCCGGAATTGGGCTGTACATTGGCATAAGCGGCTCCGAACAGCGCTTTTGCCCGGTCGATCGCGAGCTCTTCTGCAATGTCGACGAATTCACAGCCGCCATAATAGCGCCGGCCCGGATAGCCTTCGGCATACTTATTTGTGAGCGGAGATCCCTGAGCTTCCAAAACCGCCCGTGACACAATGTTTTCCGAGGCGATTAACTCGATCTGAGTTTGCTGGCGAAGAATTTCCTTAGATATCGCGGACGCCAGATCAGGATCAGAGGCTCCAAGCGACTGGCTGAAGAAGCTATTTTCAAAGCGGGTATTGGGTGCGTCGGCCATTGTGAATCCTCGCTCGCTCGGCATGAGCAATTCATACGAGGCATGGCTTCGTACGACAAGCGGAGTGATCGGTTCCTGTGAGCCCCGACCCTCACCGCGGAGCCGTTAAATCTTGTCCTTTGTAAGTATTGCGTAGAGGTGGCTTCTTAGCGGCGTCATTGCAATCAATACTTGCTAACACTTATGGCAGGGCATATACGCTCAGCAACGCTGTAGTTCAGCGAGCGATTCCAAGCCTTAGGAAAGACACATGTCAGATGAAATGATTCCCCCGGTTGATAATGAAGAACTTCTTCGCATGACCACAGATATTGTTGCGTCTTTCCTGACCCACAATTCTGTGCCGGCTGAGAATGTGCCTGAGATGATCAAGTCGGTTCATTCGACCATGAAGGAAATCTCCGGCGTTGAAGCCAAGCCTGAGCCGAAAGCCAAGCCGGCCGTCGCGATCTCTAAATCGGTGACTCCGGACTACATCGTCTGCCTGGAAGACGGCAAAAAGTTGAAAATGCTCAAGCGCTATCTGCGGTCCCAGTTCGACATGTCGCCGGACGACTATCGCCGCAAATGGGGTCTGCCGGCCGACTACCCCATGGTGGCTCCCAACTATTCCAAGCGTCGCTCTGAATTCGCCAAGCAAATTGGCCTTGGCCAGGCGGGCGGTCGCCGCAAAGCGAAGTAAGCCAGGCTGTATCGCTTGACTTAAACGATCACGCCCCGGCCGCCACGCCGGGGCGTTTTCTTTTCGGGCTCCTCTGCGAGGCCCAGCTTTCTGACAAGCTTGCGCGCCGCGATCCGTTCCAGGTCCGATTGCGGGGTATTGGCAGGCCCGGTGATATAGACTTCCTCGCCCGTCATCACATCGACGGCGGCGACCCGCACAGAGTCACCAAGCGCAATAAACTCGAAAATGACTTCGCGACCCGAGAGTGGATCGGGCTGCGCCATTAAGCGATCTTTGCCGCCGCATGCTGGCGGTACACCGTCGTCATGGCGTCCACCAACTGATCAAACATCGCATCATCATGCAGCGGCGTCGGGGTCAAACGCATCCGCTCGGTACCTTTCGGCACCGTCGGATAATTAATCGGCTGAACATAGATGCCATGGTCTTCCAGCAGCGTATCGGTCATGCGCTTGCACAGGACCGGATCACCCACATGCATGGGGACGATATGCGTGACGGTGTCCATCACCGGCAGGCCCGCAGACTTTAAACGCTGTTTCAGTTCCGCAGCGCGTTCTTGATGGGCTTCACGCAGGTGATGACCGCTTTTCAGGAACTCAACACTGGCCCTCGCCCCTGCGGCAAGCGTCGGGGCCAAAGAAGTCGTGAAAATAAAGCCTGGCGCAGACGACCGGATCGCGTCCACGATCAAAGTGTCGGCAGCAATATAGCCGCCCATCAAACCATAGGCCTTGCCCAGCGTGCCTTCGATAATGTCAAAGCGATGCAGCAGGCCTTCACGCTCCGCAATCCCGCCGCCGCGCAGGCCGTAAATCCCGACCGCATGGACCTCATCGAGATAAGTGAGCGCATTATATTTGTCGGCGAGATCACAGACCGCCTCCAGCGGACCAATATCGCCGTCCATGGAATACACCGACTCCAGCGCAATCAGCTTGGGCGCATCCAAGGGTGCCGCTTTCAGAAGCGCTTCCAGATGCTCCACATCATTATGACGCCACACATGCTTTTCACAGCGCGCGCCTTTGATGCCTTCAATCATGGAGGCGTGGTTCAGCGCGTCTGAAAAGATGATCAGGCCGGGAAGGACTTTGCCCAGCGTGGCCAGCGTGGCCTCATTGGCGACATAGCCAGACGTAAACAAAAGCGCGGCTTCCTTCTGGTGAAGGTCAGCCAGCGACGCTTCCAATTCCACATGGTAATTCGTGGTCCCGGAGATATTGCGCGTTCCGCCTGCCCCCGCCCCGACATCGTCGATGGCCTGCTTCATCGCGCCCGTCACGCACGCGCTCTGGCCCATGCCGAGATAGTCGTTGGAACACCACACAACCACGTCGCGCACATCACCCTCTTCGGTCCGCCACCGGGCGCGAGGAAACTCGCCCTTGATGCGCCGTAGATTGGCAAAGACGCGATAGCGGCCCTCGGCACGAACCTTAGCCACGGAGTCTTTAAAGGCGCGGGTATAGTCCATCGACATGTGCGCGTTCAGGCAGGGCCCGTCGGCGGCTCTCCAGATCAAGTGTTATCGTCTTTGAAACGACACATAGTACGCTGGCGCGATTTCGTCGCCCCAAAACTGCGATTTGTTGGCTTAGTCTTTGATAATTATTCGCAATATCAGATATTGAAGGACGCTATAGCTCGCGCGCAAGCCACTTGATGACGCCGGAAAAATCCAGTGTTTCGCCGCCTTCAGCCACGAAACGCTCATAGATTTCGGTGGCTTGCGCGCCCATCGGTGTCTGAGCGTCGATAGCCTCAGCGGTGCCCATGGCCAGCTTCAAATCCTTCAACATCATCGGTCCTGCAAAGCCGGGCATATAGTCGCGGTTGGAGGGGGCGCTGGGAACCGGGCCCGGGACGGGACAATAACTGGTCAGAGACCAGCTCTGACCGGAGGCTTTTGACGCGATGTCATAGAATCGCTGGGTATCGAGCCCAAGCTTGCGGGCCATATTCAGGGCCTCACACGTCCCGATCATGTGAATGCCTAGCATCATATTATTGCAGATTTTGGCCGCCTGCCCTGCCCCGGCATCGCCAGCGTGGATCACCGCCTTGCCCATGATATTCAGAATGGGCTCCGCAGCGGAGAAAGCGGCATCCGGGCCGCCAACCATGAAGGTCAGCGTACCGGCCTCAGCGGCTGCAACACCGCCTGAAACCGGCGCATCCACAAAGGCGATGCCTTTGGCTGTCACCGCCGCCGCCACATCGCGCGCGCTGGTGACATCAATCGTGGAACAATCAATCAAGACCGCTTGATCGTGCGTGGTCTCCAGAATGCCCGTCTCACCCAGATAGACCGACTTCACGTGCGGTCCGGCAGGCAGCATCGTCACGACAACATCGGCCCCTTTCACCGCATGGGCGACATCGGTGGCCGCAGTTCCGCCAAGCTCAACCAGCTTAGCGACAGCATCGGGATTAAGGTCAAAAGCGCGAACGGCGTGTCCGGCTTTGACTAGATTCGCCGCCATGCCCGAACCCATATTACCAAGACCGATAAAGGCGATGTCTGCCATGATGCATGCTCCCGCGAATGGTTTGGACGCCTAGTCCAAATACGACATTTCTTCAGCGTCTGAGAGCGGGGCAAAATAGGCCTCGACCTCATCATTACTGGCTTCTGCGGCCCAATGCGGATCGCCGTCCTTGTCCAAGATCACAGCCCGGACACCTTCATAGAAATCCGATCCGTCATCGAGGAAACGCGTCGAGACCCTTAAGTCCTGGGCCATCACACCGCGAAAATCGAGATCGGCACCTTTTCGCAGCGCCGCTAGCGTCACCGCCATAGCCGTTGGTGATTTAGTGGACAGGATTGAGGCCTGCTTCTTCGACCAGGCATCTCCCGCCGCATCCAGGCGCGCAAAAATTGTGTCGACATGATCGCCTTCAAAAGCCGCGTCAATCAGGCCGCGCTGCAAGGCCAGATCAGACGCTCCAGCGTCGCCGGAATGGGCATCAAGAATGCCTTCCAGCTGTTCACCATCCTCATCGAGCTCTGCGGCTTCCAAGGCTGCGATCAAATCGGCGTGCTTATCGGTTGGCACATAGTGTGTCGCCAGGCCCGCCGCGATGCTATCGGCTGTTTTCAAGCGGGCTCCGGTTAAACCCATCCAGGTGCCAATCTCACCGGCCAAGCGCGGCAGAAAATAGGCCCCGCCCACGTCCGGATGGAAGCCAATACCGGTTTCCGGCATGGCGAACAGCGTGCGGTCGCCGGCCACTCGGAACGCGCCATGAACCGAAATCCCGACGCCGCCGCCCATGGTGATGCCATCGATCAAAGCCACATAGGGCTTGGGATATTCCTGGATCAGCGTGTTGAGCTGATACTCATCGCGCCAGAATTTCCAGGCTTGGCCATCACCGGCTTTGCCGCTTTCGGCAAGCATCCGGATATCACCGCCCGCGCAGAACCCCTTCTCGCCCTCACCGTCGACGACAACAGCTTTGACATGGTCATCGCCGCGCCAGTCGAGCAGCGCTGCGGTCATGGCCTCGACCATATCTTGATTCAAAGCGTTAAGCGCCTTGGGGCGGTTCAATGTGATGCGGCCAATCTGGCCAACTTTGCGAACGATCACACTCTCGGTCATTTCAGCAAATCCTTGGCGATGATCACACGCATGATTTCATTGGTGCCTTCCAGGATCTGGTGAACCCGCAGGTCCCGCACGATGCGCTCCAGCGGATAATCCTGAAGATAGCCATAGCCGCCATGCAGCTGCAGCGCGTCATTGGCAACCTTGAACCCGAAGTCCGTGGCAAACCGCTTGGCCATCGCGCAGTATTTTGGTGCCGCCGGATCCTTTCGATCCAGCGCATCGGCCGCGCGCAGCAGCATCAGGCGCGAGGCTTCGAGCTCGGTCGCCATGTCCGCGAGTTTGAACTGATTGGCCTGAAATGCGCTAATCGGCTTCCCGAACGCATTCCGGGTCTGAGTGTAGTCGATGGCAAGATCGAGCGCTTCAGCTGCGCCCCCCAGCGAACAGGCCCCAATATTGATGCGCCCGCCGTTTAAGCCGTGCATGGCAAAGGTGAAGCCCTGGCCTTCTTCGCCGAGCAGATTTTCCGCCGGCACGCGGCAGTCCTCAAAGGTCACAACCGCGGTCGGTT
>JANQMI010000014.1 GCA_028280165.1 Oceanicaulis sp. | reverse complement strand
GAGGCAGGCATGCTTGCCCGGCGGATATCGATGATAGCCCTCCAAGATCAGCCCGACCGGGGCGATTGGGTCACCGTGTTCGTCTGTGAGCGGGGCGTCCAACGCCGCCAAGACGTCCAACCCGTCCAGGTTCAGGGTCTCGCAGGGGCCCATGACCAAGCCCGGCTCGAGCTGTGCGCCAGCCTCTACAAGGTGTCGGGCCAGGCTGGAGTGCCCCGTCAGGATCGTGCGATCGAGCGCTTTTTGCAGATGCTGGGTGTGGCGGCCGGCCAGGCGTTCGACCACGCGGTTTGCGCCAAGCTGTGCGGCGCAAGCCAGCGGCGGGCCCCAGTTGGAGCTCACACCATTGACCGGTCGGTCGACGAGCTCTGGCTTTGCGGCCAGAAGCCCCTCAACAATATCGGCATCGTCCGAGCAGATCGCATTAAACAGTCTGACTCCATCGACAAGCTGCGGCCAGCTAGGAAAGTCGCGCCAGCGGGCGAGGACCAATTGGGCGTCTGCCAGCTTTGCCTGATCGCTGGGCGGCTGTGCGGGATGAAATTCGGCAAATCGGGCGACGGCTTCAGGCCGGCTTGTGCGATAGTCCCGAAGCAGGTCTTTCGCCTGGGCTCTGAGCTGATCGAGGTTGGCGCGGGCCAACAGGCGTTGAACGGGCATGGACTCCTCCTCTCCGCATACCCGCGTCCGCATCCGGGTAAGGAAAGAAGGCAAATCACAATGTCACGCTAAACCAAGCGTACAGGTAGGCTCAGCCTTGCCCGCGGACCGGGCGCGCCCTGCAGCGCGCGGCGAGATTGGAGCGCCCTTTTGCCTCTGGCGTCAAGCCAAGCCGTTGTCTGAGGTGGGCTGAAACCCGAGCGCAAAGGTGACCCCTTTCGCGTTCGGCATATCCGCATCCAAACAAAAAGCCCCGGCCGGTAGGGCCGGGGCTTTCAGAGCCAGAGGGGGCTGAGGCTTATTCCGCGGCGGTTGCGCCATCGGGTTTGGGCGCGGCAGCGCGCACATAGGGCATCACGTGCGCTTCGAATTTTTCGAAATTGGCCACGAACATGTCTGCGAGTTTCTCGGACTGAGCGTCATAGCGCTCTGGATCGGACCATGTCTCACGCGGGTTGAGGATTTTTGGATCAACGCCCTCAACAGCTGTTGGCACGGCAAAGCCGAAGACCGGGTCCATGCGGTATTCCGCACCGGCTAGCGTGCCGTCGAGTGCCGCATTCAGAAGAGCACGCGTGGCTTTGATCGGCATGCGCTCGCCCTCGCCATAAGGCCCGCCGGTCCAACCGGTATTGACCAGCCAGCAATCCACGCCGTGTTCAGCAATCAGCTCTCGCAACAGCGCACCGTATTCCGATGGATGGCGTGGCATGAAGGGGGCCCCAAAGCAGGTGGAGAAGGTCGCGCTGGGCTCGGTCACACCCTTTTCTGTTCCGGCGACTTTCGCAGTATAGCCGGACAGGAAGTGATACATGGCCTGGGCCGGCGTCAGCTTGGCGATCGGCGGCATCACCCCGAAGGCATCACAGGTCAGCATCACCAGATTGCGCGGGTGACCGGAGATGTTTTCGGTGCAGCTGTTGGGGATGTAGTGGAGCGGATAGGCCCCGCGGGAGTTCTCCGCCAGCGTGTTGTCATCCAAATCCAGCTCTCGCGTTACTGGGTCCATCACAACATTTTCCAGCACCGTGCCCCACATTTGGGTGGTCGCGGAGATCTGCGGCTCAGCCTCTTGGCTCAAGCGGATCATTTTCGCGTAACAGCCGCCTTCAAAATTGAACAGGCCGTCGGGGGACCAGCCATGCTCATCGTCGCCGATTAGTTTGCGTTTGGGGTCGGCTGAAAGTGTCGTCTTTCCGGTGCCGGACAGGCCAAAGAAGATCGCGCTGTCGCCGTCTTCGCCTTCGTTGACCGAGCAGTGCATTGGCATGATGCGCTTCTCCGGCAACAGATAGTTCAAGATTGTGAAGACCGATTTCTTCGTTTCGCCGGCATAGGAGGTGCCGCCAATCAGAACCAGGCGCTCGGCGAAATTCACGGCAATGACGGTCTCTGACCGCGTACCATGGCGATCAGGGTCGGCTTTAAAGCTTGGCAGATTGACGATGGTGAACTCTGCGGCAAACGCGTCCAGGTCTTCATCTGAGGGGCGACGCAGCAGGTGGCGGATGAAGAGCGAATGCCAGGCCAGCTCGGTCACCACGCGAACGGGCAGGCGGTGACGAGCATCCGCGCCGCCGAACAGCTCCTGCACAAATAACTCCTTGCCGCCCATATGGGCCTGGAAATCAGCCCACAGGGTCTGGAAATGGGCAGGTGTCATTGACGCATTGGCGTCCCACCACACGGTGTTTTCGGTGGCGTCGTCGCGCACGGTGAACTTGTCGCGGGCAGAGCGACCGGTGTGTTGGCCCGTCTCAACGACCAGGGCCCCGCCCTTGGCCACACGGCCTTCGCCGCGCTGGATCACGGTCTCGTAGAGCGCTTCTTCTTTCCAATTTGTATGAAGCACAGCGGTGGTTACGCCCAGGTCGCTCAAATCGCGCCCGGTCATCATCCCGTCAGCCATGGTGTGTCTCCCATCAGGCCCTAATCTGTGTGTGCGGCCCGGCGTCTTTGATGCGCTGAGTCCGTCGAAGGGCCTCCCTCTTAGCCGTCCACAGGCATCAAATCACCCCATGAGGCGCATGGCATCGTTGTCATTGGGGAAATCCCAGTGACAACGTGGCATTCGCGTCATCGTTTGCGCCCTGGGGATTAGCGCTTTGGCCCGGGATCGGGGTCGCCGGGCAGCGGGATGTATTCATCCTCTCCGGGCGGCATGGCAAAGGGTGTGTCCTGCCAGTCGCCGGCAATGCTGGCGCGCCAGTCCGCCTTGGCTTGCTCAATACGTTCGGCCGTGGTGGATACGAAATTCCACTCCATCACACGCGGTCCGAGATCTGCCCCACCCAGCAGCATAACCCGGCTATCAGCCCGGGCGCGCAGCGTGGCCTGTTCGCCGGGCGCGAAGACGGCCATGTGACCAGGACCAACCGGTTCTCCACCGGTCTCCAGCGAGCCGGACACGACATAGGCCGCCAGATCGCCTGCAGCTTTGGGCAGGTCGAAGGCACTGCCAGCCGGCATTTCGGCGTGGATATAGATCATGGCCGATCGCACTTTGACCGGGGAGGTGTGGCCATAGGCCGAGCCCAGGATCAGCCGTAGCGTCGCCCCGCCAAGCTCGAATTGCGGCAGGTCTTCTGCCGGCGTATGGGCAAACTCAGGCTCAACCTCTTCGTCCTGTGTGGGAAGGGCGATCCAAACCTGGATTCCGTGAATATGGTGGCCGTCAGCGCGCGCTTTGGGGCCGGTGCGTTCGGAATGGGCGATGCCGCGTCCAGAGGTCATCAGATTGACCGCACCGGGATAGATGGTTTTTTGAACGCCGAGGGAGTCCGCGTGATCCATTTCGCCGTCGAACAGATATGTGACCGTGGCGAGCCCAATATGCGGGTGAGGGCGCACATCGATGCCCGTGCCCGGGGCAAAGGTGGCTGGCCCCATTTCATCGAAGAACACAAAGGGGCCCACCCGGCGGCGTTTGGCATAAGGTAAAACGCGCGCCACAGTAAACCCGTCGCCAAGATCCTTCTTGCGACCCGCGATAATCATTTCAACAGCAGACATTTTGACCTCGACCCATGCAATCGCATCAAGACAAGAACGCTAACGCCTCAATACGACATTCATCCGTGTGCGCGCTGTGACGTCATATCCCTTCGAAAGGGCGTAAGCGGCCGCATCTGGCGCATCGCGCCCGCCCATGTCCGCCCGCTCCAGAATGAGCAGTTTTGGCCACGCGTCAGGCTTCGTGGTTTTCAGATAGGATGCCAGGATGGGAAGTTCACCACCCTCGACGTCGATTTTGGCACCATCAATCTGGGGCAAGCGCATCTCCTGCGCCAACTTCGCCAATGTCGTGACGCGAACCGCTTCGCCCTCTGTGGTACCGCTGGCCGTCAAGGCTGCGCCGCCGCGATTGCCATCCACCATGCGCAGGACTTCTTCACCTTCATAGTCGGACAAGGCGACGGCACTGCATTCGATATTGTGCAATTCATTCTGCCGGGCGTTGAACATCAGGCGTCGACGCATCTCGCGCTGGGGTTCCACCGCGATCACGCGCGCCGACGGGCCTCCCGCCTTGGCCGCCACTAGAGAATAGGCCCCTGCATTGGCACCAATATCGACAAAGATCTTACCCGGCCCCATGAAGGCGCGCAGGGCGTCCAGCTCCACCGGGTCAAAGCATTGCGGGGTCAGGAATAAGCGCTTTTCCGACAAATTGTCTTTGGGGTGCAGGCGAAGCTTCAGTCCCAAAGCCTCCACATCACTACGCCCGTCCGTCAAGCCCACTAGGGCCAAGGGGCGCACAGCCCCGGCCGCACGAAGTCCAGCCCGTCCGGTCGGAAGCCGCCGACCGACCGCCAGGCCAATCCGCGCTGCCAGCCCGGGGGCGTAGGCCCCATGGCCAGGGGCATTTTCCGCCTCCACCGGTGTGTTCGCGGCGGGCGCTTCGGTCTCGACGGGAAGGTCGGGCATTTCGGTTTTGGTGGTCATGGCTCTGCTTATAGCCAGCCTGGCTTGATCCAGCCACCAGCAATGCACGCCTTCTCAATCCGCAGGCGCGCCGCTAGGCTCACCGCGCCATCCCATGTGCTGTTCCAGGAGCCTTCCCGATGTCACGAGCTTTCTTTCGCCCGGTTTTGAGCTTGGCCGCTATAACCTGCCTGTTCGCGGGCGCTGCAGGTGCCCAAGAGCGCTACAGCTTCGATGAGGAGACGCTGGAGATTGTCCACGCTTTGTCTGAGGCCGGGTTGGACAGCGATTTGGCCTATGAGTTGACCGAGGAGCTGACCACAGTCATCGGGCCACGCTTTGCTGGGACCGAGCAGGATGTCCGCGCTCGCGCCTGGGCGGTGAATAGGCTGACCGAGCTGGGCTTCGAAAATGTGCGTGATGAGGAATTCGAGATGGATTTCTGGACACGCGGGCCGTTCGGCGCTGAAGAGGTTTATATCACCGCACCTTTCCCGCAGCCGCTGATCGCCACGACGCTGGGCGGATCGGCAGGAACACCGGATGGCGGGATCGAAGCCGAGGTGGTCTTCTTTGCCAGTTTTGATGATCTGGTTGCCTATGACGATGCCCCCGATGCCCTCCAGGGCAAGATCGTCTACGTCAATGACCGCATGGTGGCGGCGCAAAATGCGTCTGGCTACAGCCCCGCCAATCGCAAGCGGACCCAGGCCTGGTTCCATGCCGAGGATCGCGGCGCGGTGGGCGTCCTCGTGCGCTCTGTCGGGACCAGTTCTAACCGCTTTCCCCATACCGGCATGATGAGCCGTCCGGAGGGTCGAAGAGCCACCATACCCGCCATGGCTTTGGCCGGTCCCGACGCCGATCAGATGCAACGCATTCATGAGCGCGGCGAGACGATTACACTGCGCATGAGCACGCAGGCAGGATGGCGTGGTCGGGCCACCAGCGGCAATGTCATCGGTGAAATTGTCGGCTCTGAGGCTCCTGAAGAGATTATCGTCATTGGCGGTCATCTCGACACTTGGGATAACAGCCCCGGTGCGTTAGACGATGGCTCAGGGGTTGGGATCACGACTGCGGCAGCCAAGCTGATCTTAGACAGCGGTCATCGCCCGCGCCGGACCATCCGCGTGGTATTGTTCGGGGCTGAAGAAGTGGGCCTGCTGGGCGCACGCGCCTATGCCCAGGCGCGTGTCGAGGACGGCACTTTAGACAACCACATCATTGGGTCAGAGAGTGATCTGGGTGCCGGCCCGGTTTGGCGATTGACCTCCAATGTAGCGGCGCATGCTTATCCATTCTTCGACGCCATGCAGGTGGAGATGCAGCATCTGGGTGTATTGCGCGGCCCCAACTCGGGCAGCGGCGGTCCGGACATCATCCCGCTACAGGCGCTTGGCATGCCTGTGGCCCGTCTTCAGCAGGATGGCATGGAGATTTTCGAGTTCCACCACACCCCGAACGACACATTCGATAAGATCGTGCCAGAGGAAATGGCCCAGAATGTTGCCGCTTGGACCATGTTTACATGGTTCCTCGCCGACACGGAGATGCAGTTCCGGGAGGTTGCCGAAGAGTGAGGCCTGCGCTCTCGCGCTCGACGATCTGTGGATCCCAAATCAAGTTTGGGAAAGAGAGCTTTTCTAAGAAATCCTTATCCCCTTCGTCATTCCCACGAAAGTGGGGACCCAGAGCCTTGAAACGCTGAGCCCTGCCACCCCTGGGTCCCCGCCTGCGCGGGAATGACGAGGAGAGATTGCTGCCCAACCCCTGCGCCCTGTGATCTCCACCCCACCCGTCCGTTTCACGGACACCCTCCCCATCAAGGGGAGGGAGGGTGTTCTAGCGTGTCCAAGAATCGCGTCCGTCCCTCCCCCCTGCGGGGAGGGTGGGCCGAAGCTTCAGCTTCGGGTCGGGTGGGGGAGCGCGTCCATCTGCAGCATTGAGCCTCTCCACTTCCACCCCCGCTCTTTCCCGGCGAAGGCCGGGATCCAGAGCCATCAGGTGCGATCTCCGAAAATCTCTAGCTTTGACCTGCGTTGGGGAAGCAATGTGTCTCAGCTCTGCAATCTTTTCCCATCCGGAATTAAAAAGCTTCCAGATGACGGCATTAATCTCGGCCCCGCTTGCGTCTATCTCTCCTCGCAACGACGCCCCTGGCGTCATTTGGATGCTGATGGGAGAGACAGATGACCCGCATTCTTCGCATTGATGCCAGCGCCCGGACCGAAGGCTCGGTTTCGCGGGACTTGGCCGATCGCTTGGTGGCCCAGCTCGCCTCGGGCGGTGGTGATATTACCGTGCGTGACCTGACCCAAACACCGCCGCGCTTTGTGGATGGAGCCTGGGTGGGGGCCACCTTCACCGCTCCTGAAGCGCGCAGCGAGGCCCAGAAGGCCGAGCTCGCCGCATCCGATGAACTGGTCGATGAGCTGGAAGCCGCCGACCATATCGTGATTGGCGCGCCGATTTATAACTTCTCGGTTCCGGCGGCCCTAAAAGCCTGGATTGATCAGGTGGCCCGCGCCCGGCGCACCTTTGTCTACACAGAAACGGGCCCGAAAGGCCTTCTGGAGGGCAAGACGGCTTGGCTGGTGGTTGCTTCGGGGGGTACGCCAGTGGATAGCGATATCGACTTCGCCACACCCTATCTGCGCCATGTGCTGGGCTTTTTAGGCATTACCGATGTCCGCCTGATCGATGCCGGGCGCTGGGGCTTTTTGTCAGAAGCCGAACAGGCCGCTGTGATCGCAAAAGCCGAGGGCGTCGAACAATACGCCGCCTAGTCTGTATTGTCTTTGAAACTCAGGCCATGTCTGGTCCCTCCCCTTGATGGGGAGGGTGTCAGCGCATGCTGACGGGCGGGGTGGAGATCATCAGGCACCAATGTGTTTGAAGCGTCATCACCCCTCCAGACCCTTCGGGCCACCCTCCCCATCCAGGGGAGGGATGAAGCCCACCGACGCAAGGCCCGTCGCTAGAGCGTGACCCAACGCGCGCGCATGCCGAGCTGGCGGAAGACCTGATCCCAATATCCGCGCAGCAAAGTGGCCTGATCCTGTTCCCAGCCGCGCCGGGGGATCACATAGATGTCGATCTCCACACCCAAAAGCGCGGACCCATACTCTTCCTCAAGCGCTAGAGCGACATCAGTAGGATCCGGCAGCCGCGTGGCGAGATCGCCTCGGGCCCGGCCGTAGACGCTGAAGAGTTGGGAATTCTGCAGCATGTCGGAGACCAGCACGACGCGGCGGTAGGGCCGCTCGTCATTGAACGTGGCACTTACAGCCAAACGTGCAAGCGATTCCAGGATCGGACTCGCCGGGCTTTCCTTGGGCTCGACCAGATCGGCCAGGGCGGCCTGCAGCGGGCCTTCGAACAAAGCCTGATAGCGTGCCTCGACGCGCTGGGGGTTGCGATAGAGCGGGTTGATCTGTTCCCCGCGCCCTGGATTGCACAGCGAGAAATCATTGGTGTTGACCAGCTCGCCGCGCGCATCGAGCTCAAACAAGGTCAGCTGCTCGCCAATATCGAGCGAGTCTCGCGACGCCAGCACAAGCGCCTCAATGCCGAGTGCCTGCTCTTGGGAATACAAATCGGTCTTATCGATGACGATGGCCAGGTGAGGGGGGATTTCACCATCCAGGCAGAGCGTGTCGGCATCAAATTCGGCTGGGCGCAGCACCAGGGCCGCATAGCTGATTGCCCCCAGAATCCCGATGACGATCAGGATATTGAATACACCAAGAATATCCTTGCCGCGCATACCTGCCCCCTCGTTAACCCTGCATAGTGTAACGCCGGGATCGCGCCGCGCTAGCGCCAACGCGAGGCTTACGCGCGCGGTGGCGGTTCGGTGGCATAACCGTCTTCACGGCGGTCTGCCTCAGCGCGATGGCGACGGCGGGCCCGGCTTGCGGCAAGCGCGTCTTCGACGTCCTCTAAGAAGACCCGGTCGATATCATGCTTCAAATCGATGGCGCGCTGGCGCGTGACCCCGTGGTCACCGACCGAACCTGTCATCGGCGCATCGCCTTCGTCGTCAGCCAGGCGGCTTGCCGGCAGCTGCTTGATCACGGCGGCCAAGTGAGACGACGCCGCAACCAGACGCCGATGGGCCGCCCCATAGCCGATCAGGCGATCGTCAAAGGTCGCGCCCTTAAACGCGGCGATCACCGCAAACGTCATGCCCAGGATGAAAAGCAGAAGCGCTTCTAAGGTTTCAAACGGGGCAAAGGTGAGCGCCCGGGTGATCGGTGTCAGGTACTCACCGGTGGGGGCCAGGTCGCCCATGGCCAGCGTTGCAGCATTAATCTCCAGGAGATCGCGATAATGCGCCGCGGAGAAGTTCAAAAAGCCGATCAATAGAACCGCCACGGGCACGAACACGCATGCTGCAGCAAATGAAAACGGCCGGTGCGGGTTCTGCAGCATGCGCAGGCCCAGAAAGCCGATGATGAAGAAGCTGGCAATCACATTGGTAAAGGCCACGGTGATGGCCTGGATCCAGCCGCCCAGAAGGCCCAGATCAGAGCCCTTTGAGAAGAAGTAGGCGTTCGCCAAGCCTTCAAACAACACCAGACCGGCCAGGATGGAGAAAGTCATGATATGGCTGTCGGGATAGGCCGGAGCCCGCAAGATGGGGGCAACACCCTGGCTTTCACCAAAGCGGCTGCCGCGCGTGTCTTTGAAATTCAGATAGGCGCTAAAGGCCGAGGCTGCGCGCTGGTAGGCGTAGGTCAGCCGGTCGGACATCTTTTGTGTCGCCTGGTCGAGCTGTTCAGTCATGTCTTCGATGCGACCTGGAAGCCGGTTCTGCGGCGTAGACCGTGCGTGCGATTGGATCGGTTCTGACATGTCGGAGCCCCTTTGTCTTTCATTTCAACAACCCCACAAATAATTAACTGTCAGGGTTAGGCTGAAATGAGCGGCAAATATGGCAATTTCGCCTTCTTGCCGCCGGATCGAAGCGGCTTAGACTTAAGGCGCGTTAACCATAGGCCTGGGCAGTAAAAATGGGCGCTCGACCGCCCATAAGTCTCGGTCGAATTCGGGGAAATATGGCATGTCGGACACATTTGAGCCCTCTGGGGCCACACGGCGCGGCGCATTGGGGCTTCTGGCTGCAGCCGGCGTCGGGGGAACCGCAAGCGCGGCCACAGCCCAGGAGGCCGCGCCGATCACCTCTGAGGCCCTGGCCGGGGCCGCACGCCTGG
>JANQMI010000216.1 GCA_028280165.1 Oceanicaulis sp. | reverse complement strand
CAATCAGCCGCCCGCGCCCGGCTGGAAGGCGCGCGCGCCGATGGTCGACCCACCGCGTTGATCTTCACCGCCACCGATGCCCGCTTTGCTGAAACGCCGCGCTTTGCCAATGCCGCGAGCGCCTTGTCGCGCCTGGATGCGCATCAGCCGCAGGCCTGGGCTCCTGATCGGGCTGCAGCCGCACAGCGGCTTGAAGACGCGATGGCTGAAACCGGAGCGCCCTCCCAGGTCGATGGACTATGGTTCAGCGATGGTGTGGCCGGACCGGATGATGTGCGCTTATCGCGGGCAATGAGCGCGGCGGGATCGCTGCGCGTCATCCTGCCTGACGATGCCAGCCTGCCCCTGGCCCTCACCGCTCTGTCCGCCTCCACCGATGGCTTTATCGCCACCGTCCGGCGGCCCACAGCAACCGGCGTGCGCTCGGTGTCCATTACCGCCTTTGCCGGTGACGGGCGCGCGATCGCCAGAGCGGCGGGAGACTTTGAGGCGAGCGCTACCACATTGGCACTCGACGCCCGCCTGCCACTCGATCTGCGTAATCGGATCACGCGTGTGGCCATTGACGGGGCTGACTCCGCAGGGGCCGTTCATCTCACCGGCGATCGCTGGCGGCGGCCGCGGGTTGGCGTTCTCAGCCCCGAAGGCAGCCGCGAAGGCCAGCCCTTACTGTCCGACCTGCACTATGTGCGAGAGGCACTCGGCCCCAGTGCGGAATTGATCATCGGCGATCTGGATACAATCCTCGCCTCTGAGCCGGCCGCCATGATCTTGGTGGATTCAGCCGCGACGACCGGACCGGCGCTGCGTGACTTTGTGCAAAACGGCGGGCTGATCCTTCGCTTTGCCGGCTCTCGCCTCGCCGCCAATCCGGACGATTTACTGCCCACGCCTCTCCGCGAAGGTGGGCGATTATTCGGAGGCGCGCTGGCCTGGGATGAGCCGCAAGGCCTTGGCGACTTTGCCGACGACAGCCCCTTTTCGGGGTTGCGTGTGCCGGAAGAGGCGCAGGTGACGCGCCAGGTGCTGGCCGAACCCGGACCCGCGCTTGATGACCGGGTCTGGGCGCGCCTGGAGGACGGCACGCCCCTGGTCACAGCCAATCGCCGCGGCGAAGGCTGGCTGGTATTGTTCCATGTAACCGCCAGCCCGGATTGGTCCAGCCTGCCGCTGTCCGGCCTGTTTCCCGCCATGCTGGAACGCACGCTCTCCCTGGCCGATAGCGGCCGCGCGCCGGCACCCACCGGCGGGGCTTGGACGCTGGATCAGGCGCTCAGCGGTCGGGGTGTGCTGACCGCCCCACCTGCGGGCGCTGACCCGGTTCCCGCCGACGCGTTCAATACCGCGATCGCCGGACCAAGCACGCCGCCGGGTTTGTGGACGCTTGGGCCGTCGGGAACCGCGCTCAATGCGGTGACCTCCGACGCAGACTTCGCTCCGCTCGCTCGGGACCTGCCCGGCGCGGTGATGGAGGCGCGCGGTGTTACGCTGGACATCCGCTTTGCCGGGCCTTTATTGGCCGCAGCCTTAATCCTGCTGGCCGTCGATGCGCTGATTGCGCTGACGCTGTCAGGACGCATGCCCCGGATCGCCCGCGCTCTTCCCGTCCTTATGGTCGCCGGTCTTAGCACAAGCTTGGCCCCCAGCGTCGTCGACGCCCAAACCCCCACCGATATCGACAATGCGCTTGAAGTCAGACTGGCTTATGTGGCCACGGGCGATCCCAGTATTGACCGTCTGAGTGCAGCAGGCCTGACCGGAGTGGCCCTTGAAAGCACACGGCGCAGCGCCGTGGAGCCTGGCCTGCCGGCCCGGATCGACATCGAAACCGATGAAATTCTGTTCTACCCGCTGCTCTACTGGCCCATCACGCTGGACGCGCCTGCCCTGTCTGAGGACGCGGCCGCGAAGGTGTCGGCCTATCTGCAGTCCGGTGGTCTAATCGTGTTCGACACCCGTGATGGCCAGGATGCTGGACTGCGCCAAGCGCCTCATCCGGGACTGGCACGCACATTGGACGCTATTGAAATTCCCCCGCTGCAACGCGTGCCGTCCGACCATGTGATTGGCCGAACCTTCTATCTGCTCGACGATTATCCAGGCCGCTATCCCGCCGGCGAAGTTTGGGTTGAAGCTGACAGCCAGGGCAGCGCTCGCGATGGCGTGTCGAGCGTGGTAATCGGATCGGCGGATTGGGCTGCAGCTTGGGCCGTGGACGAAAACGGACGCCCTCTGGCCCCTGTAGAAGGCGGCCCGCGTCAGCGTGAACTCGCCGTCCGCTTTGGGGTGAATCTGGCCATGTATGCCCTCACCGGAAACTACAAGGCGGACCAGGTCCATGTGCCGGCCATCCTTGAACGCCTGGGGCAGGACTGATGGACATCACCACGCTTGCCCTGTCCCCGCTGCTATCACCGGCCCTGATTACGGTTCTGGCCACGCTTGCCATCATTGTCGCCGGCTTTGCTATGGTTCGCGGCCTGAAGGGTTGGCTGTGGCGGTCGCTGGCGGCTCTGGCGCTGGCCGGAGTCCTCGCTAATCCAGCCCTGGTGCGTGAGCAACGCGAAGCGCTTAACGACATCGCGCTGCTGATCGTAGACAACAGCGCCTCCATGGAGATTGGCGCGCGCGCGGATGTTGCGGCGGCAGCTGCTGAAGCGCTGCGCGCTGAAGCCGAAGCCGATCCAACACTTGACCTGATCGAGATTGTCGACGGGCGCGCGGCCGATGGCACACGCCTAACCCCGGCCCTGCAGGAGGGGTTGGGCCGGATCCCGCGCGAGCGATTGGCCGGGGTTGTGGTCGTGTCCGATGGACAAATTCACGATGCGCCGACCGAAGCCGCGCGCTTTGGGCTGCAGGCTCCGCTTCACCACCTGGTCACCGGCGAAGCCAATGCGGGCGACCGCCGCTTGAGCGTATCAGAAGCGCCGCGATACGGCCTGGTTGGCGAAGACGTCACCTTCACCATCCGAGTGGAGGACGAGACGGAGCCCCAGGGCACCGCGAATGTCTTCCTGTCGGTGGATGGCGGTGAGCCCATAACCGCCCGCGTGCGCATTGGAATCGATGTTGAAGTGCGCGCCACCATCCAAAACCGCGGCTCCAACACCGTACAAATCGATGTGGAGCCTGGCCGCCAGGAGCTGTCCCTGATCAACAATACCGCCGCGATCAGCGTAACCGGCGTGCGCGACCGCCTGCGTGTGCTGCTGGTTACCGGCGAGCCCCATAACGGAGCCCGCGCCTGGCGCAATCTGTTGAAATCTGACCCCAGCGTGGACCTGGTTCACTTCACCATTCTGCGTCCGCTGGACAAAGACAATAGTGTTCCGGCCGACGAGCTGGCGCTTATTGCCTTTCCAACCTTTGAGCTGTTCCAGCTGCGCTTGGAAGAGTTCGACTTGGTCATCTTCGACCGCTATCGCCGCCGCGGGATTTTGCGGCCCCTCTATCTCGACAATATTGCGCGCTATGTGGAAGGCGGCGGTGCACTTCTGGTGACCACCGGCCCGCCCTTTGCCGGGGTTGAAAGCCTGGCGCGCTCGCCCCTGGCCGCCGTTCTGCCCGCAGCGCCCAATGGTACGATTATCGAAGGGGCGTTCGCCCCGACGGTCAGCGAAGCCGGGGCGCGCCATCCTGTGACTGCGCCCTTATTGGATCAGCAGAGCGACTGGGGTCCCTGGTTTCGGCAGATCGGCGCACGCGAAGTCGCGGGTGAAACCGTCCTGGAGGGCGCGGAAGGGGCCCCTTTGCTAACCCTCGCCCGGGAAGGACAAGGGCGTGCGGCCGTGCTGTTGTCTGATCAGGCCTGGCTTTGGGCGCGCGGCTATGAAGGGGGCGGGCCCCATGATGAGTTGTTCCGCCGCGTGGCGCATTGGCTCATGGGTGAACCGGAACTGGATGAGGAACGCTTAAGCGCCCAGGTCTCTGACGGGGTGCTCTCCGCGGCCCGGACCACGTTGGACACCGAAGCCCCGCCGCTGGAAATCGAATGGCCGTCAGGGCGCACCGAAACGCTGACCATGGCCGAAACCGCGCCAGGCCGCTTCGTTGCTGAGACCGAAGCCAATGAGCAAGGATTGGTCCGGCTCACCTCAGGCAATCTGACCGCAGTGACGTCGTCGGGGCCGCTCAATCCGCGTGAATTCTCTGATCTAACGCCGGATCGTGATCGTCTGTCCGCGCTGACTGACTCCTCAGGCGGCAGCGCCCGTCTTTTGGAAAGCGCGGACGATTTACCCACGGTCCGCCGCATCGGTCCGGGCAATCAGGCAACCGGGCGCGACTGGATCGGCCTGCAACGCAATGAAGCCTATGTGGTCACCGATGCGGAACGCACACCGCTGGCTCCAGGGCTTTTGTTCGCGGCGCTTTTGCTCGCCTTGCTCGCGGGGGCCTGGAGACGCGAGAGCGCCTGATTTCGTTCATGAACTGCCAATCAGCGCCAGCCACTCATCCTCGGTGAGCACGGCCACGCCCAGGTCTGTAGCTTTCTTCAGCTTAGATCCGGCTCCGGGACCGGCCACCAGATAGTCAGTCTTACCAGAGACTGAGCCGGCAACCTTGGCCCCCAGGCCTTGGGCGCGGGCTTTGGCTTCGTCGCGCGTAAATCGCTCCAGCGAACCGGTGAACACCACCGTTTTGCCGGCCACGGGCGAGTCGCTGGAGTTCTGTTCCGCATCTTCAGGCGTGACTTCAGCCAAGAGCGCATCAAGGGCTTCGGCATTATGGCGCTCGGCAAAGAAGGCTGCGACGGACGACACGACCGTCTCCCCCAATCCGTCAATGGCCAGCATCGTCTCGCGCTCAGTGCTGGCCGGGTCTGCGGCAGCTTCAGCGGCGCGCCGGAACTCTGCCCAACTGCCATAGCTGGTCGCCAGGAGACGCGCGGTCTCCTCGCCCACATGGCGGATGCCCAGGGCATTGATGAAGCGCGCAAGTGCGATAGAGCGCCGCTCGTCAATGGCAGCGAATAGATTGCTAACGGACGTCTCGCCCCAACCTTCGCGCTCCGCCAGCGGCGGACTTAACTCACCGGCTTCATTGCGGACCTTCAGGGTGAAGATATCAGCCGGCGCGCGCACCTCATTGGCCTCGAAGAAGGCAGCAATCTGTTTTTCGCCCAGCCCTTCAATATCGAACGTCTTACGCCCGACAAAATGCTTCAAATGCTCCATGCGTTGATAGGGGCAAGCAAACTCACCGGTACAGCGCCGCCGGACATCGGTGGCTCCACTCTTTTCGTTCAATTCGCGGATGGCCGGTGTTTTCAGCGGGCAAGGGCAAATCGTGGGAAACTCGAACGGCTCAGCATCTGCCGGGCGCTTGTCGAGAACGACTTCGACGATTTGAGGGATCACATCGCCTGCGCGTTGCAGAACCACCGTATCGCCAACGCGGGCATCCTTGCGGGCGATCTCGTCCTCATTGTGCAGGGTCGCATTCGATACGACCACACCGCCCACCGTCACCGGCTCTAGCTTGGCTACAGGGGTCAAAGTTCCGGTGCGCCCCACCTGTATGTCGATGGCCTTCAGAACCGTTGTGGCTTTTTCTGCGGGGAATTTGTGGGCGATGGCCCAGCGCGGCGCGCGGCTGACGAATCCAAGCCGCTCTTGCAGGTCCAAGCGATCAACCTTGTAGACGACGCCATCAATGTCATAGCCAAGCTGCGCGCGCTTGCTCTCCAGGCCCCGATAATGGGCCAAAATCGCGTCGACACTGTCACACCGGGCCATGTCCGCGTTGACAGAAAAGCCCAGCGCGCCCAGTCGCGCCACCGCGCCGGTTTGGGTTTCGCTCAAGGGTTCAGACAGCTCACCCCAGGCATAGGCAAAGAAACGCAAGGGCCTCTGGGCGGTGATGGTCGGATCAATCTGGCGCAGCGAACCGGCGGCCGCATTGCGCGGGTTTTTATAAGCCGGCTTGCCCAATTCTTCCTGACGGACATTAAGCGCGGCAAAGTCGGCATGGCTCATATAAACCTCACCCCGCACCTCCAGCACATCGGGCGCGCCTTCCAGGTGATGGGGGATGTCGGCCACCGTCTTCAGATTCGCTGTGACATTCTCGCCGGATCGCCCATCGCCGCGTGTTGCACCGGTCACCAGCACGCCCTTCTCATAGCGAAGACTGGCGCTCAGCCCATCAATCTTGGGTTCGGCGGTGAAGGCTGGCATGGTCTCAAGGTTTAGGAAGCGCTTGATGCGGTCCACAAAATCCTCGACATCGCCATCATTGAACGCATTACCCAGCGACAGCATGGGCACGGCGTGCTTGACCTCGGAGAACTGAGCGGACGGCGCAATCCCGACGCGCTCGCTTGGACTGTCATGGCGCTTCAGCTGCGGAAAGCGCGATTCAATATCCAGGTTACGCTGGCGCAGATCGTCATAGGCCGCGTCGGAAATCGTCGGCGCGTCTTTGGCGTAATAGGCCTTGTCATGCTTGGCGATCTCCTTAGCCAGACGCTCCAGCTCTGCCGCCGCATCCGCTTCGGTGAGCTGGTCCACATCCTTCAACGCAGCACTCATGACGATTCCCCTTGTTTAAGGGCCAAGGTGGCGGACGGAGCAGCAAGGTCAAGCGCGCTTTCCTGTCCTGCTTCAGCTCAATCACGACGAGCCATCGGTCTCGCTGCCGGCTGCTGTCCACCCTGCGACACAAACCGCGTCGGGATGTCTTGCCTGGACACTGGGCAGATTGGGTTTCTCCCCCTGTTTACGGGGGGAGTGTCCCGAAGGGACGAGGGGGGCTTCGCAAACATCGCAATGCCCCCTCCGCCCCTTTCAGGGGCACCTCCCCCGCTGGGCAAGGGAGGACATTGAAGGCCTCCCCTACCCGCCCATCAGCTGATCAGCGGCCGCTCTGGCTGCGTCTGTCACCTCCGCCCCTGACAGCATCCGCGCGATTTCCTCACGGCGTTCCAGGGGGCCGAGCTTACGCACATTTGTGCGGACCGCATCGCCCGCGGCGGTCTTTTCGATGCGAAAATGAGACCCCGCGCGCGCGGCGACCTGGGGCGCATGGGTGACCACCAGAGCCTGACCGGTTTCCGCCAGACGCTTCAGCCGCGAGCCAACAGCGTCGGCCACCGCCCCCCCGACGCCCGCGTCGACTTCGTCAAAGACCATGACCTTGCCGGCCTCACCCACCAGGCAGACTTTCAGCGCCAGACCGAACCGCGACAGCTCGCCGCCCGAGGCGATCTTGTCGAGCGGCCCAAAAGGCGCGCCGGGATTGGTAGAGACTTCGAACGCCACCTTGTCCCAGCCCTCAGGTCCGGGACGGGCCTCATCGCTATCGACGGCAGCCCGAAAGCGCGCCTTGTCCATCTTCAGAGGTGCGAGTTCGGCTTCCACCGCCGTCGCGAGCGCATCGGCGGCTTGAGCGCGTTGCTTGGAGAGGCTGGACGCCGCGTCAGCATAATCCGCTTCAGCAGCCTTTCGCGCCGCTTCGGCCTCATTGAGGCGGTCATCCGCATGCTCAATCAGATCGAGCCGATCAGCCAAGTGCTGGCGCAGGTCAGCCAACCCATCCACCTCGACATTATGCTTTCGCGCCGCGGCCCGCAGGGCAAACAAGCGCTCTTCAACTTCATTGAGACGACCGGGTTCAACCTCAAAACGCTGAGCCGCTTCGCTCAACGCGTCTTCCGCTTCGCTAAACTCAATGAGCGCGCGGTCAAGCGCGCCTGCCGCCCGATCAACGGCGGCCCGAGCCATGGAGGCGTCGCCACTGTTATCGCTGTCTTCAGCCTGC
>JANQMI010000200.1 GCA_028280165.1 Oceanicaulis sp. | reverse complement strand
GGTGCTGCAGCTCCGACAGGAAGGCTGCAGCAACGCGCTCAGCTCCAAAACGCTCGACCAGCGCTTTGGCCTCTTCCAGTTCGGTGTCTTCGGGATCGTGAGCCAGCGCCGGGTGATCACCAAGCCGCGCCTGGTCTTTGGCCCGCACGGCTTCGGCGCTGGGCGCGTCAGTCCAGTCTGCTTCAATTTTCGCAGCACGCAGCAGGCCAATCACGCGTCCCTTCCGCGACGGGGCGGTTAAAAGCACACTGGTTCCCTTCGCGCCGGCCCGGCCAGTCCGGCCAGAGCGGTGCAGCAGACTCTCTGCATTCGTCGGGGGTTCGGCATGGACCACCAAATCCAGGCCCGGCAGGTCAATGCCGCGCGCTGCCACGTCGGTCGCCACACACACGGTCGCGCGGCCATCGCGCAGCGCTTGCAGCGCCTTGGTGCGTTCTGCCTGGGTCAGCTCGCCGGACAGCGCAACAGCCCTGAAGCCGCGATTGTGCAAGCGCGCGGCCAGCCGGTTCACTGCCTCCCGGGTGGCGCAGAACACCAGAGCACGCGGGGCAGAGTGAAAGCGCAGCACGTTGATCACGGCATTCTCGCGCTCTTGGGCATGCACCAGATGAGCCAGATATGTGATGTCAGCATGCTGGCCGGTCGAAGCGATGGTGGAGATGCGCAGGGCATCGCGTTGATAATGGCGCGCCAGTTCGGCAATCGGCTTGGACACGGTGGCTGAAAACAACAGTGTGCGGCGCGCTTCGGGTGCGGCGTCGAGGATGAACTCAAGGTCCTCCTTAAAGCCGAAATCGAGCATCTCGTCGGCTTCATCCAAGACCGCCACTGAGAGATGGGACAGGTCCAGCGCGCCGCGTTCGATATGGTCCCGCAGGCGACCGGGTGTCCCCACAACGATATGGGCTCCGCGCTCAAGCGCGCGGCGTTCAGAGCGGGCATCCATCCCGCCAACACAGGACGCCAGCCGGCCGCCGGCCGCGCGATACAGCCAGCCCAGCTCGCGTTGGACCTGGAGCGCCAGCTCGCGCGTGGGTGCGATCACCAGCGCCATCGGCGCGCCTGCGGGCGGCAAATCTTCCTCACCGCCCAGAAGTTCTGGGGCCATGGCCAGGCCAAAGGCGACCGTTTTTCCGGATCCGGTCTGGGCCGATACCAGGAGGTCCTGACCTTTTGCGTCCGCGTCCAGCACGGCTGCCTGAACATCGGTGAGGGCGTCATAACCCTTCTCCGCCAGGGCAGAGGCGAGTGGAGCGGGGAGCGCGTCGGGCAAGGTCATTGAGAAACGTCCAATCGAGCCGGCGGCCAAGCGCCCCAGGCCTTCGAGATCTATCGTGGCAAAGCGAGAAGTGGGCGTGCATACGCGAGAATGGTCCCGCCGTCACGGGGCAGGGTGTTGAATTCTGCCTGGATGACATGTCCCTCCCCGGCTTACTGGGCGGGGAGAGATCGCTCAGCACCTTCTGGGGAGGAGGCTGAAGGCGCTATCCCTGACGCGCCCGCTCTTCAGCTAGGGTTGCACGAAATGCGACGGCGCTGGCGCGCAGATTACTCATGCGCGCTTCAAGGCCAGCGATCAGCGCGGCGGTAATGAAGTAGCGGCGTTTAAAGGCGTTATCCTGGCACAGAGCGGCCATGGGTTCAGTCAGTTGCAGGGGCGTCGTCAGCAAATCAGGACTTAGGTCCGCGCCGACCGCCGGGTCATTCATGACATGGTTGTCCCAGATCAGCATGAAGTTGATCGTCGACTGGTCATCATCCTCTGCGAGCTGCGCTTGAAACTGGTTGAACGCGGCGCGGAATTCAGGCGACAGGCGGTCCAGAAAGCGGTCCTGACGGGCCATCTCCTCGGCGGTGCGAAATACGAAGGAGGGATTGAGATCGGCCACCATAAGCGCGATGGCATATTCCACCTGGTCCAGCGCTTCGTCAGAGGAGTCGCATGCGACGATCGCGGCCCGCGCAATCTCGTCGGCTTCGGCGATCCCGGCATAGCGCGAGAGATAGTGATCCAGGATATCCATATTGGTCTGGGTTTCTTCGTCGAGCCGCTCCAGGGTTTGGCGAAGGCCCTGCTGGTCGGCATGCGACTGAGCCAATTGGCCCAGCTGGAGCGCGATCAGCACGCTTATGGTGACGAGCACCAGGTCGATTGCGACCGAGGCCCAGTTCTGATCTTTCAACGATTTGGACATGCGTGAAGGTTTCATGGCCCGGACTATTGCGAGCGCCGTGATGACGGGCAAGGCGAAAGTGTTCGCCATTGACCCTTCACAGATGGATACCTATCTAGCGATCAGGGCCGGACGCCGCCCGCCGCTCGCAGGGTCTTCAAACCCAGGGTGAAGGCGTTTTTTCACTCATCTCATCAGCTTGAATGCTTCACGCGGTGCGAGGGTAATGCGAGCTCCGTCGATTGAACCGCCTCGAAGATAAAGGCGACGAGATATGTCTAAATCAAACACTTTGCCTTCGCGCGATGCGTTGAAAGGCCAGGCTAAGCGTCTGCGGGCTGCGCTGGCAGCTGAAGGCGACCTGATTACCCATTCTGATGCTCTGGAGCTGATCGCCAAGCAGCATGGCTATCGCGATTGGAACACGCTGCATGCGACTGCGGACTCCACTGACGCTAAACCGCTGGCGGTCGGTGCCACCGTCACAGGCCGCTATCTGGGCCATGCCTTCTCCGGCCGCTTGGTCACCGTCAGTGAGCTTGGCGGTGGCAGCCGCCGCAAGGTCGCGATCCAGCTCGATCAGCCCATTGATGTGGTGAGGTCAGAACACTTCACGGGCCTGCGTCGCCGGGTGACCGGCGTCATCGATAAGGCCGGTGTCAGTGCGGGGAAAACCTCTGACGGGACGCCCCATCTTATTGTGCAGAGCTGAATAAGCCTGGTGCCGTCGCAGGTTCGCCTGCGGCGGCGCTAGTCCAGCCTGTCCAGCCAGGACTGAATCCAGGCCCGGCGCATGTCTACCCAGGACTCCACCAGCGCGATGGTACCCGGCGCATCAGACGGCGCTGTGACGGTGTCGTATTCTGCCAGGACTTGCTGAAGGAAGCCCCGGGCTTCGCCCACCGGCATTTGAGCGATGAAGGCCAGGCGCGTGCGCAGAGGGTCGAGCCCGGCATCGCTGGCTCGCGCAGCATCCAGCAGCCAGACCTGCATCGCGGACTGACCGTCCTGTGTGAGCCGGTACACCCGTCGAGGCCGCTTTGAGGTCGACCGGTCGGCAGAGGATACCAGCCCTGCGGCCTCCAGCCGCTTCATCAGCGGGTAGACGGCCCCGGCGCTGCCAGACCAGTAGGAAGATGGCGAGCGTCGATACCATTCCTTGATTTCATAGGCGGTGAGGGCGGTTTCGCGCCCAATCAGGGCCAGCGTCGCGCCTTCCAGCTCAGTCAGGTTGGTGCTTGATGACATAGATTTCACTTCTCATCCGTCGGCGTCTTGGTCAATATAATATTACGAAACGTAATATAAGGGGTCGATCATGCTTTTACCCATTGTCGCGACGATGCTCACAGCCGTCAGTCCCGCCGAAGGCGTCCATCGCGCCGCCTTCGACCTGTCCAGTGGTCGGCCCGTGGTGGAGATCATGATCAATGGTCAGGGACCCTATCCCTTCATCTTCGACACCGGGGCGAGCGGTGCGATGATGCGGTCCAGCCTGGTTGATGAGCTTGGCCTTGAGATCACCGGACGGCGGAGCGTGAACAGCCCCGCTGGGGGTGACCCGGTCGAGGTCGATACCACCGAACTTGATCATATTGCGCTGGGCGGGGCCGGAACGGACGGCATTCAGGCGATCGTCATCGACTTTGGTGATCCCGAACAGATGGGCAGTGTCGGGGTGATCGGACCGGATATCTTCTCGGATTATGGACGTGTGGCCTATGATTTCTCGATCAATGAAGTTGAGATTGGTGGTACTTTGCACCATGGTGAGGATGCCAGCTGGCAGGATTTTTCTGCCACCACGCCGCTGATCGAAATCCCGATCCGTGTCGGCGATACCACGGTCCCGGTCCACATCGATACGGGCAATCCGTCCACGCTGTCCTTCCCTGAGGACCGGGTACAGGAATTACCCCTGACCGGGCCTTTGAGAGTGGTCGGCCAGGCGCGGACGATTGACCGGGTGATGGAGGTGCAGTCCGCCCCCATCGATACGCCGGCCATCATCGGTGATGTCGAAATCCCGCTCACCCGCGTGGTCACCTTCCCGCTGCCGTTTGCCAATATGGGCTCGGCCGCGCTGGACGGGTTGTATCTGGAGATCGACTGGACCCAGCATCGCGCGGCGCTGAGTGAGGCGGAGGGGTGACAGCGGGGTCGCACCTCAAGATGAGGGTGAGACAAAGCTCAAACTTCCCTCATCCTGAGGCGCTTTTGCGTCAGCATAAGCCTCTAAAGACGCACCCGCTTACTGAATGACTGCCTCTGCCGGTGGCATCTGGTTGCGGCTCACAGCCTGACCATTGACCGTCAGCGCCCCGACTTCAGCCGACACGGTGACCGCATCGCCGTCAGCGAGTGATCCTTCCAGAATGAGCCGGGCGAGCGGGTCCTGAAGCTCCTTCTGGATCACGCGCTTTAAGGGGCGTGCGCCATAAGCCGGATCATAGCCTTTTTCAGCCAGCCAGCGGCGGGCGGCCTCATCGAGCTCGATGGTCATGCGGCGATCCTTAAGCAGGCCTTCCAGACGTTTGAGCTGAATATCGACGATCGCGCCCATATGCTGCTCTTCCAAGCGGCGGAACAGGATCAGCTCATCGATCCGGTTGAGGAATTCGGGGCGGAAGGCCGCGCGGACGGCCCCCATAACGCTCTCACGGGCCGCCTCCACATCGCCGGACAGCAGGAATTCAGAGCCCAGATTCGAGGTCATGATCAGAATGGTGTTGCGGAAATCCACCGTACGGCCCTGACCATCGGTCAGGCGGCCATCATCAAGCACCTGCAGCAGCGTGTTGAAAACATCCGGGTGGGCTTTCTCCACCTCGTCGAACAGCACAACCTGATAGGGCCTGCGGCGCACGCTTTCGGTCAGCGCCCCGCCTTCCTCATATCCGACATAGCCAGGCGGCGCGCCGATCATGCGGCTAACCGAATGCTTTTCCATGTATTCAGACATGTCCAGGCGGGTGACCGCGGTCTCATCGTCGAACAGGAATTCAGCCAAGGCTTTGGTCAGCTCGGTCTTGCCCACGCCCGTCGGGCCGAGGAAGAGGAAGGAGCCGATGGGGCGGTTCGGGTCTTTCAGACCCGCTCGGCTCCGGCGCACAGCATCGGAGACGGCCCCAAGCGCTTCGTCCTGGCCGACCACTCGGGCCTGCAGTCCAGCTTCCATGGCCAGCAGCTTTTCGCGTTCGCCTTCCAGCATCTTGTCGACCGGAACACCGGTCCAGCGGCTCACAACGGCCGCGATCTGCTGTTCATCCACGACCTCCTGGACCAGCGCGCCCTTGCCATTGGTTTCGCCGTCGGCTTCTGCATCGGCCAGGCGTTTTTCAAGCTCGGGAATCCGGCCGTATTTCAGCTCCGAGGCTTTGGCCAGATCGCCCATGCGTTCAGCATTCGCCAGTTCTGCCCGAAGATGATCGAGCTCTTCCTTCACTTCTGTGGAGGAGGCGAGCTTGTCCTTTTCCGCCCGCCATGCGGCCGTTAGCTCCGCCGATCGGTCCTCTAAATCCGCCAGCTCCTTGGTCAGCGTGTCCAGCCGTGTTTTCGAAGCCTCGTCGCTTTCCTTTTTCAGCGCCTCAGCCTCAATCTTCAGCTGGATGATGCGCCGGTCGAGCTCGTCGAGGGCTTCGGGCTTGGAATCGACCTGCATGCGCAAACGCGCAGCGGCCTCGTCCATCAAATCAATGGCTTTGTCCGGTAGGAAGCGGTCGGTGATATAGCGGTTCGACAGCGTCGCAGCCGATACAATCGCGCCGTCGGCAATGCGCACGCCATGGTGCACCTCATACTTCTCTTTCAAACCCCGCAGGATGGAGATGGTGTCCTCTACGGTCGGCTCTTCAATGAAGACCGGCTGAAAGCGGCGGGCGAGGGCGGCGTCCTTTTCCACATGCTTGTGGTACTCATCGAGCGTCGTCGCCCCCACGCAATGCAGCTCTCCACGCGCCAGCGCAGGTTTCAGCAGGTTAGAGGCATCCATCGCACCATCGGTTTTGCCGGCTCCGACCAGGGTGTGCATCTCATCGATGAAGAGCACGATCTGGCCGTTTGCGCTCTCCACCTCTGTCAGGACGGCTTTAAGGCGTTCTTCAAACTCGCCGCGGAATTTCGCACCGGCGATCAACGCGCCCATATCGAGCGCGAGCAGGCTTTTATCCTTCAGGCTTTCGGGCACGTCACCATTGACGATGCGCAGGGCCAAGCCTTCAGCAATCGCGGTTTTACCCACGCCCGGTTCGCCGATCAGGACCGGGTTATTCTTGGTTCGGCGAGATAAGACTTGCACCGCGCGCCGGATTTCTTCGTCGCGGCCGATAACTGGATCGAGCTTGCCCTCGCGCGCCACCTCGGTGAGGTCGCGGGCGTATTTCTTCAAGGCTTCATAAGCGTCTTCGCTCGACGCGCTGTCAGCGGTTCGGCCTTGTCTGAGGTCATTGATGGCGGTGTTCAGCGCCTGAGCTGTGACGCCGGCCTGTTTGAAGATGTCCGATACCTTCGTTCCCGACACGATCGACAGGGCCTGAAGCAGGCGCTCAGCGGTAGTGTATTGGTCGCCGGCCTTTTTCGCGGCATCTTCAGCGGTGGAGAAGACCTCGGCGGGTTTGGGTTGCAGGTAAAGCTGACCGCCCCCGTCCACCTTTGGCAAGGCGTCGACGGCGCGTGTGGCCAGGTCTGCCACCATGTCGGCCCGGCCTCCTGCGGCCTGGATCAGGTTTGCGGCCAAACC
>JANQMI010000141.1 GCA_028280165.1 Oceanicaulis sp. | reverse complement strand
AGCTATCCGGCCGCCAGACCGGCTGCGCCAGGGCGAGGATGATCAGCGCGGCCATCAAAAGCCGCAAGAGGATCAGCCACCACGGGGTGGATTGAGGCGTTTCTGGCGTGCGGGCCAGCTCCTGCAACAGCCGGATCGGCGCGAACATCACCGTTTGCGGGGCAGGCGGGGTGGCGCGCAGCAGCATCCACAACAGCGGCAAGGCGACCAGAGCCGCCAGCGCCCAAGGTGCTGCAAAGGCGAGGGGGCCGAGCGCTATCATGCAGCCTCGCCGGCGAGGGCTTGATAAAGGGCCATGACTGCGGTGGATGCAGGCCGGTCCGTGCGGTGGGTGATCAAGGTCCAGCCCAGGCGGCGCGACAAGTCTTGCAGGCGCGCTGTATGACGCTGCCACACCTCTCCATAAGCGCGCCGCGCATCTTCAGCCTTGCCAAACAGGAGCGGCTCGCCGGTCCCGGGCGGGGTGAAGCGGGTGCGGCCTTCGAAGGGAAAATCCTCTTCAGACGGGTCGACGACGCGCAGTAAAATTCCATGCGCTTGCAGACCATTAATGGCGGCAAGGCGGTGCTCCCAGGTCTCGGTCGGATCCAGAAAATCGCTTGCCAGAACCACGCGCGCATGGCGGGGCAGATTGGGCGCTTCCACACCGGTGAGCGCACCAGGGCCATCCGCGAGCGCTCGGCCGGTGATTTCAAGTCCGACATTGCCGCTGCGCGCCCGTCCGGTCTCACCCAGCGCCGCGATACGCTCACCGCCTCGCGCGAGCAGGCTGGCGATGGCGATCAGGCACACGGCTGCCCGGTCCCGCTTCGTGGGCAGGCCGCGGGAGGCCGTCACCATGCCTGCGGAGCCATCGCGCCAAAGATGGACAGCATTGGCCGCTTCCCATTCAGTTTCGCGCACGAAGAGCTGATCCCCGCGCGCGGAACGCCGCCAGTCCACCGCGCCGGCCCCGTCTTCAGCCCGGTGAGGGCGATATTCCCAAAAGGTCTCGCCGGTGCCCGGTGTCCGCCGTCCGTGCGAACCATGGGCCACGCTGGCCGCAATACGCTCGGCTTCGGCCAGCAGCGCAGGAAAGCGCGAGGCGGCCGCTTCGGCATCATGACGCAGGGGCTGGTAGAGGGCGGACATGGGGGTGGCGGACATGGGCTGATCAGGCCGCCTCGGCAGCCAGCCGGCCAATCAGGTCGTCGAGCGATAAGCCATCAGCGCGCGCTGCGAAGCTCAGGGCCATGCGGTGCTTCAACACCGGGCCCGCCAGAGACAGCACATCCTCGGTGCTGGGTGCCAGCCGTCCCTGGATCAGCGCGCGGGCCCGCACCGCCAGCATCAGCGCCTGTCCAGCGCGGGGGCCAGGACCCCAGGCCACTCCGTCGCGAACATCGCGATCGCCGGATGTGTCGGGGCGCGCGCTTTCTAAGAGGGCGAGGATGGAGGCCATCACCGCTTCGCCCACCGGCATGGCGCGCACCAGATGCTGCAAGTCGACCAGTTCATCGACACTGAGGACCGGTTCGGATTGGGCATCCTCAACACCGGTGGTTGCCAGCAGGATCGCGCGCTCTTCGTCCTTAGAGGGGTAAGGGACGTCGATTTGCATTAAGAAGCGGTCCAGCTGGGCTTCAGGCAGAGGGTAGGTGCCTTCCTGCTCAATCGGGTTTTGCGTTGCCAGGACGTGGAAGGGCTTCGGTAGATCGTGGCGATGACCGGCTACGGTCACAAAGCCTTCCTGCATGGCCTGAAGGAGCGCCGCCTGGGTGCGCGGACTGGCGCGGTTGATCTCATCAGCCATCAGCAGCCGGCAAAATACTGGGCCCGGGATGAAGCGGAAATGTCGCTTGCCGTGATCGTCTTCGTCCAAGACTTCAGAGCCCAGAATGTCGGCGGGCATCAGGTCAGGCGTGAACTGCACGCGCTTATCATCGAGCCCTGTGACAATAGCGAGCGTGTGGACCAGGCGGGTTTTGGCCAGGCCCGGTGCCCCCACCAACAGGCCATGCCCACCGGAGAGCAGGACAGCCAGTGACTGCTCTACAACCGTGTCCAAACCCACAATGGACTTTGCGATCGATATGCGGGTTTCGGCAAGGCGCTGTGTGGCCTTGTCGGCTTTGCTCGCCAGATCGGTGTCTTTAATCTCGGTCGCCATCGGCTTACATCCTTGTTCCGACGCCTCGGTCATGGAGCAAACATGGCCGCTGCCCCTTGGAGTGTCCATGGCTGGAACAGTGCCTGAACAAAATGCAATGCAGTCGTTACTTCAGGCGGCTGCTGAGACCACGTCCCAAACTGGCTATCCGCCGGTTGACCGCTGGGAGCCGGAATACTGCGGCGAGATGGATCTTGTGATCCGCCGCGACGGGTCCTGGTGGCATGAAGGTGCGCGCATTGGGCGGGAAAAACTGATCCGCTTATTCTGCCGAATCTTGAGGAAGGATGCCGATGGGCACACCTATCTGGTTACTCCGGTGGAGAAAATCCGCATCTCGGTGGAGGCGGCCCCCTTCCTGGCGGTCCGGGTTGATGCCAGCGGAAGCGGCACGGACCAGCGCATCGCCTTTCTGACCAATATGGACGACGCCGTGGTCGCAGGGCCCGAACATCCCTTGCGCGTGGGCCTGAGCGAAAGCGGCGAGCCTGATCCCTATATTCACATTCGCGGTCGCTTGGAGGCGCTGATCACGCGTGCCGCCTTTTATGATCTGGCCGAGCTGGCGGTCGAAGGCGAAGGCCCGGATGGTGAACCGGTCATGGGTGTTTGGAGCTGCGGGGAGTTTTTCCCTCTGGGGCCCGCCGCATGAGTGCTTTGAAAGCCCAAGAGGCTGGGGCCGAGGCAATTCTGGCGCGTCTGGCTGACGTGCTTGATCCGGTCGATGCGCGCCCATCCTCGCCGCGCTTTGGCGATGGCGATCTCAATGGCGCACCGTCACCCACCGGTCGCAAGCTCAAGCCGGCGGCGGTCCTGGCTCTGCTCATCCGCGATGGCGATGGGCTCGACATACTGCTGACCCGCCGTGCCGACCATCTCCAGGCCCATGCCGGGCAGGTCAGTTTTCCAGGGGGCCGGCAGAATGTTGGCCGCGAGACGCTGGCCGACTGCGCCCTGCGCGAAACCGAAGAAGAGATCGGCCTGCCCACCGACCGCATTCGGTTGATTGGGCGCTGGGAAGCCTATGAAACTGTGACCGGCTATGAAGTTACGCC
>JANQMI010000117.1 GCA_028280165.1 Oceanicaulis sp. | reverse complement strand
GCGTGCACCGCGTTCAATCTTTTCCAGGGCACTGGCGAGCCATTGGGGGTTGCCGCAGATTTCCGCCCCGATCCGATCGGCTTCATATTCGCGCGACCGGCTGATCGCCATCTGAACCAGGCCCGCAGCCATGGGCGCAAAGATGGCCAGCAAGATCCCGCCGATCAGGCCACCGGCATTGCGTGACCCAAAGAAGAGCGCAAAATTGGCCAGGAAACCGATCGCCCCGGCCAGCGTCGCCGTGACCGTCATGGTCAAGGTGTCGCGGCTTTTCACATGGGCCAGCTCATGGGCCATCACACCCATCACCTCCTGCCGGTTCAGCTGAGACAACAGGCCGGTGGTTGCCGCCACGGCAGCATGGTTCAGGTCGCGACCCGTGGCAAAGGCATTGGGCTGGGCGCTTTCGATGACATAGATGCGCGGTGAGGGCATGCCGGCCTTATGGGCCATGTCAGCGGTGTCGCGGGCAAATTGATAGAGCACAGGATCGCGCTCATCGGGCGTCACCTCGCGCGCGCCATGCATGCGCAGCACCATTTTGTCGGCATTCCAGAAGGCAAAGAGATTCATCGCTGCGGCAATCACAAAGGCGATTGCAGCACCGCCCGGCCCGCCGACCAGAAAACCGATGACCATGAACAGGCCGGTCATCACCGCCAGCAGCATGAAGGTTCGAAGGGAATTACCCGTCATGAGATTTCAGTTCGCTCCAACTTGGACACCCGCCCAACTCTGACTAGATAGATGGTTCTGCCAGCTTGGAACCGCAAGTCATGAGTGATGCTGAGACCCCAACCCCGGACCGCAAGCCCTTAAGCGAGGCGGCCAAACGCGCGCTGGCCGAAGCCGAAGCGCGCCGCAAGGCGGCAGACGCTGAAGCGGCCAAAGCCAAAGAACTCGGCGGGCCGAAAGGGCCAGAGCCCACCCGCTTTGGCGATTGGGAAAAAAAGGGCATCACCTACGATTTTTGAGCGGTGTGCCTGGGGTGCCGGCCGCAGGTTATCCTGACTTAGATTTGGGCCGGGGAAGAGGCGGGCGCGTCCTTCAGAACAGAACCCCTGCCTCTCTTTCTCGACCCTGAATCGAGGTCTGGACAGGCTCCGGTCGGGACCCAGGGATTACAGAAGACCGCGCTTGACGGCTCTGGGCCCCGGCCTTCGCCGGGGAAGAGAAAGATTTTGATAACATCCCCTCCCCTTCGTCATTCCCGCGAAAGCGGGAACCCAGAGCCCTGACATGCCGAACTCTGCCGTCCCAGGGGCTCCACCTGCGTGGGGATGACGAGGGTGGGGGATTTCCCAATGCCCCCTGTCCCGGCCGAGCGCAGCGAAGAGCCGGGATCCTGTGAAAACGCAAAGCGATATCGCTCAGGCGCTGTCACAGGATCCCGGATCGCCTGCGGCGGCCGGGACAGGGATAACGACGCAGACCGCGTAAACTTCCCCTCCCTTCGTCATTCCCGCGAAAGCGGGAACCCAGAGCCATGACATGCCGCGCCCTGCCAACCCTGGGTCCCCACCTGCGTGGGGATGACGAAGGTGGCAGGCGTCTCTTTCCCAGCGGAAGCTGGGATCCACACCCATCAAGCGCCCACCCTGCCCCCAACACGCCCCGACTGCGACAAAGTGAAGGGGAGGTAAAGTGAGTGAGCGCTCACTCACCTTTATGGGCCGGGGTGTCTGGAAGGCTTCGGATCGCGTGCTGTCGACGACGGGCTGTGTCTCGAGGTGCCCGCTGTTCAGCCCATCATAGGGCTAACGGGCCCTGACGCCCCACAAACGCCGCTGCACGGAGCCACGCGCCTCCAGAAGTCGCCCAGCACACGCCACGCCCCTCAATACGCCGCAATACGTCCTCAGTCGCGCAAAGTGAGTGAGCGTTCACTCATTTTGTAGGTCGGTGGTATCTGGAAGGCCCCGGATTGCGGGCTGTCGACGACAGGCGGCGGGCGGCGGGGTCGCCATAGCCCGGGGACTCTGGGCGAAGACAGTGGGCCGCAGACAGTCGGGGAAGGACGATGAGCAGTGACGGTGGCCGGTGACGGTGGCCGGTGACGGTGGTCGGCGAATCCTCCGACCCTTGCCTCACGGGGCTCTGACGCTCCCCCACACCGCCACACGCCTCCAGACTTCGCCCAACACGCCAAAAGTCAGACGAAGTAAGTGAGCGTTCACTCACTTTTATGGGTCGGCCGAGTTGGGGGCCCCGAATGGCGCGCAGCGAACGACCGGCAGTGGACAGCGGGTTTGGATTCGGCGCGTTGGGCTGGCCTAGGCCCTAGGTTGCAGGCTACGGGCTGCGCCATATGGAGCGCGCATAGGCCGGCGGGCTGCGCCTCACGCCCCCCGCGCGCGACGGTGCGTGGCCGCTGATACCCCTGCCGCATCGCGTTAACCCTATGGCGTGGCGCGCGTATCACAGCGCGGCGGCAATTGCGGTCGCGCCGCGCTACCGAGCTGCCGACTCTGATCACCTGTGCTAGATTGAAACACATGTTCAGTGTGATCACACTCTCCATGGCCCTGACGGTCGCCGATCCGGCGCTCGCCGGGGGTCCGCTTCAGGCTCCGCCACCACCGGCGGGAACGGTGGTGATCGAGACGCCCTGCCCGACGGGCGCGCGCCGTGTGGAGGACTGCGGTCGGTATGAGCAGAGCGCGCACCGGTCGCACCGCGTCTCATCCCAGGGTGAGGTCCGGCGCGTCCAGAGCCACAGGTCGAGCGGCTACGCCGAGCGCACCGTCTCGACCTACGCCGCGCACGCGGTCTCTGAGCGCCGCACGGTTACACTCAGCGATGGTTTCTTCTTTGGCGGTTTGACAGGCGGCGTTGAGCGGCCTCCCACGACGGTCTATGGCCATGGACGGCGCGTCTTGATCCTTGGTGGATCGCACGCCCCGCAGTCTGCGGGTCAAGCGGCGGCCGCGCGCGGTCTGGGCCGCAGCACCGCTCACTAGCGGTTTGGGAAACGGTCTTGCAGCCAGGTGAGCAGCAAGGCGTTCAAAAGGTCCGGGGCCTCATACTGGGTCCAGTGACCGACATCCTCGATCATCTCCATCGTCAGGTCTGAACACAGCGCGGGCATCCAAGCAGCCAGCTTGGGCGGCAGCATGAAATCGCATTCTGCCGTGATCATGAAAACCGGCATGGACAGGCGGTGGTCCACCCCGCCCATACGCTCCCAGTTGGCGTCGAAATTCCGGTACCAATTCAAACCCCCGCGAAACCCGCTTTGGGCATAAATCTGCGCATAGCGCTGACGCGCGTCTGCGGGCAGAACACTGTCATCTTCGGACTTCAACCCGCCGCGCGCCACAAAGCGTTCAAAGCGTTTGGGCAGGTGCGCCACAGACGGCGGCAGCTTGTCGAGATCTGCGGTCGGCGGCGGTGTGCCAAAGATGAAGGCGAAGAAAGCCTCTTCCTGGCCGTCAAACAGGATGTCGGCCGCCTCATCCTGGAAGCGGACGATATAATGCTCCGCACCGGCCAGCTCGGTGAAAACCTCGGTGGGCGGGCGCGCCCCGCGGGGCAGGTGCGGCGTGTTCACACCAATCGCGGCCATGAAGCGCTCCGGGATCAGACAGGCGGCATGCCACATGATAATCCCGCCCCAGTCATGGCCGACCATGATCGCCTTTTCGATATCCAGCGCATTGAGCAGCCCGGCAATGTCCCCGACGATGTGATCGACGCCATAGGCGCTGACCGCATGCGGGGCGTCCGAGGCCCCGAAGCCGCGATTGTCCGGCGCGATCACGCGATAGCCCGCTTCGCTCAAGGCCTGGATCTGGGAGGCCCAGCTTAGGGCCAGCTCCGGCCAGCCATGGAGCAGCAGCACCGGGATCCCATCCGCCGGCCCGGCCTCATGCACGGACAGGCTGATCTCACCCACATTGACGCGGCGGGCCGGAGGCATGGCGGGATGGGTCATGATGAGCTGTCCTTAAGAATGTGCACGCTTGCGCTCAAAGCTTACGAGATCAAACACGAAGACCGCCAGTCCGGCCCAAATCAGACCGAAGGTCACCGCATGGGCTGGACTAAAGGGCTCACCGGTGGCAATGCCCACCGCAAATTGCAGCGTGGGGGCCAGGAATTGTGCCACGCCAATGACCGCCAGCGACAGCCCGCGCGCGCCCAGGATGAAGAGCAAGAGCGGGGCGACGGTCATGGGTCCGGTGAGGATCAGCAGAAGCGCCGGCTGCCATCCTTCGAAGAAATGCCCGCCCCCGCTCATTTCTAGGAGGATCAGGGCCGGCAGGGACGGGATGGCAATGAGAACGGTTTCCCAGAACAGGCCAATGCGGCCATCCACAGGGATGGTTTTTCGCAAATAGGCGTAGGCGGTGAAAGTCACGGCCAGGAAGAGCGCGAGATAAGGCAGGCTGCCCACAAAGAGGATTTGGTTGAGCACGCCAATCGCAGCCAGACCCACCGCCAAAGCCCGCCACCGGCCAAACCGTTCGCCGAGCACCAGCACACCCACCGCAACATTCATCAGCGGATTGATGAAATAGCCCAGCGAGACTTCCAGGACCCGCCCTTCGCCCACCGCAAAGATGAAGGTCCACCAGTTCGCGCCAATCAGAACCGCCGTAAAGAGCAGCACGACAAGGGCCTTGCGGTCAGCCAACACGGCCAGCGTCATCCCCCAGCGCCTGGCCATCAGCAGCATGATCAAGAGCACAGGCGCAGACCAAACCGCGCGCTGAAGCACAATCTCCGTCGCGCTGGCGAAATCCAGCAGCATGTAGAAAAGCGGCGACAGCCCCCAGATCAGATAGCCCGATAGGGCCGCCACGCCGGCGCGGGCCGGATCAAGACGGCCGGGATCGGTGGGGCTCGGGGTCTTCGGGGCGGTGGAGGGTCCGGTCATCGTCAATGGCTCTAGCCCTCCACAGAGGCTGTGTCATTCCGAAATATGCGCGGCCCGTGCGACCGGCGCGGCACAGATGAGTAACGCCGTGGCAGGGTGTTTGGCCCCATTGAGCCCGCTGCGGTCCTTTAGCATGGGAGACAGATATGGACTGGTTGGCGTTGGTAATAAGCTCGAGCCTGGTGGTCGGGATGGACAGCCCGGCGACGCTGGAGGGCCATGTCACGCTGGTTTCGGACTATCGGTCGCGCGGCCTGTCCTCCAGTGAGGAAGGCCTGGCCTTGCAGGCCGGCCTGGGGATGGCGCAGCAGAACGGGGCCTATTGGGGCGCGTGGGCCTCAAGCCTGGAACCCTCCGGCGATGCGCGGTCGGAGATCAATCTGTTCGCCGGTCTGACACGGCCCCTGGCAGGCTTCGACATTGATGTGTCCGTTACCGCCTTCGCCTTTCCAGGCCAGGAGGACACCGCCTATGGCGAGCTGGTTCTGGCAGCCTCGCGCGCCTTCGGTCCCATGACCAAGACGCTGGGACTGGCCTATGCCCCGGAACAAGCCCATCTTGACGCCAGCAATCACTACTGGTTCGCCGAGACCGAAGCGCCGCTTGGGGCCACCGGGCTGAATCTGATTGGAGCTCTGGGCGTGGAAGAGGGCCCGCTTGGCGATCTGGCCGGCGATGGCGGCGAGAAATGGGATTGGACACTGGGTATCAGCGGTCCGCTGGAGCACTTCAGCTGGTCGCTGGCCTATATGGACTCCACAGAGGATACCGACCTGTCCGACGCACAGCTGGTGTTCAGCCTTGAGCGCGGGTTTTAACCCTCGCTCGCGGTCTTCGTCTCAGCGGTGCGGTTGCGCATCACAGCGGCCAAACGCCAGGCGATCCAAATCGCGGGCCAGACATTGCCGAGGACAGGCAGGGGGATGATGAAGACCAGCGCGATCCACTTTTTCGGCTCCAGCAGCCAGATGAAGACCGCGATGAAGAAAAAGCCCAGATAGAGATCAATCAGGCTGACCACGCCCCAGCTCTCTGAGGTGAGCCAGGCGATGGCCTCGCCAAAGCTGCCGTCCCAGACCGCCATTGCCCAAATAATCGATGCGGCGAGGATCAGCCCGCCGACAAGGCTGAGGATACGGATAAGGGTCATGGGCGCGCTCCTGATCGGGTGGTGATCAGGTTTACGCACGCCCGGTGAAAGCGGTTCAGCCGATCGGTGCGGCTGGCCGATTTAGTCTCGATCGGCCTCGGCAACCGTGGGCGGCTCATCGCTCGGCTCAAACGGCACATCGGCCGGCCAGCGGAAGCGCTCTTCGTCCAGCTCGCCTTCCCACTTGGCCACGGCGGTCGCCACGGTCGCATCGCCCGTGACGTTCAGCGCGGTGCGGGCCATGTCCATGATCCGGTCCACAGGCAGGATGAAGCCGACAATGATGGCGATCTGCTCGGGCGGCACGCCGAATGTCGATAGCACAGTCGCTAGCAGGAAGAGGCTGGCAGACGGGATGCCGGCTGCCCCCACAGACACCGCGGCCGCCGTCACCGCGATCAGCACATAATTCATGAAGCTGAGCTCAATGCCGAAGGCTTGGGCGGTGAACAGGGCCAGCACGCCGAGATAGAGCGCGGTGCCATCCATATTGATGGTGGCCCCCAAGGGCAGAACCGAGCCCGCGACCGATTTTTTCACCCCGAGATTCTCAGACACATTGGCAATCGTCACCGGCAGGGTGGCGCTGGAGCTGGCGGTTGAGAAGGCCACCGCGATGGCATCCAAAATGCCGCGGAAGAAATTCATGACCGGCAGGTTCAGGACAAAGCGGATAATGCCGCCATAGACGATGACCGCATGGGTCAGCAGGCCCAGATACACCGTGCCGATCAATAGCGCGATTGAAATCAGCGCATTGATGCCCTGGTCCGCCGTGGTGAAGGCCACCAGCGCAAACACACCAAATGGGGCCACTTCCATCACGATATGGGTGACTTTCAGCACCACTTCAGAGGCCTGGGTGAAGAAGTCGCCGACCAGCTTGCCGGCCTTGCCCGCCATCAAAATCCCCACGCCAACCAGAATGGCAAAGAAGATGATCGCCAGCACATCGCCATCGGCGAGCGCGGCGATCGGATTCATCGGCACGATGGCGAGCAGGCGATCGACCATGGAAGGGGCCGCGCTGGTGTCGACCGGAACCGCATCTGCGCCGGCCAGGTCCGCGCCCACGCCAGGGCGGAAAATCAGGCCGTAAATAATCCCGATCACATTGGCGAAGAAGGTGGTGAACAGATACAGCGCGATGGTCTTCAGCCCGATCGTGCCCAGCCGGGCCGGTTCGCCCAGCGCCACGACGCCAGCAATCAAGGTGGTCAGGATGAGCGGGACGATCAGCATCCGGATCAAGCGGATAAACAGGTCGCCCACCGGCTTCACATAGCTTTCCAGAAAGGCCGCCGCCTCAGCGCTGCCCATCACCTGAGTCAGGATTGTTCCGACAATAACTCCCAGCACGAGCGCGCCCAGGACGCGCTTCCACAGCGCGATACCAAACCAGCCTGACATATGACGCCCTCCCGCGGCGCAAAAGATTTGCCCGCAGCCTAAAGACGGCGTGCGCGAAATCAACGCTTCAGGGACATCACATCTGTTGTGGGGCGCTTAGGCGCGCTGGTCGATCAGCTTCAGGACCGCCGCCCGGACACCCCAGACCAGCCAGGCGACCCCGGCGATGAGCATCCAGGGTGCAACCGCCCAGCTCGGGTCGATCCGCGACACCGCAATGAGCGAGAGGGCCAACACCCCATGGACCGTCAGCCGCAGCCATGACCAGTCGCGAAAATGCTCAGACGCTTCAATAGTGGCCGCTGAAAACCAGCGCCACGCGCGTGACGCCCGGCCCCCATCCTGGGCGCGGCGCTCAATTTCACTGGCTTTAAACGCGTGCGGCATTTGGTCAGAATACGGATTTATTGCCGATAAGTCAAAATAATCCGCACACTGATTAATATGACAGATTTGTGACGCGCCGGTTAACGTTTTAGGGCTTGGGAAAGGCAGAACCCGCCCCGCACAGTGCGAAGCGGGCTCCGGTGTTTTCGGATCGATTATGCGGCGGCTTGTTCAGCCCGTAAAACAGCAGAAACCGCGTTCACGGTGGAAGCAATGCGCACGGCCGCCTGGATCTGCTCGGTGGTGATGGAGTGCTTGCGCAATTCCGCCTCATGGGCATCGATGCACATGCCGCAGCCATTCATCGCCGACACCGCCAGCGACCACAGCTCGAAGGCCGCTTTGTCCACGCCCGGATTGGCAATCACATTCATGCGCAGCTTGGCGGGCAGCGTGCCGTAATCCTTCGCCGACGCCAGGTGGACGAAGCGATAATAGACATTATTCATACCCATGATGGCCGCCGCAGCCTTCGCCCCGTTGATCGCTTCGGGCGACAGCTTGTCGGCCACTTCCGCGCTGAGCGCCTGAACCACAGGCGCAACGCCCACCGCATAAGCCGACGCCAGGAAGGTGCCGTATTTCAGCTCATCGCTCAGCACCGTCTCACGCCCAAGCGAAGACAGGTTCAGCTTCAGGTCTTTGGCATACTCAGGCAGGCTGTTTTTCAGCGTATCAAGGCTCATCACGCAGTCCTTAGGGGCAAGAAAATCATCGAAGGGGCTTGAACCGGTCAGTCCGGCGCTGAGCTCGGCGCAAGAGCTCAAGGCCGGGCGGACCGAAGTCCTGAATGTCGCGATGCAGGCCCGCCCACCTCGAACAGGGGGTGGGCGGGCCTACGAAGCTTTACGGCGAATTACGCCGCCAGCGTCTCGCCGCCGACCGAGCGGTTGCACGGGCACAGCTCGTCGGTCTGCAGGGCGTCAAGCACGCGCAGCGTGTCCTCAGGGTTACGACCGACATTCAAATTGGTCGCGTAGACGTGCTGGATCGTGCCTTCATTGTCCACGATATAGGTGTAGCGGTAAGCCACGCCTTCGGGAGAGCGCACGCCCAGACCGTCAACCAGCGAGCCGGTGGTGTCGGCGAATTGCCACTGGTTCAGGCCGTTCAGGTCGGCATGCTCGCGGCGCCAGCCGAGCTTGGAGAATTCATTGTCGGTCGAGCCGGTCATCACCACCGCATCGCGATCCGCAAACTCGTCTTCCAGGTTGGCGAAAGCCACGATCTCGGTCGGGCATACGAAGGTGAAGTCCTTCGGGTAGAAGACGATGACTTTCCACTTCCCTTCGAAGCTGTCCTGGGTGAGGGTTTCGAAAGCGGACTCGCCGTTTTCTTCGTGATTGTTGAACTTCGGCTTGATGCCAACAACTTCAAAGTCCGGCAGCTTATCGCCAATACCGAGCATGGGCTTTCTCCTGATAAATCTGATAGGGGCACCGGGCACAGCCCCGACGCCTGGAGCCCGACTCACCGGCGCGAAATGCTGCACCTGCGAGCCTGACGCGGCGCGATATGGTGCACGGGCGCGGTTTAATCCAATGGATTGTTTCTTGGTGAGCTATAGGATATCTCGATAGCCCATGAGCGCACCTCTCCCAACCCTTCGCCAGTTGAAATTCCTGGTCACCCTGGCGGACCACGGCACCTTCTCCAGAGCTGCAGAAGCCGCCTTCGTCACCCAGCCGACCCTGTCGGCGGGCATCAAGGAATTAGAGGGCATTCTCGGCTCCATCCTGGTCGAACGCGGCGCGCGGGGGGCAACGCTAACCCCTGCGGGCGAGGCGGCCGTGGCGCGCGCGCGGATCATCCTCACCGAAGCCGAAGACCTGGTGCACGCCGCCAAGGCGGCCGGTGAGCCCTTGTCAGGCACATTCCGGCTGGGCGTCATCCCAACCATTGCGCCCTTCCTTTTGCCGAAAGTCCTGCCGGCGATCCGCGACGCCTTCCCGCAGCTGGAGCTGTTCCTGCGCGAAGACCTCACCCATCGCCTGGTCGACGCCCTGAAGGATCGCCGCCTGGATGCCGCGCTGATCGCGCTGCCCTATGAGGCGAATAATATCGAGACCGCCCCGCTGATTGCCGACGAGTTTCTGTTTGCATCGGTCCCAGACCATCCCATGGCGGTGCGCAAAAAGCTGACACCGGACGCGCTGCGGGATGAGCCGCTTTTATTGCTCGAAGACGGTCACTGCCTGCGCGACCACGCGATTTCGGTGTGCGGACCGGGCCCGGCAGAGGCGGAGAAGGCCCGGTCTGACTTTGCCGCCACCAGCCTGCACACCTTGGTGCAGATGGTGAAGTCCGGCCTCGGCGCGACCTTGCTGCCGCGCCTGGCGGTCGATGCCGGTCTGGCCGATCAGCTCGACCTGGCGATCCGGCCCTTCGACCCGCCCGTCGCCGGCCGCGAAATCGGCATCGCCTGGCGCAAAGGCAGCGCCCGCGCCGAAGAAGCCCGCGCGCTCGGCGGTGCCGTGAAGGCAGCGCTGAAGGGTTAGAGGGCTACCGCAATTCTTGGTGAGCCCGGACAATGTATTCGAATGGGCCCGCATGATTTCGGTCCTTCAACGCACAGCCAATCGAGAGGGATGCGGCTGACGCAGCCGAGGTCCCGCCGAATGCCGCGACTGCAGCAAGAGGGACAGAGCCAGTGAGGTCCAGGGTTTGACTTGCACTGAAGCCACCTGCAGCGAGATCTCCAAGGCTCACCCGAAAGTCGCTAAGATTGAAACGCAATCGCGATTCACTGGCTACCCTCAACGCGTTTGAAACAGCAAGATCGAGCGCCTCTAGCTCAGTCAGTTCAGCAAGCGGACGATCCGGAGATGCTAGGATTCCTTGATATGTTTCATCGAGATGGTGACGCAAAGCCATCAATTCAGCCTTGCGGGCTTCTTTGAAATTAAGGATTTCGGCAAATGGTGTGCCCTCAACGGGGACCGGAACTGAGTTCAGAAGTCTAAAAATCAACCCACGGTCGCTGACGAGACTTTGCGGCTCTAAACAACTCCTGTTGGACCCACCCAAACTCCAACGGCCAGGCGCAGAGACCTCTAGATGGCTTGCTGCCGCTCGGAGAACCTCAGAGAGATTGGAAAGGCCAACAGGGCCTAAAAAACCAATAACTGTCCGGTGCAAGATCCCCATCTGCTCGAGCCAATCAGCATCTGCACCCAGTCCAGTACTAAGCAGCTGATTATCTGGCACATCAATTCTATCGAAATATAGCAGCGCCATCCGCAACGCTTGTTCGTCGATAGGTACCAATTGGACAGAATTCCCGGAAACCCGAAACGGAGGCGGTAGGATTATTCCGCGCTCATTGGGCTCAAGCGGTATTCCCAACCTTTGGACAAGGATTTCCGTCGGCTCGGAAATCTTAAAGGGACGAATTAGATTCTCGCCCATCTTGAATGGATCAACCATGAGGCGATTTTACACGATTCCTACCTATCCCAAAGGCGGCACCCGACCCGAAGAAGCCCGCACGCTCAGCGGTACGGAAAAGGCAGCGTTGACTGATAAACAAAAATATATAGGGCCGCCCAAATGAGCGGCCCTATCTGGTCTAGGCGGACCGAAGCGACTTTAGCTCCAGTTGCCCGGAACGGGACGTCGGTTGGTCCGCCTTTATGACGTGGCACGTCACAGCGTGCTTAGCTTCAATATAAGCGCCGCCCCCACTCGACGCAATAGTATCCGGCCTTAAACCCGCCCCAACACCAGCGTTCCGTTGGTACCGCCGAAGCCGAAGCTGTTCGACAATACGGTGTCGAGCTGGGCCTCGCGGGTTTCGCGCACGATGGGCAGGTCGGCCAGCTCTGGGTCCACCTCATCGATATTGATCGACGGGGCGATAAAGCCGTGCTTCATCATCAACAGCGAATAGATCGCTTCCTGCACGCCCGCAGCCCCCAGCGAGTGGCCGGTCATCGACTTGGTCGCCGACAGGGCGGGGATGTCAGACCCGAACACGTCGCGCATGGCTTCGGCTTCCTTCACATCGCCCACGGGCGTGGAAGTGGCGTGCGGGTTCACATAATCGATGCTGCGGCCTTCGACGGTGGACAGCGCCTGGCGCATGCAGCGGGCGGCCCCTTCGCCGTTGGGGGCCACCATGTCATGGCCATCGCTGGTCGCGCCATAGCCGAGCACTTCGGCATAAATGGTCGCGCCGCGCGCCTTGGCGCGCTCATACTCTTCTAAGATCACCATGCCGGCCCCGCCGGCAATGACGAAGCCGTCGCGGGCTTTGTCAAAGGCCCGGCTGGCCACGTCCGGGGTCTCGTTATAGCCCGAACTCATCGCGCCCATGGCATCAAACAGGTTGGACAGCGCCCAGTGCAATTCTTCACCGCCGCCGGCAAACATCACGTCCTGCTTGCCCCACTGGATCTGCTCAGCCGCCGCGCCGATGCAATGGACAGAAGTCGCGCAGGCCGAGCTGATCGAGTAATTGATGCCCTTGATCTTAAACGGCGTGGCCAAGGTGGCAGAGCCGGTCGACGCCATCGCCTTGGGCACCGCGAAGGGCCCAATCCGTTTCGGACCGCGCTCGCGGGTAATATCGGCGGCTTTCACAATCGCCTCGACACTCGGACCGCCAGTGCCGACGATCAGGCCCGTGCGCGGGTTCGACACATCACCCTCTTCCAGACCGGCGTCGGCAATGGCTTCGGCCATCGACATATAGCACCAGCCCGCGCCTTCCCCCATGAAGCGGTAAGCGCGCTTGTCGACATGCTCGGCCGGATTGGCGTTCGGGCGCGCGGCGACCTGGCATTTGAATCCGAGCTCAGCGTATTCAGGCACAGCCGCGACGCCGGATTTGCCCGCCTTCAGTGCAGCGGCAACTTCAGCGGCATTATCGCCGATGGAGGAGACGATACCGATCCCGGTGATGACGACCCGCCTCATGCTGCGCCTCCACCAGCGATTTCTTCAGGCTTAAACAGGCCCACGCGCATGTCTTTGGCGACATAAATCTTCTCGCCATCGGCCTCGACATAGCCATCGGCGATACCCAGCACGAGGCGGCGATTGATCACCCGCTTCATGTTGATGACGTATTTCACATTCTTCACCGTTGGCGGGACCTGGCCGGTGAATTTCACCTCACCAACGCCCAGCGCCCGGCCCTTGCCCGGAGCCCCCGTCCAGCCGAGGAAAAAGCCGACCAGCTGCCACATGGCGTCCAGGCCTAAGCAGCCCGGCATGACCGGATCGCCCTGGAAGTGGCAGTCGAAAAACCAAAGGTCGGGCTTGATGTCGAGCTCAGCGACCAGATTGCCTTTGCCGTATTCGCCGCCATCGCTGGTGATTTCAGTGATCCGATCGAACATGAGCATGGGCGGGAGCGGCAATTGGGCATTGCCTTCACCGAACAGCTCGCCGCGTCCGCAGGCGAGAAGTTCTTCATAATTATAGCTGTTTTGTTGGGTCATAAGTGCGTTTGCGGGGTCTGCCATGGTGCGGCGCATTCGCTCAAAAAAGCGTTGCGCAGAAGGACCATCCTTCAAGGGCTTAAAAGGGCCCTTTTAAGGATACCTGCGACCGGTCTCCTTCAATTGACTGATCAGCGCGAGGATGACGCCTCATCTGAAGCTGTCGACGCACGCGCCCTAACCGGCGAAGAGCGGTAGCACGGGTCCAGAGCCCCCTCAAGCGCGAGGGACGGCTCGGCTTCATCCGCATAGGCCCCCCAAAAGTGCCGCGCCTGGGCCCAGCCGCGCTGGCCACCGGCTTCCATCCGGCACCACCCAGCCCGGCACCGCTCCAGCCACAGGCGGGCCCCTGGCTCAATCCGCGCAATCAGCGAGGCATCGTCATCAGGGCGTGCGCGCAGGTCTGAAGGCTCGCGCGCCCACAGGGCTCGGCGGCCCGACAAGAGCCGGCGATGCATCCAGACAACCTCCCCGCCGGGATCGCGCACCCGGCGCCAATCCGGGGTCTCGGCGATCACCTCAACCGGCAGGCCGCGGCGCACATACATCCAGGAAATCGGGTGCTGGCCACTGGGGCCGGCCCGCCCTGCGGCTTCGTCATAGGCCAGCGTGACAAATCGCGGCACCGGAAAGCCCGACGGCGTGTCGCAAGACTGGGCCACGGCCGGCCCGGTCAGCAAAACCCAAAGAAGACACGCGCGAATCCAAACCATGACGCGCAGCGTGAAAGAGCTTGGTGAATCTGGCGTAAATCTGGGTGACCGGCACTGGTCAGAGCCGCCTGAGACGATTCAGCGCTTCTCTTTTGCACTATTTACGGGAATTATAGCCCCTAGTCCTGTGTTAAGTGCTTGAGGGAATGAAAGAATGCTTAGAGTGATCGGTCTAGGAATTTGGACCCTTATCAGCCTCTTTGCTGCACCGGCCGAGGCTCAAAGCCCGCCCAGCGCCGGCCTGCTTTATGCCGCTCCAGATATCGATTCCCCCGCGCTTTCGCCCAGTGGCGAGCGCTTGGCCTTTATTCGCCATAACCCCGGTTATCGCGGCGGTCAGGTCATTATCGTGGACATGACCGATGCGTCCCTGCCGGTGCTTCACAGCACCCGTTTCGAGCGCGAGCTGAAATGGGTCCGCTGGGCGAATGAAGACCGCATTCTGACCGCAACAGAAGCCATCTCCGAGATCACCAACGGCTATTTCATCTATGAAGATGAATATGGTCGCCAGGTGCGCACCAACCGGCAGGTTTTGGACGTGATCAGCTCCACCCGTCCGGACGGCAGTGACGGGGTCTTCCTGTTCGATCCCGCCAATCGCCGCTTGGGCGCGCATCAGACCCAGCTCGACTATGTGGTGGATTTCCTGCCCGATGACCCGGACCATGTCTTGATGGGGCTGCGCAATCGCGGGCGCAATGCGCTGCATGTGCACCGGGTCAATGTCGAGACCGGGCGCGACAGGCGCGTTGATACCGGACGCGTGGAATCGCTGGCTTGGTTCACCAATTCAGAGGGCGTGACAGTCATGCGACTGGACGCCTTCCGAGCGTATCGCGAAGTTGCGGTGCTGGTGCGCCAGGAAGACGGCTCTCGCTGGACCCGGGTGGCCGAACAGCCGATCAACAATTTCTCAGAGCTTCAGGATGGCGTGCACTGGGTCGCGCGGACCCAAACGCCCAGCGAAGCGCTGGTCTTGACCCTGGATCCGCAGACCCGGACCACCGGGCTGATGGAATATGACTTCTTCAGCGCCACAGTGGGGCAAAGCGTCTTCGTGAATGAAGACTATGACGTCAGCAATGTGTTTGTTGACCCGGTGTCCGGCCGGGCGCTCGGCCTGACCTGGGCCGATGAACGCACCCACCTGGTCAGCTTTGACCCTCAGATTGCCGAGCATCTGCCGACGATATTGGAGCGCGTGGGGGAGAGCACGAATGCCGTTCCCCTGCAGCGCGCAGGCGATCACTTGCTGCTCATGCTCACCGGCCCGTCCATGCCGCCGCGCTTTGCCGCTTACGCCTTCTCCACCGGAGCGATGCTGAATATCGGACCCCAGCGCCTGGCTCTGTCGGCCAGCGCCTTCGCCGATGTTCGCATTCACCGCTATACCGCGCGCGATGGCACCGAGCTCTTCGGCTATGTGACAACGCCGCCCTATCCCATCGACACGCCCACGCCGCTGGTCGTGCTGCCCCATGGGGGTCCGGTGGCCCGTGACTATTACGGCTTTGACGAGCTGGCCCAGCTGATCGCGGCCAACGGCTATATGGTCTTCCAACCGCAATTTCGGGGATCGGCCGGGTTTGGGCGAGACTTTGTTGAAGCCGGGCATGGCGAATGGGGCGGTCTGATGCAGACCGATATCACCGATGGCGTGCGTGATCTGATCACCGACAAGAGCATTGATCAGAGCCGCATCTGCGTCGCCGGGTGGAGTTATGGCGGCTATGCCGCACTGATGCAGGCGGCTTTGGAACCTGAGCTGTATCGCTGCTCAGCGGCAGGGGCCCCGGTGACGGACCTGGCCGCTCTGCTGGCTTGGGAAGAAGAGCGCGCGGACGCTGAATTTCCAGAGCTTCGGACCATGATCGGTGCGGACAACCCAGACCGAATGGCCGTGCAATCCCCGGTCAATCGGGCCGCTGAGATCACAATACCGGTCCTGCTGGTCCATGGGACCTACGACCGGATTGTCCCGATTGAGCAAAGCGAGGCCATGCTCCAAGCCCTTGAGGCGTCTGGCCAGGAGGTGCGTCTGTTTGAGTTTGATGGGGGCCACGCCCTGAACAATCGCCGGGATATGCAGCGCGCGGTGTTTCAGATCACGCGCTTCTTAGATCAACATCTGGCCCCCCAGTAACCGGCTCGTGTTTTGACTTCATCGAACAGCGGTGCATGTTCCGCTCCCATTGCTGTTGGAGATTGTCATGTTCAGTTTTGCTCTTGTCGCGGCGGCCACAACGCTCGCCCATCAACCCGCTCAAGAGGTCTTTGTGGAGACCGAGGAGTTAGGCGATGGCGTTTACGCGCTGATCACGGGGCGCGGCGGCAATGTGGGCCTGAGTGTGGGTGAAGATGGGGTCTTCATGATCGACACCCAGTTTGCGCCGATTGCCCCTTTTCTGGATCGCGCCCAGCGGGCGGTCTCTGGGGATCAGCCGGTTCAGATGGTGCTGAACACCCACCTTCATGGCGACCATGTGCTGGGCAATGCCTGGTTTGCCGAGCGCGGCGCGGTCATCATGGCCCATGAAAGCGTGCGGCCGGCGCTGATCAATCCAGTTACCGCCAATCTGACCGGGGCCACCCCGGATCCGCTCAGCGGTGACTTTCTGCCCATCGTGAATCTGTCCGGCGGGGAAACGCTCACGCTGAACGGTCAGACGATCCGCCTCTACCACGAACCAGACGCCCACACCGCGGGGGATATCTGGGTGCATTTCGTGGAGGCCGATATCATCCATACCGGCGACCTCTTATTCTCCGGCTGGTTTCCCTATATCGACCTGGACAATGGTGGCACCGTGAACGGCTTTATTGCCGCCATGCAGTCCATGGTCGACGTGGCCGGTCCTGACACTCAAGTCATTGCAGGCCACGGCCCCATGTCCACCGAAGCGGATCTGGAAGCCAGCATCGCCATGCTCACCGAAGGGCGCGCCCGGGTGGCGGCCCTGGTCGAAGCGGGGCACAGCTATGGCGAGGTTTTGGCCGCCGAGCCGCTGGCGGACTTCCACGAGGACTGGAATTGGCGTTTCATAACCACGGAACGCATGATCTGGACGTTTTACAGAGATATCACCGGTGACATCCCGCAAGAAAACTGATCGCCCGCCCACCCGCGTTCTGGCCATGGTCGCCATGCTGGCGATTGTGGTCGGGGCCATCTTTTCCCTAATTCTGTCAAACTGGATCGCCGGATTGGCCATTGGTATCGCCTTCGCGGGCGGGCTGTATTTCACAACCGTTTACCAGGCCCGCCGCAGGCCCAAATCCCGCCGCCGGCGCTAGGGCTGCCGATTATCCCTTCGACAATTGAGATTGAGCGGGGCGCGCCGGGCCTTTAGGAGTGTTTCACTGAACGCACTCCAACCCATGGCCGAGCCCCGTGTCTGAAACGTCAACCCAGCACCAGCGTGCCCGGGCCACCTTCCTGATCTTTGCGATCGCCGGGGTGGGCGTGACGGCTATTGTCGGCATTCTCACAGAGAGTTTGGTGTTGGGCGCGCTTTATGGGCTTGTGCCCGGAGGCTTGCTGGGAGCCCTCGCCTGGTATCGGATTTCGAGGGGCGGGTTGCTTAAACGCGTGAGCAGCAAGGACAGGCCGGGTCCTTTTTGACGCTCACGGTGCGCGCGCGCCCCGACAAGCCCTCAAACAGCGTCAGGCGTCCGAGCAAGGGCGATCCAGCCCCTGTGATGAGCTTAATCGCCTCCAGCGCCATCATCGACCCGATAACGCCGGTCAGCGCACCGACCACGCCAACCTCTGCACAACGCTCCGCGTCCGGGGGCTGGGCTGGGACAAAGCACTGATAGCAGGGCGCGGTGTCAGACAGATGCGGCGCGAAAACCCCCACCTGACCGTCCCAACGCCCAATCGCGCCGGACACTAAGGGCCGTTGAGCGGCAACCGCTGCAGCATTGACCGCGAACCGGGTTGGAAAATCATCACACCCATCCAGCACCACATCCGCACCAGCCATCAGGTCCGGCAGGTTTGACGCCTCGGCCCTGGCCGCAACCGGCTCGACGCTCACATCAGGATCGAGCGCGAAAAGCGCGTCGGCGGCCGCGTCGGTTTTGGGGCGACCCACATCCTTGGTTTTGAACAAGACCTGGCGCTGGAGATTATCCAGCGACACCTGGTCAGGATCGACAATCCGCACATGGCCCAGCCCCGCCGCCGCCAGGAACAGCGCTGCCGGCCCCCCTAACCCGCCCGCGCCAATAATCAGGACGCGCGCTTCGCTGAGCTTTTTTTGGCCTGGCCCGCCAATCTCCTTCAAAAGGATGTGGCGGGCATGGCGGTCGAGATTGATGGCCATCATCTTTGCCCTTTGTCACAGGTCATAGCCTGACCGCGTGAGCCGCGTCGAGCCGGGCGATGGTGACCTCGGCATGGCTTGCCTTCAACTCTTAGGCGACCCATAGTTTGGCACCATCCCAAGCAGGAGAACCAGCATGAAACATATGGTCTTAGCGCTCGCGGTCGGGATTGGCGTGGCCGCATGCGCCACTGACGGTCCGACGGCGTCTGTGCCGGCCAGCTTTGTCGGGGCCGATATCAGCGCCTTCACAGCCCAATATGGCTCGCCCACTCAAGTGACGCCTCGCGAGGACGGCACTGTGGTCGCCCGCTTCATTCTGGCCGACAGCCGCACGGGCCCAGCTTCGGTGCCCGGTTCCTACACACCGCGCTGGGAGCGGTCTCGGGTCCAATCAACCACGCGGCCGCAATTTGTTGGCAGCGCGCACGGAGCCACGGGGGCCGGGGTCACAGTTGACGCCTACACGCCGCGCTATCAGCAATGCACGATCGACGTCACGATCAGCGCCGCGGGCCGCGTCGAGGCCGTCACGACATCTCAGGACACCTGCCATCACATCTCGCGATAGCCGATCTACTGGCTAAAGCGGGTATTCGGCTTCGATCTCGTAGGCATTGGGCCTGCCCGGCTTTCGCGGCCGACTGGAATACAGAAAGAAGCGATCGGGTGTGAACGGGTCGGATTTGAACAGGCTGTGGCGCTGCTCAAAGCGTTGCAGCCGAACCGGATCCACACTGCCGCCCAGATAGGCCAGCGTCATATGGGCCAGATAAGCGCGTTTCTCCAGCGCCACGCCGGCCCCTCTGGCAGCCTTGCGGCAATCCCGGGCCAGCTGGGCGAGCGCCGGATCCGGCTCCACCCGGGCCCACAGCGCCGCGCCATCCTGGTGCCCGGATCGACCCACGCCCGCCAGACGCAGACTCATGCGCGGCGCGGTGATGCAGGCCAACCCCGCGTCCAGATCATGGATAACCGGCTCAGCCAGCTCGCCGTAAAAGGCCAATGTGATGTGCAGGTTCTCGCGCGGTCGCCAGTTGGCACCGGGCACCTGGTCCATCAGGGCCAGCGCCTGGTCAGCAATCGGCTCGGGGATGGGAAGGGCAGCAAAGACGCGCAGAGACATGGTCCGCCTTGGCGCATGATGTGGGCTGAAGGTCAAGTCTTCCCACTAGAATTCGAGTTTTCCCTACAATTACAAAGGGCTTTTTAATCAGCCCTCGCGACCGGTTTTGCTTGAAACTGAAGCGCACAACTCTGATATTCAGGAACAGAAGGCTGCGCGCACCCTGCGCGCGGTCAGTGACTTGTCACGTGAGAAGGAAGCGATGAACCAGTTCAACCGCACCGCCTATGATGCCCGCGCCCTCGACACCAGTGTCGATGCTGGCCTGCGCAGCTTCATGCTCGGCGTCTACAATAAGATGGGTCTGGGCCTGCTGGTCACGGCGGCCATCGCCTATGTGGTCGGCACCGTAACACCGGTCACCCAGCTCGTGTTCGGCACGCCGTTGCTTTACGTCGTTCAGTTCGGCCCGATCGCCCTGTTGTTCGGCTCCATGTTCTTCATGCGCAACCCCTCTCCGACCGGCGCGTCGCTGCTGTATTGGGCCGTGGTATCGCTGATCGGGGCCGGCATGGGTGTGTGGGTGATGATGGCCGCAGGCGGCATCCCGGCTGAAACCATACAGGGTTCGCTGTCGATCACCTTTGGCACCATTGCCCAAGCCTTCGTGATCACATCAGCGGCCTTCTTTGGTCTGTCCTTGCTGGGCTACACCACGAAGATGAATCTGCAGCCGCTGCAGACCTTCCTGTTTATGGGCATTATCGGTGTGCTGGTCATTGGCCTGATCAACACCTTCTTTGTCCAAAGCAGCGGGCTGATGTGGCTGATCCAGTTCGCGATCCTCGGCCTGATGGCCGGTGTCGTGGCCTGGCAGACCCAAAACCTGAAGATCATGTATCACGAGATCGCAGGCGATCAGCGCTCCATGGCCGTGGCCACCACGTTTGGCGCGCTGAACCTCTACATCGCCTTCATCAACATGTTCCAGGTCATCCTGATGCTGCTTGGCAATCGCGAATAGCGTTGATCTGAGCCTCGAAACAAAGCGCCCCGGAGCCTGATGGGTCCGGGGCGTTTTTTATGTGAGCCTTAAAGCGGGCGCGTCAGACGCCACCACTCCAGTTGAGTTTGGCCAGCTGGCGGTCGAAGACTTTCAGAACCTGAGCCAGCTCATGGCCGCGCCGCAATATGACGCCGCCGGCCCCAATCACCTTCCAGCTGCCTTGTTTTCGCGAATCGGCCGGGGTCTTCACGATGCGGTAGATGGGAAACTCCGCCGCATTGCGGAAAATGGCGAACTCGGCCCGGTCCTTCAAACCGTCGATCGCATAGTCTTTCCACTCTCCCCCGGCGACCATCATCCCGTAAACACGCAGGATTTTGTCCAGCTCGGTGCGGTGAAACATCACAATGTCCGCGGCCGCTCGGGCTGCTGAACCGGGTCCGGATGGGGTGTGAAACATGGCGCTTTAAGTCCGTGGGTCCGCCGACGTCTTACGTCAATTTCATATACTGCCCGATTCTTGCCCCAATTTGGTCGCGAGGCGAACAAAGGCCGTGCACAAGCTTCTCAGTGTCGATCGACATGGACAAGCCCGCCAGGTCTGGATTCACAGCCCCCCCAGCCCCCCGGATCCGGAGGGTCATGTCGATCGACACATTCTCATTCCCATTGGATCAGCTTGGATCGCGGTATTTCTGACCGCGATTCAGGTTTTGGTGACCGGCTCTAAGGCAGGCTTGCAGGCCAGCGCACAACACGATTGTATCGCATCTGCGTTGCCCGCTCGCGTCGGACAGGAAGCCGCCCTGCATGATCCTCGCTGAAGCCCTGACGAAACGCTTTAACGGCGTCACTGCGGTGGACGGTGTCCAATTCACAGTGGACCGCGGTGAGGTGTTAGGATTTCTGGGCCCGAACGGTGCAGGAAAGTCCACCACGATGCGCATGCTGGCCGGTTGCCTGGAGCCTGATGAAGGCCACGCCGAGATCGCCGGATATGATGCGGCGCTGAACCGGCACGATGCCCAGGCCCGGCTTGGCTATCTGCCTGAAGGGGCCCCGGCCTATCCCGCCATGACCCCGCGCGGCTATGTGCGCTTTCACCTGCGCGCGCGCGGCTTTTCCGGATCCGTGCTGCGAGACGCGTGTGACCACGCCCTGGCCCGGGCCAATCTGGGACCCGCGGCCGACAAGCCGATCGGCGCTCTGTCGAAGGGCTATAAACGTCGCGCAGCTCTGGCTGCCGCGATCGCCCATGATCCTCCGGTGCTGATTCTCGATGAGCCCACCGACGGGCTGGACCCAAACCAGAAAGATGGTGTCCGCGCCCTCATCGCGGACATGGCTCCGAAAAAGGCGATCATCATCTCCACCCATCTGTTGGAAGAAGTGGATACGATTTGCAGCCGGGCGATTGTCATTGCCGAAGGTCGGCTGCTGGTGGACGAAACCCCGCATGCGCTGGCCAGTCGCGGTTCCGACCACACCATTGCCTCCGCCTTCCGATCGCTCACGGGATCGGTCAGCGAAGTGCTCCGTGACCCCAGTGGGGAGGGCGGCGCATGAGCGGGCTGATTGCGGTCTATCGGCGCGAGCTGGCCGCCTATTTCCAGACCCCGCTCGCCTGGGTCTTTCTGGCTGTCTTCGCCTTCGCCGCGCCGAGTTTCGCCTGGCGCGCCGGGCGCTTCTTCGATACCGGACGCGCCGACCTTGCGCCTTTGTTTGACTTCATGCCCTGGCTTTTGCTGATTCTGATGCCGGCGCTGGCCATGCGCACCTGGGCCGAAGAGCGCGATCGCGGCACGTTGGAAATGCTATTGGCCAGCCCAATCCCGCTCTGGGCGGCGGCCTTGGGCAAATTTCTGTCCGCCTGGACGATTTCCGCGCTCGCCCTTGTTTTGACCTTTCCCATGTGGATTGCCGTGAATTATCTCGGCGCGCCGGACAATGCCGCGACCGCCACCGCCTATCTCGGCGCGTTGCTGCTGGCGGGCGGATATCTGGCCATCGGGCAGGCTTTATCCGCCTCCACCGGCAATCAGGTCGTCGCTTTCGTGCTGGGCACGGCGGCTTGCGTGCTGATCACGGCTGCGGGCCTGCCGATGGTCATTGATGCGCTGTCCGACCAGGCCCCGGGTGCCGCCGTCGAAGCGGTTGCGGAGCTCTCGGCCCTGGCGCGGTTTGACTCCCTGCGCCAGGGCGTCATGGGCCTGCCTGATCTTGTCTACTTTCTTAGCTTGATGGGGTTGGGCCTTGGCGTGGCCATGCTGCTGATCGATGCCCGCAGAGGCGTTGGCCGATGAGCCGTTCGCTCCACCTCGTCATCATGGGGCTGGCCCTGGTCGTCGGTTTCGTCGGCTTGAACTGGACAGTCCGCAGTCATTTGGACGGCGCGCGGATCGATCTCACTGAGCGCGGGCTCTATCAGCTTTCGCCCGGCGCGCGTGACGTGCTGGCCCGGCTCGATGAGCCGGTGCAGATCGCCTTCTACTTCTCGCGGCGCGATGCGGCGCAATATCCAGCGATCCGGGCCTATGGGGCCCGGGTGCGCGAAATGCTTCGGATGATCGCCGCTGAGGCGGGGGGCCGTGTGCGCCTCACCGAAATCGATCCCGATCCTTTCTCCTCTGAAGAAGACGCGGCGATCGCCGCCGGCCTGCAAGCGATTCCCACCGACGAGGGCGGGCAGATTTTCTTTGGGCTTGTCGGGCGCAATGCGGTCGATCTGGCTGCCGCCGGAGGACAAACGGTAGCCGCCCATCACTCAGCCCCCACCGGTTCGCTGACCCGT
>JANQMI010000110.1 GCA_028280165.1 Oceanicaulis sp. | reverse complement strand
CCGGGTCCCAGAACCACCAGCCGCCCCAGCCCAGCTCGTAATAGGCCCACCAGGCCCCGAGCGCGATGCCGGCGGTCAGGCTGGTCCACGCCCCAAGCGCCCAAGGCCGCAAAGCGCTCGCCAGCTCCCGCCCGCCCGACTTCTGAACCAGACCGGCTGCGGCAATCGCAAAGGCCGTCGAAAGCCCGACATAGCCGATGTAGAGCATCGGCGGATGGAAGACGAGCGCTGGATCCTGAAGGATGGGATTGAGGTCCGAACCCTGGATTGGCACAGGATTGGCGCGTTGAAACGGGTTGGAGGCAAAGGCTAGAAAGGCAAAAAACAGGGTTTGCAATAAGCCCTGAAAGCTCACCGAGCGCAGGCGCAGCGCCGGGTTTAGGGGGCCAATCTTGGCCAATCCAAGCCCGAACAGAGCCAAAATCCAGCACCACAAAAGCATCGAGCCTTCATGCCCGCCCCACGCTCCGGCGATCTTATAGGCCAGCGGTTTGTCCACATGGGAGTTCGCCGCGACATAGGCGATGGAGAAATCAGAGCGCACAAAGCTGATGATCAGCAGCAGCATCGCAGCGCCGGCGGCAAGAACAGCAATCTCCGAGGCGGCCTTGCCCGCGTTTGCGAACGGGCCTTTGCCGCCTTGATCAGCCCCACGCCAGGCCAGCACCATCTGCGCTAAACAGGCCAGGAAGGCGAGCGCGATCAGAAAGCGTCCAATCTCAGCAATCATCTAGGAGCCCGCACCGTCTTCGGTGTCGCCATACCCACCATAGCCAGAGTGATCGCCTTCATTTTCATGCCACATGCCACTCTCTTTAAGCGCGGCGGCGACTTCGGCTGGCATATAAGTCTCATCATGCTTGGCCAGCACGGTGTCGGCAGTGAACAGGCCTGCGGCATCAAACGCCCCTTCGGCCACAATGCCTTGGCCCTCTCGGAACAGATCGGGCAGCGACCCGCCATAATTGATCCGGATCTCACCGGCCCCATCGGTCACCGTGAAATTGGCACCGCCAGTGGCAGGGCGTTCAACCGAGCCATCGACGACCAGGCCGCCGACGCGCACGCGCTGTCCGGCATCGGGCGGATTTTCCGCCACCATGGCCGGCGAATAAAAGAACACCATGGCGCTGCTCATGGCATTCATGGCCAGCGCGACGGCCCCCACCAGCACGATAGCCGCACCGGCCGTGATCCAAAGGCGGCGATTGGCTTTTCTCACGCGTCGGTCTCCTCAACCTGAATGGCCGCAGCCAGCGCATCGATCAGCGCCATTTTGCCCGGCTGACCAGCGAAGCGTGTGCGCGCAGTTTGCAGCGCCGCGGCGGCTTCGTCCGGCTCGTTCAACATCATGCGCGCACGCGCCAGGGTCAGCCAACCAGACAAATCGCCCGGGTTGGTGTCCAGGCGCAGCTCCAAGCGATCGACCATGGCCCCAACCATGGCGTCGACATCAACCTCTCCACCGCCGGCAAAAGGAGCCTCGCCGTCACGGCCCGGTCCCCCCATCGGACGCGACAAAAGGTCAGCCGCGCGCTCTGAAATCGCCCGGCGATAGGGGTCTTCTGCGGGGAGCCGCCCGATAATATCGGTCCAATAGTCAGCGGCCGTCATCCGGTCGCCCTCCGCATAGGCCGCAGCGCCCAGGAAGAAGGCCGGCTCCGGCAGATCCGGATCGATTGCATTGGCACGCAAGAAGGCGGCCTGGGCTTCACCGGTCACCTCACCCTCATTGAGATTGACCAGCGCTTCGCCGAGGTCTGAGAGAATACGCGCGTCTTCACCCTGGCGCAGCGCGCGCTCAAATAAAGCAATGGCTTCCAATTCGCGCTCGGTGCGCGATAGGAAGCGCGCGAGCAACGACAGGGCGCGCACATCGCTGGGGTCACGCCGAATGGCGTCGCGCAGGCGCTCTTCCTGTTCAAGGGGGGTGAGATCGGTGGGATCGGCGGTCCGCAAGCGTTCAACCAGCACATCATAGGGCTGGCCGGGCGTATCGGGCTCACCATTGACCAGATAAGCGCCCAAGGCCCCCACCGCGATCAGCGCCGCGATGGCCAAACCTGCGACGCGCGCGCCGCCACGCGCCACCGGCGTGGCGATGTAGATCGCAGCTAAAATGGCAAACAGCCCGGATATGGCAATAACGATCATGACCGCTTCGCCCAGGATAGCAGGAGATTATTTGCCGGCATGTCGATCCGCGAGACACGCTCAAAGCCAAAGGACCCGGCGAGCGCATCCACATCCGACAAGGCCCGCACCCCCCAGCGCGGGTCCCGGCGTTTCAAATCGGCATCAAAGCTGAGATTAGACGGGGCGGTCGCCTCGCCGTCCTGGAATGGGCCATACAGATGCAGATGACCTGCAGGGGTGAGCAGGGTCTGCGCGCCGTCGAAAACACCCACCGCCGCCGACCAGGGCGCAATATGGATCATATTGGCGCAAAACAGCGCATCAAAGGAGCCAAGACCGGTGCTCCATCCGGCCTGGGTGACATCGAGATCGAGGCATGGCGCGATCCGCCCGCCTGCGTCCTGGGCCCAGGCGTCCACGCTGGCGCGAGACTGGGGATTGGGCTCGCTGGGTGTCCAGCTCAGATCCAGGCGCTGCGCCACGCAGGCCAGCGCGTGTTCGCCGGTCCCGGACGCGATCTCAATCACCCGGGCCCGCTCTGGCAACAGACCGGACAGAGTCTGCGCGATCACGGCTTTATTGCGCCCCGCGCTGGGCGAAGACAGACGATCTCCGGTCTGCGCACGCGCTTCCAGAGCGATCGGTTGGGTTGGCGGTGAATCCGTCATGGCCCGGTAGATAGTCGCTCTACCGTCCGGTTTGAAGGAAATTAGGCCGCAAGAGCTGCGGCGACACGGCGCAGGAGGATCGTAGCCGCCTCCCTTTGACCGATTGCGGTCATGAGCTGCGCGATGTTGCCAAGGCGGTCTTCGCCCGCGTCGGCCTCCTCCGGCGAGGCGCTGCGCATGCCGGCCAGGAGCTCTTGGCTCACCGCCTCAAGACGGTCGCGAATATCGGCGATCAGCTCGTTATGGGCATTGCCCACTGCGGCCCGGCTCGCATCATCTTTTGTCGCAATCAGGAAAGATCCCAGCGCTTCGGCCCGAATGAAGTCTGGCTCGCCAGGCTTGGTCGGTGTTCCAAAGACGCGCCGCTTTAGGCCCCCGCCCTCTGGCGTGGCCTTCCAGAAGGCATCGCGCGCCGCCTGATGGATCTGGACCATCTGATCACTGGCCTTGGAGCGCAATTCGAAGAGTTGCTTGCCCCAATCGCCATCCTTTCGGATCCCAATCTCGCGGGTCATACCCACAGTCACAGCGGCAAACCGCGCTAAGCCCGCGGCGGCCTCAGAGGCCGTTTCGGGCGTGTCGGGCGGAACGGCAAAGGCCCTCAATTCAAATGCGGCATCGGCCAGCAAGGAATCGCCGATTGTGGCCATATCGGTTTGAGAGATCAGAAGATCATCTTCACGCCGGGCAATCCGCTCAAACACTCGTAATATGCGCCAGGGGCGATCCATGCGCGTCATGAGCAGGAAAAGCAGCCACACCGCTGCGTCAGGATCGCTTTCGCTGGCCGCCTCATAGCGATCACGGATTGTGGCGCTCAGATTATCGGTCATCTCCGGGATGGTGTCGGGAATGCCGTCCATGGCAGAGCGGACGCTGGGGCTCGATCTCAAGATCACGGCGGCATGCATCACGGCCTCGAAATCGCTGACGCCCAGGCGCGCCTTGAGCTTTTTTTGAGCCTTGGGATCGTCCTTCACCGCGTCAATGCCAGCCATAATCGCATTCGCGATTTCGATACGCAGCGGGTCGAGCTGGCCGTCTCCGGGCTCAGCATCGGTATCCAGGACCGCATCTTTGACCTGTGCGGTGAGGTCTGAAGCCTGTGTTTCATCGAGCCAGGACCACAGCACCGCCAACAGCTTAGCGGGCGTATAAGCCTTTGAAGGGGGATCGGTTTCAGGGTCGCCGCTGACCGGTGCCAGAGGCTCAAACAGCCGGTCTCGGGCTGTGGCCTCCAAGCCATCGCGGCACAGCGTCATCAAGCGGCCCAGCGCCGGGTCAGCCTTAACAGCGGTCGCACACAAGCGATCGGCCATATCCCCAGGAAGGGTGCCGAGCAGCGCTTCGATGCGCTTTTGCTTGTCCTCCGTTAAGCCGCTCATGCGGGCCGAACTCCTGCGAATCGACAAAGTCTTCGCTGATTGGAGTTAACGAGCTGTTTCCTTTAAACGCCGCGCCGCGGGCAAGGTGAGCGTCGCGGCAAGCCCGCCGAGCGCCGAGCGGCCCAGCTCCAACTGCCCGCCATAGGCGCGTGCCAGATCGGTGACGATAGCCAGACCCAAGCCGGTCCCAGGGGCCTGCTCATCCAGACGCACCCCGCGCTCCAGCACCTGAGCGCACGCAGCTTCATCCAGTCCAGGACCGTCATCTTCGACAAGAATACGAAGTTGAAGCTCATCCGCTTCCAGAGCCTGGGCGTCGACGCGCACCGCGCTTGTCGCCCATTTGCACGCATTATCGATGAGATTGCCGGCCAGATCTTCCAGGTCCTGGCGCTCGCCGCGAAACACCAATCCGGAGGGCGCATCGAGGACCACCTGAACTTCGCGGCGGGCATAGATTTTGCGCAATGTGCGCGTGAGATCTTCGAGGACTTCACTGGCCGGTGCCCGGGCCCCGATGGCTTGGGCGTTCGCGGCGGCGCGGGCCCGGCGCAAATGGTGTTCCACCTGGGCCGACATGGTGTCGGTTTGGCGCGCCACGAGATCCGCCAGCGCGCCCTCATGGGACCGCGCCTCATTGCCGAGCACCGTGATCGGAGTCTTGAGGGCATGGGCCAAATTGCCAACATGGGTGCGGGCCCGATCGACAACCTCACGGGAATGATCGAGCAGGCTATTCAGCTCTCCGGCCAGGGGCATGAGTTCGGACGGGTAGCTGCCGGCCACCTTTGACGCTTCACCATCGCGCACAGAAGCCACCGCCCGCCCCATGCGCAAAACCGGGTCCAGGCCGACGCGAACCTGGAACCAGACCCCCGCAGCCAGCAACACCGCGAAGATCGCGAACAGGATAAAGGCCGTGATGGCAAATCGCGTGACATTGGCGTCAGCGGGACGCCGATCTTCGGCCGCAGCGATGATGACCGAAGGGTCACCGTCCTCGATCGCAATGGCGCGAACATGGACGCGCAAGGGCTCGCTGTCCGGGCCAACCGCATTGCCAATCACCACGCGTCCAGGCTCGGACATGGCCTCGGCCTTTAAGCCGTCGAGCTGTATCCGGTTTTCGGCCAGCGAAGGCGAGGCAAGATCCTCACGCGCGTCCCCTTCGCCCGTCGAGATTTGCCAATAGCGCCCGGAGAAGACTTGGGCATAGCTGGGATCGGTGGGTTGCTGGGTGATGAAGAGCTCACCCGCCTCATCCACTTCAACAAAGGCTAGAAGCGACTCTCCCACCCGGTCGAGACGGTCATCCAGCGCGCTGAAGACGGTCTGGCGAAACAAGATCGTCAGCGCCACGGCCCCGACAATCATCAAGCCCAGCGCCCAGATCAGGGCGACACTGACCATGCGCCTCGCCAGGGAGCCGCTTTGTGTCAGCGAATCGTCCGTGTCGTCATTCACCCGGTCTTTGCGTCCGTTCGGCCTTCATCTGGGTCGACCAGACGATAGCCGAGTCCGCGCACGGTTTCGATCCGGGCCGAGCCAATCTTTTTGCGCAGGCGCCCGACAAACACCTCAATGGTGTTGGAATCCCGGTCAAAATCCTGGTCGTAGATATGTTCCACCAGTTCGGTGCGGGAGATCACTCGCTCCTGATGGTGCATCAGATAGCTCAGCATGCGGAATTCATGGCTGGTCAGCTTGATCAACTGGCCGTCGACGAACACCCGGGCTCCGCGCGTATCCAGGCTGAGATTGCCGCTCTCTAAGGTGGACGACGCGTGACCAGCCGCCCGGCGCGTCAGCGCCCGCAGACGGGCCAACAGCTCTTCGGGGTGGAAGGGCTTGGTCAGATAGTCATCGGCCCCGGCATCAAAGCCCGCCACCTTTTCGCTCCAGCGATCACGCGCGGTGAGAATCAGAACCGGCGTTGCGACGCCCGCCTCCCGCCAGCGTTCCAGCACCGTCACGCCATCAATCTTCGGCAGGCCGAGATCAAGGACGATCACGTCATAGGGTTCGGTTTCCCCCAAATGCCAGCCATCTTCACCATCGGTGGCCCCATCCACGGCATAGCCGGCATGGTCCAGCACATCAGAAAGCTGGCGGTTCAGATCAGGGTCGTCCTCAACGATCAGGGCGCGCATGTCAGTCTCCGTGTCAGTCCGCTAGTTGAGCACGCGGCCGGTCTGTGCGTCCACGCGCACATCGAACCGGCGTCCGTCCTCAATCATCCGAACGCTGTAATAAGGCCGGTTGCCCCGCACCAGACGCGCATTGAGCACCTCGGCACGCGGGTAGGCCCGCCGTGCAGCCGACACCGCCTGATTGGTGGAAATCAGCTGCTGCATCTCAACCTCGCCTGCGCCCACAGATACCGGATCGGCAAATGCCGGGGCTGCCGCGCTGGCGGCAAGCAGAATAAGAAGGGATGCAAACATACGGATCATGACGACACTTCTAGGCATAGCGGTCTGAACCGCTCCTGAACACACTGGGTAATCTGCATTCAGGAACGGTGCCAGACTGCAGTTTCCGTCGTCTTAGAGCTTCAGACGCTTGCGCGGATCATAGTCCGCGGGCGGTGCCCAGTCTTCGATAAAGGCTTCTAGCGCTGGATCGTTGAGCGGGACATCGACGATGAGCTTGATGATCTGGTCGCCATTGCCGCCGCCGGATTTGGGAGCCCCCTTGCCGCGCAGGCGGAGCTGAGCGCCTGAATTGGCCCCCGCCGGCACACGCACTTCAACAGGGCCGTCCACCGTGGGGGCCCGAACCGCCCCGCCAAACAGCGCTTCTTTCAGGGAGATGGGAAGGTCCACGCGAATGTCCGCCCCATCGCGCCTGAAATAAGCGTGGGGCCGGATCGCAATCTCGACGAGGCAGTCACCGGCGGGCCCGCCATTGGCCCCCGGCTCGCCCTGACCTCTCAGGCGCAATACCTGCCCCGGTTCGACACCGGCTGGGATCGCCACTTCGACGGCCCGTCCACCGGTCAATCCCACACGGCGCTTGCCGCCGCGCATGGCCTCTTCAAAGCTGACGGTCACGCCCGCTTTCAGATCACGGCCCTTTGCTGGCTGGGGGCCACGGCGTTGACCCCGGCCCGCACCGCCAAAATCGCTGAACAGGTCTGAGAAAATATCCGAGATGTCTTCGTAACGCCCTGTCGGGCCGCGCTGGCCCGCTGGACCCCCGGGCCGAGAGCGAAAGTGAAAGGCGGCGGTTTCCTGCCCATTGGCATCGATTTCGCCACGGTCGAAACGGGCCTTACTTTCGGGGTCTGAGAGGAGTTTGAAGGCCTGGCCCACCTCTTTGAAGCGCTCTTCAGCCTGCTTGTCATCCGGGTTCGCGTCCGGGTGAAGCTGCTTGGCCAGCTTGCGATAGGCACGGCGAATCTCGTCGGCAGAAGCCGACTTCGTCACGCCGAGAATCGCATACGGGTCCTTCATCACACCGCCCTGATAGCAGGCGCGCGCAGCAATCGCGAGCGCGGCGGCTATATGGGGCGCGCAGCCCGTTCAGGAAAGAGGGGGATGTCAGTCTGCGGGCAGAAGCGCAGCGTCAGCGGCCTGGCCGGGTCCGAAGCTGTCACTCACCTGCGCAACCTGAAGCCGGGCGGTGTCCAACCCGGCTGGAAACACGGCCGATAACACCGAGGCGGTCAGCGTATAGCTCGGGGCCTCCACCAGCACGCTCAGCACCGGTGTGGCTGTGTCCAGCAGGGTCACCTCATAGCGCTCACGGGCCTCATCAAGGTCCACATCCCCATAAGCCCACGCATCGCCATCGCGGCGGGCGCGCATGGCGCGACCGAAACGTCCGAGCTTGTAAACCGATCGGATGCGGAGCTGGCGAACCTAGTGCGCTTCGCGCGAACCCAGCTCAGCTCGGCCTTTACAGGCGTTCAAGATACCGAAACCCGCATCAATCTCGCAGCGCCTGGGCGCGCCAAGGCATACGAAAAATCAACAGCTTACGCGAAGTTTTATCCGGCGGACGCACTGCCTCCTGAACCCGTGCTCCTGGACGACCTTAGCGCATTCATTCAGCGACTGGGTCAGCTCTATGAGGCGATTGATCTTGGCCAGACACCTGATGAGGACGACCCGGCGGCGGTCGATTTGGAGCGTGCCATTCGTCGCTGGAGCCGAGCTGGGCAAGGTCGCGGCTTATCCGGGCCGGAGCGTAACGCCGTTGAATGCCACGCCATGGACCTTGCTGCTAATCACCTTAAATCCCTTGGTTTTCGCGTCCGAGATGTGAGTGGGAGCGAGTCCTTTGATTTTCTCGCCAAGGCCAACGGCAAATCCTTATTTGTCGAGGTCAAAGGCACAACAGGCTCACCGCACTCCATCCTGCTCACGGCCAATGAAGTCTCGCTCCATCGCGACCAATACCCCCAGAATGCGTTGGTCCTCGTCCACGGGATCAATTTGGTTCGGGGCCCGAACCCCCGAGCGTCTGGAGGAATACTCGAATACGTGTCGCCTTGGCTGCTGAAAACCGATGCGCTGCGTCCCATGGCCTACACGCTGATTGATCCGCTCAAATAGGCCTAGGCCGCAAATCCCCCTAAGGCCAGCGCCCCTCCTCTTTCCCAAACTTGATTTGGGATCCATGCCTTCCGGCGTCGCTTTCCATGATCTATGGGCCCCAGCTTTCGCTGGGGAAGAGATGCATTTTTTCCCAACCTACTTCGCGGGAATGCAGAGGGCGGCGTGTAAAAGGGCGCTACCCCCCACCCGACCCGGAGCAAAGCTCCGGCCCGTTGATCAGTTTCACTGCTCAACCCCCACAAGGGGGAGGGATGGGAGCCAGTCCCTCTAGAGATTGGCGCGAGCCCCAAACCCCCTCCCTCCCCTTGATGGGGGTGAGGTCGCGAAGCGAACGAACGGCCACGCAGTGGACGGGTGGGGTGGAGATCGTAAAACGCCCCCTAAAGCCAGCGCAGGCGGGGGGCCATTGCGCTTTGGAACAGGGCGGCGACGGCCCAGACCAGGGCGTCGACCCGGTCTGGGCTGCTGCGTTGGTCGGCGGCACCAAAGGCGCACATCTGGTCTTCCAGCTCGACCATGCGGCCGGCATGCTTGATCCGGCCGGCCGAATAGAGCGCGGCGACCGGTTCCGCCCGGGCGCGCTTGCCGCGACTGGCGTGCACCAGCTTGACGGGCAGGCCCGGCGCTGTGGCCTGCAGCACCGCGCGCACCATGTCGCCGCCTTGATTGGATTCGGCCACCACCTGATCGGCACCATAGGCGTCAAAAGTCTCGGCCACCTTGCGGGCCCAGGCTTCTGGCCCCGCGCGCAGCGACGCATCGGCCAGGATCACGCCTTTGCAGGCCGGGCCATGGCCTGAGGCCCCGGCCACAATAATTCCACACTCGTCGCCGGTCCCTGCCGAGGCGGGCGGATCGACCGCCACAACAAGGCGCTCAGGCTCGATCGGTGCCAAAGCCAAGGCCTGGTCGATCAGGCTGCGGGTCCACAAAGCCCCTTCAGGATCTTCGATCAGCACGCCATCCAATTCCTGGCGCGCCAAATGGCTCGCGCCATATTGGGCCCGCAGGGCGGTGACAAAGCCCTCCGACAGATTGGCCGCATTGGCTTCGGTGGCCGCATGGGTCATCACCACGCCCGGGGCAGACACCAAGGCTTTGAGCGCCGGGATCGGACGCGGGGTCGTGGTGATCACCATGCGCGGGGCCTCGCCGAGCCTTAAGCCAAAGCGCAACATGTCCAGCGTGGCCTGGGGCTTGGCCCAGGCGGCAAATTCATCGCACCAGGCCCTCTCAAACTGAGGTCCCCGCAAGCTGTCCGGGTCTTCGGCGCTGAACGCAAAGCCTTCCGCGCCGGACGGCCACACCAGGCGGTGACGGGAGGCTTCATATCTGGGCCTATACCCAGGATGACCGGTATGAAGCAGCCCGGACGGCCCGCAAATCATCACCTCACGCACATCCGAAAAAGTGGGTCCCACCAGGGCGACACGCCGCACACCCGCCGCGATCTGAGCATGAATCCATTCCGCCCCCGCCCGGGTTTTGCCCGCGCCGCGCCCGCCCAGGAAGAGCCAGCACGACCAATCGCCGTCCGGCGCACGCTGATCAGGCCTGGCCCAGCTCGTCCAGACATTCACCCGCTTTGTCGCCAGCGAGATCTGCATTTTGCGGATCGTCTTCTGCGCGGCGGCTTTGGCCTTGTCCTTGTCGTCGTGCCGATTCAACATCGATGAGGCGTAGGACTCGCCGTTCCAGCTCGGCTCTCGGGTCGCCATAATCGCACGCCATCTCCGGCTCACGCGACGGCCTTGCAGGCGTCGTCTTTTGTCTATCCATCGTCGCACTCTCCAAAGCGCGCACCGCGCGCAGGATCGCCAGCACCGCCTTGGCCTGGCGTTCCGCCTCCAGGGCGGACCCGGTGATCAAGGTGGCATGGGCGTCGGCCAGCCGGCGTCCCAATTGAGCGCGCAGGCAGAGCGGTGTGCCAGGCGGAAAGAAAATCTCCACCCGGCGGCACCGGTCCCTGATCGTCACGGGCGAGCGCCCAAAAGCCTGGGCCAGCGCCTCCACGCTTTCGCCACGTTGCCAGCGCTCAAAAATCTCCGGCCACGGATTGTCCCGCTGCTGCCGGGGGGTGTCATCGCTGTTCTTGTTGAGCATGCCTGAAGACTACCCGATCGCGCGGTGGGTCGGATTGATTGGGCTGATGGGCCGGCAGGACGTTGAATGTGTTCTGAAACGGCATGGGGGTGTTGAGGACAGGGCGAGATCTATCCGCGCTTTGTGGGCGATCTGCGTCCTTCGAGACGCGCTTCGCGCTCCTCAGGATGAGGGATGTAGGCGCTAGAAGAAGACCTCATCCTGAGGAGGCCGCAGGCCGTCTCGAAGGACCCTCATCGAAAAGGGCTCCTGTCCTTCTTCCGCGTCATTCCCGCGAAGGTGGGGATGACGGGGGGTAGAGGTGGGGAAAAGAGGCTTCGATGTCCTCCCCTGCTTGCGGGGGAGGTGCCAGCGAAGCTGGCGGAGGGGGCATTGCACCGCCGCAAAGCCCCCCTCGTCCTCTTCGAGGACACTCCCCCCGTAAACAGGGGGAGATAACGGTTGCCCCTCGTCATTCCCGCGCAGGCGGGGACCCAGGGAGGACAGAGCGCGGCGTTTCAGGGCTCTGGGTTCCCGCCTCCGCAGGAATGACGAAGGGGTGGGGCTTCCAACATCCTCTCTTCCCCGACGCAGGTCGGGGCCCAGAGCCTTCAAGCGTAGCGCTCAGTGAATCCCTGGGTCCCGGCCTTCGCCGGGAAAGAGAAAGGAGTAGCGGTGGGGAAGAGAGACCCGCAGCGCTAGGGCCTAGCACCTTCCCTCCCCTTGATGGGGGTGAGGTCGCGAAGCGAACGAACGGCCGTGAAATGGACGGGTGGGGTGGGGATCGTCGAGCGCCGGCGCTACCCCCCACCCGACCCGGGCTCTGCCCGGCCCACCCTCCCCACGAGGGGGAGGGACGAGTGCCAAGCCTGTTAGAGTGAATTGCGGGTCCCAAACACCCTCCCTCCCCTTGATGGGGAGGGTGTCCACGCAGTGGACGGGTGGGGTGGAGATCATGAAACGCCAGCGTCTCGTAAGATTATGGCGCCACCCCCCTCTCTTTCCCAAACTTGATTTGGGATCCAGAGGCCTCAAGCGCGGCATTCCATGATCTATGGGCCCCAGCTTTCGCTGGGGAAGACAGACGTGGAGAGCCCGATTAGGCCGCAGCGGCGCTTTTGCGCATTTTCCAGAAGCGCATGGCGCGTTCGGCATCGGCCGGGCTCAGTGCATCATAGGATTGGCCGATGGTGCGCGCATCATTGAAGGCGCCTTCGCTGGCTCCGGCCCGCAACACCGCGATGGTCACGAAGAGCGCTTTTTCGATGCCGGCTGCTTTGCAGATCAGGGCCAGGCCGTCCGGGCTTTCATGGTCGAGGGCGCGGCGCGCCGCTTCATAATCGACCCCGGCAATCTCGGCGAATCCGACGCAAAAATGGGCCCGCTTTTTCTCGCGCAGAAAGCGCACCAGCAGCGCGCCATCCAATTCCTTGCGCATTTTGGCTTTGTCGACGGCCTTTTGCGCTTCGGCGATGTCCTGGTCTTCGCTCAACCGCGATTGCAAGCGCTGGCGCGAGGCGGCCAGGGCCGCTTCCAAGACCCCCGGCTCCAGTGCCTCAAAGCGATCCATAATCTGGGAGCGCAGGGTGGTTTCCACCACCATGGTGAGATCGTTGAGCAAGTCGACTGGCGTGTCTTCGCGCTCCACCAGCGGCTTTTGAAGCACGGCGCTGGTTTCCGCCCGGCGCGTTACGGTCTCGAAGGTTTCACGGGCCATCTTGGCCCCGCCATTTTCCACCAGGGCGGCGACGGTGATGTCATCACCGCGCTCCACAATGGCATGGGATAAGCGCTCAGGCACCGCAGCGCGCTCGGCAATGGCGCGGATATGGGCTTGACCGGATTCGTGGACAATGGTGACCAGATCATCCTCAGACAACACGCCGGAATTGGACAGGATGGGGGCAGCCACTTCGATGGCATCCTTGGCCAATTGCAGGATTAATCCTTTCGGGGCCAAGGGCGCATCGGCGAAGCGTTTGGCCAGCTCTTCGCGGGCGCCTTGGGCGGTTTGGCTGGCCAAGGATTGCAAGACGGCGTCGAACTGGCGATGGGTCGCGGACTCCCGTTCGGGCGGGGCGTCGAAGAATAAATCGGTCACTTCGCGCAACAAAGCGCGCCGGCGATCGGAGGATTTCTCCTTGGCCAGTTCGGTCAGCTTGTGCAGCTTGGTGGCAACCGCCATGGCAACCTCCGGTAACGGGAACCTGACAGCACCATGACGGCGTGGAGTAAACAAAGCGTGCCAGAGCATCGTAAATCAGAGGTGTTTTTGACGTTTTTGCGTCTCGGCCTGTATGCCTTTGGGGGGCCGACCGCGCATTTCGCCCTGTTTCGCAGGCGATTCGTGCAAGACCGGGCCTGGCTCAGCCCGGCGCACTATGATGGCTATTTGGCGCTGTGCCATTTCCTGCCGGGGCCTGGATCCAGCCAGATGGCGGCGGTTCTGGGCTGGGTGCGGGCCGGACCCGCCGGGGCTGTGCTGGCCATGCTGGGCTTCGCCCTGCCCTCGCTGATCATCATGACGGCGGCGGGGATCACCCTGCCCTTGCTCGACCCAGATCTGGCTGAACGCGTCGGCAATGGGCTGATGGCCGGGGTGGCTGCGGTGGTCGCCGGCGCGGTGTGGGCCATGCTCAAAACCACCGCCAAACACCCAGTGGCGCTGATGCTGGCCGGGGCCAGCGCCATCGCGCTGCTGGCAGCCGGGGCGATGGGGGGCGTCACGTTGTGGCTGCAGCCCGGCGTCCTTCTCGCCTGCGCGCTGCTGGGCGGGATCGTTTTGTCACGATCGGACAGCGCGTCACCGCCCACAGGCCTGAGGCCGGCGCACCGGACCGGCGCAGTGATCGCGATCGCGCTGTTTGGACTACTGCTGGTGGGATTCCCGGTCCTGGCCGACGAAGGCACAGCGCTGCAGCTCGCCGGCGCGGTCTACCGGGCAGGTGCGCTGGTCTTTGGCGGCGGCCATGTGGTGCTGCCCTTGCTGGAAGCGGGAACCGTCCCGGATCTGGTTGAAGAGGCCGAGTTTCTGGCCGGCTATGGCCTGGCGCAGGCCGTGCCTGGACCGCTATTTTCCTTTGCGGCCTTTGTGGGGGCAGCCAGCGGGGACGCTCCCGCCACCGCCGTCCTGCTGGCTGGCCTGGCTGCGGGGGTCATCTTCCTGCCCGGCCTGTTGCTGGTCTTCGCGGTCCTGCCGATCTGGCGGCGGCTGCAATCAAGCCGGCAGGCCCAGGGCGTGATCGCCGGGGCCGCAGCCGGCGCAACCGGCATTCTGACCGCAGCCTTTGTCGACCCGGTCCTGACCAGCCTGCCCGTCGATGCGGGGCTCTACGCGCTGGCCTTCGCTGCGGTTCTGGCGCTGCATGGGGCCAGGCTTTCGCCGCCGCTGGTGATGGCAGGGTGTGCAACGGCCGGTCTTGTACTGGGCTAGCCGCCAGCCAGGCCTTCACCATCGGATGAGCCCCTGTCGGAGGATCCCGCGCTGGCTTCATCCAGCGCGTCCAATTCACGCTCACTCGGAGCCCGGTCGATCGCCGCATTGATGCGCGCGGTCAGGCGGGGGGCCAAGCCGGTGGTGGCTCCAGGCTGAATACGCGGGGTTAAGGCCAATGCATGCAGATCGCAGCGGGCGGCCCGTCCGATCCAGCCGGTATTCCAGGTCCAGGCCTGGCATTGGTCATTCAGCCCACAGGCCGCCTGGCAGGCGTTCGGGCTTTGCGCCGCAATCCCGTCCAGACGGGCCACCACCGCGCCCCGGCGCGCATGATCGACCTGGGTCTGAAGCGGGAGAGCCGCCGGTTCGGCGACCAGGAGAGCAATTGCAAGCGCGAACATGGCACCTAGGTTACAGCTCCAGGCCTTTCGAAAGCGTTGCGAAATCGGCCAGGCCTCGCTAACGGTGGCGCCAAAGCCCGAAACCTTATGGAGCGGTCCCCCATGTCCGAGGCGCAAGCCCCGCAGACACCCGGCAAACAAGCCGGAGCGATTGAGCGCTTTATCGAAAGCCCGCTCTTCACCAATTCGATTATTGCGGTAATCCTGATCAATGCAGCGATCCTGGGGGTGTTGACCTATCCGGTCCCAGAGCCCGCCCGCACCCTTCTGCATACGATCGATATGGTGATTATCGGGATTTTCTGCGTTGAGATCGCGCTGAAGCTCTGGGTCTACAAACTCCGCTTCTTTAAGTCCGGCTGGAATCTGTTCGACCTGACCGTGGTGCTGCTTTCGCTGATCCCCGATGCGGGAGCCTTCACCGTGCTGCGCGCCTTGCGGGTGCTGCGCCTGTTCCGCCTGTTCTCCGTGGTGCCGGAAATGCGCTCGGTGGTCGAGGCGCTGGCCAAAGCCATCCCCGGCATGGGCGCGATCATGCTGGTGCTGGTGGTGATCTTTTATGTCGCGGCGGTCATGGGTTCGATGCTGTTTGCCGGCACCCATCCGCAATTCTTCGCCGATATCGGGGCTTCGGCCTTCACCCTGTTCCAGGTGATGACGCCGGAAAGCTGGTCCATGGGCGTCGCCCGCCCGGTGATCGCCGAGCATCCCTTCGCCTGGATTTTCTTTGTCGGCTTTATCGTGCTGACCAGTTTTGCAGTGCTAAATCTGTTTATCGCGGTGATCGTGGATTCCATGCAATCCAAGCATTTCGACGCCGAGACCGAGCGCCAGATCGAAGCCCATGACGAGCGCGAACATCTGCTCGATGAAGTGATCGCCATGCGCAAGGAAATCGCTGAGCTCAAAGCCCTGATGTCCAATCAGCGCGACGGCTCCTCCAAGATCGCATCAAAACGGGCCGATAAGTCCGAGTAAAACGCCGCCAGGCTTTCCTCGCGGGCACTGCGCCGCCGCGGGGCCGGCGCGGCCAGCGGGCGGGGCGCCAGGCCGTCATGGGCCTGCGTCATAAAGCGTTGCCAAATCTGCGCGGGCAATTGACCGCCAGTGACCGAATCCGTCGGCGTATCGTCATCATTGCCCACCCAGACCCCGGCGGTCAGATGGCCGGTATAGCCCACAAACCAGGCATCGCGGCTGTTTTGGCTGGTGCCGGTCTTACCCGCCGCCGTATGACCGCGCAGCCGCGCGCGCGTGCCCGTGCCATCAATCACCACCGATTGCAGCATGGTCGACATCCAGCGCGCCTGGGCCTGGTCGATCACCTGGTGCCCCGGTGCCGGCTCAGGTGCCGCCCACAGCAAATCGCCCCGGGCATCGCGAATCTCAGTGACCAGGACCGGATCGGTGCGCCGTCCGTCATTGGCAAAAGCGCCATAGACCGCCGTCATATCGATCAGCCGGGTCTCGCCCGCCCCCAAAGACAGCGCCGGCACCACGGCCAGCTCTGAGGTAATGCCCAGGCGCTCAGCCATCTCCGCCACCGCTGGCGGGCCCACTTCAGCGCCCGCCAGCGCCGCAATGGTGTTGATCGACCGCTTCAGCGCATCGGCAATGGTGACCATGCCGCGAAACCCGCCGCCATAGTTTTCCGGCGTCCAGCCTTCGATATCGATGGGGCGATCGCGGAACGTCGTCGCCGGGTCCATGCCGGCCTCAAACCCGGCGGCAAACACCACCGGCTTAAAGGCCGAGCCGGGCTGGCGCTCGGCCTGGGTGGCCCGGTTAAACTGGCTGTCGCGATAATTGCGCCCGCCGACCATGGCGCGCACCCGGCCGGTCATGTCCAGCGCCGTCAGGGCCGCCTCCCCGGCGTCCCGCCCCGGGCCTTCTGCATCCATGATAGAGGTGACCGCATTGTGCGCGGCGATCTGCAGCTGCGGGTCGATCGCGACCTGGATCGTCACCACCGGCGGCAGCGGCCCGCCCAAGGCCGCTTCAGCTTCGGCCACCGCGGCATCAAACACATGGCCGAACACCGCTGAATCATACGACGCCCCATCGGCTTGCATCAGCTCGGCGGGCATGGTCACCGCACTCAGATAGGTCAGCGGATCGATATATTCGGCATCCAGCATGGCCTGCAGCACGTCTTCAGCGCGCGCACGCGCCGCGTCCAGATTATCGGTCGGGGCCAGACGGCTTGGCGCTTTGGGCAAGGCGGCCAGGATGGCCGCTTCGGCCACCGTCAGCTCGGTGGCGCTTTTGGCGAAATAGGTCTGGGCCGCCGCTTCGATGCCATAGGCCCGCTCGCCCAGATAGACCCGGTTTAAATACAGCTCGAGGATTTCATCCTTGCTGAGCAGATTTTCCAGCGCCAGCGCAATGCGGATTTCCTGCAGCTTGCGGCGCACCGTGCGCTCGGGGCTGAGGATCAGATTCTTCACCAGCTGCATGGTCAGAGTGGACCCGCCCTGCACCGTCGAGCCCGCCCGGATATTGACCATGACTGCGCGCGCGAGACCGCGCCGGTCGACCCCGTCATGGTCATAAAAACGCCGGTCCTCAATCGCCAGAAAGGCCTGCGGCACATGGGCCGGCAATTCAGCCAGCAAGACCGGACGTTCATAGCGCGGTCCGCGCACCACCAGGCGCTCGCCGCCCATGCCGGTCAGCGTGACCGAGCTTTCCCGGCGCACCTCCCACAGGGCCACTGCGCTGGACGGCAATTCCGGCAAATCATGGAAGGCCCAGCGCCACACAAAGGCCCCGCCCACCAGCCCGGCGACCAGGCCGAGCACCACAAGGCTGAGGACCGCCTTGAAGACCCAGCCCAGGCCCAAGCGGCGTCGGGGCGTGATGTCGGCGCGATAGGTGATGGCGCTTTTCCTTCGGTTTGACAGCGTCAAAGCCTGTCATGATCTGCGTTAAGGGCTAAATTCAGGCAATGGCCAAGCCCTTTTATGAATCCAAGTCCCTTGCCGAAATGTCAGCGCAGGAGTGGGAATCGCTCTGCGACGGCTGCGGCAAGTGCTGTGTCGTCCAGCTCCAGGACGCAGACACCGACCAAATCTGGCGCACGACGGTGGGCTGCAAACTGCTGGATCTGAAGACGGTGCGGTGCAGCGATTATGCCAACCGGCACTCTAAAGTGCCGTCCTGCGTCAAGCTCAGCCCCGCCAATATCGCCGATCTACACTGGATGCCCGACACCTGCGCTTATCGGCTCTTGTCAGAGGGCCAGCCCCTGCCCGACTGGCACCCGCTTCGCACCGGCGACCCCAATAGCGTCGTGCAAGCCGGCATCAGCGTCAAAGGCACGCTGGTCAGCGAACGCGATATCGATGAGGCCGATTTCGAAGATTATATCGCGGAGTGACGGGGGGCTCTCTTCTTTCGTCATCCCCACGAAGGTGGGGACCCAGAGATCACAGGGCTCAGCGTTTCAGGGCTCTGGGTTCCCGCCTGCGCGGGAATGACGAATGTGAGGTTGCTATCAAAACTCTCTTCCCCGATCCTGAATCGAGTTCAGGACAGGCTCCGGTCGGGGCCCAGAGCGGTCAAGCGCAGTGCCTTATGATCCCTGGGTCCCGACTTTCGTCGGGAAAGAGAGGGTGGAGGTGGTGAATAGGCAAAAGCGGCGAAGGTCGGCTTTATCGCCCAATCACACCAAAGTCCCTCTCTTTCCCAAACTTGATTTGGGATCCAGATCCTCAAGCACCCGCGATTGCCCGCCATGGGCCCCAGCTTTCGCTGGGGAAGAAAGGGTAAAGGTGTAGAAAGGACGTTTCGATATCCTCCCCTGCTCCGCGGGGGAGATAACGGTTGCGCCTATCTCTCCTTCGTCATCCCCACGAAGGTGGGGACCCAGGGAAGGCAGAGCGCTGCGTTTCAGGGCTCTGGGTTCCCGCCTGCGCGGGAATGACGAAGGTGAGGATGCTACCAAACACACTCTTCCCCGGCGCAGGCCGGGGCCCAGAGCCGTCAAGCGCAGCGCTTCATGATCTCTGGGTCCCGACCTACGTCGGGAATGACGAGGGTAGCGCCAGCCCCTAACCGCCTCAGCACGCCTCAGCGGGTTCGTCGACGCTGCAGACTTCGCGGGCCACCCATTGGGCGAGGTCGCGGGCGACGGTGCTGGTGCCGCGGCTGAAGCTGTCGACGATGGCCGATTGGCGGTTGTCGCTGGCGCGGGGCTGGGCATTGAAGGTTTGGGCGGCCATCAGCTCGCGGGTCTCGCGGTCAATCAGGCGCGCTCTTATGCCAATGCGGGTTAGCGGCGCGGCACCGTCGCCATTGTCATAAACCGCTTCGAAATGGCGAAGCTGCAGATCCAGGTCAAAGCGGGCCCGGACCCCATCGGTAATCTCGGCTGGGGCGACCGCCGGGGCCACCATGTGAAAGGCGTCGACGATGGCGGTGTGTATCAGGTCCGGCGCGGGCGAAAGCCAGGCCGCGCCCGCCATATAGCCGATCCGTTCCTCGCGCTGGATCGCAATGCGGTCCCCCGACAAGCCCCGGGGGGCGGCCAGACGGCCCACAACCACGGTCGCCGCGCCATCAGCGGGCCCCGCTTCGCCCAAGTCCGCAGTGGCCAGGCGGTAGAGCGTGTCCGGTTCGGTTTCGGGCAGGACCGAGATACAGCCCGGTGCCGCAAGAAGCGCCATGGCGACCAGGCCAAGCGTGAGTGTTCGGGTCAGGGCGAGCCTCATTGGGGCACCTCTACTTCTTCGCCGGCCGGCTGGCTGATAAAGCTGGCAGGATCTTGTTCAAGCTCAAGGGCGATGCGTTCCAGAGCCGCGATGAGCGAACGCAGATCGCGTGAGGCCGCCGACAATTCTCCAAGACCGTCTTCGGAAAATTCTTCAATGCCCGGGCGGATCGCCACCAGCGCATCATAGGTCTCGCGCGAGGCCAGATCGACGGCAATGGAGGCTGCGGACACATCCTCAACCATCGGGCCAATCTCATTGACGATGAAGGCTTCGGTATTGACGCCGAACTGCTCAATGCCGCTGGCCGCCGCGGAAATATCGGCCCCGGCCTGGTTGAGGCTGGCAATGGCCTGGC
>JANQMI010000034.1 GCA_028280165.1 Oceanicaulis sp. | reverse complement strand
TCAAGGAGTATTGCGTCCTTCGAGACGGCCTGCGGCCTCCTCAGGATGAGGGAGGTAGGAGCGTGAAGAAGACCTCATCCTCAGGAGCACGTGAAACGTGCGTCTCGAAGGACCCTCAGGATGGAGCGCGGAGCCGGGACCTCACGAATCCACTCAAATTGGTTCACTGCGTGCCGTCGGAGGATCCCGAATCGCTTCGCGTCCGGGACAGGGGGCTGAATGAAATTCTCATCTCCAACATCCACCGCTCTAACCCCCTGCCCAGCACGAAACGAATGGCGTAGGTTATAGACCTATGAGACCAAATTCCCTGCCCGCCTCGTTGGATGGCTTGCGATTGCGCGCTGAGCTCGCGGCCGCCACGCGGACCGGCTGGGATAAGACCGCAGCCCGCCAGTCCGCCTTGACGCGGCTGAAGCGCTATCTGGCCCGCGCCCGTGAACACGCTGAAGCCCGGCTTATCGGTCACGAGGGTGGATTGGAGGCCGCCCGCTTGCTCTCCGCGGCGATGACTGCAGCCATGCGGGCGACTTATGATTCCATTGCGCTGGACCTGCATCCAGATGGTGCCAACGCCCCCGGCGTCGCGCTGTGCGCCCTGGGAGGGTTTGGTGCCGGTGAGCTGGCACCCAAATCGGATGTCGATCTAGTGTTTCTGGTCCGCGATCCGGCCCCGGACTACGCCGAACCTTTTATCGAACGCATGCTGTATGCCCTTTGGGACATCGGCATTGATGTGGGCGGCGGCGCGGTCCGCACCGTCAATGAGGCCCTGGCCTTGGCGAAAACCGATCAGGCCGAACGCACCGCCTTGCTCGATCTCCGGCCGGTCTCCGGCGATGAACGATTGGTCCGCCGCCTGCTGAACCGTTTCGAGCGCAGCCAGCTGGGTGTTCACGCCCGGGCCTTTGCCAGCCAGAAACTCGCCGAGCGAGACGCGCGCGTCGATAAGCAGGGCGATAGCCGCTATGCCGTGGAACCCCATCTGAAGGATGGCAAGGGCGGATTGCGCGATTTGCAGACGCTGAGGTGGCTCGCGCAAATCCTCTATGGGGCAGACGCGCTGGAACGCTGGGTCGGCGAAGACCTGTTCCAAGTCGAGGATGTGGAGCGGTATCTGTCGGCAGCGGATTTTTATTGGACCGCGCGCTTTCACATGCACGCCCTGATCGAGACGAAGGATGACCGGCTGACCTTCGACATCCAACCGGAAGTCGCCCGGCGCATGGGCTATCAGGACCGCGAAGACCAGCTCGCGGTGGAAGCCTTCATGCGCGATTATTTCTTGCGCTCGATTGATGTGGGGGCCTTGACGCGGCTGGTTTGCGCCAAGCTGGAAGCCGATGAATTGAAAGACCCGCCCAGTCCGGAAGGGCGCTATTTGCCGTCCTCCAACACGGTCGAGGACGATGCCCTGTTTGAGACCGGATTCCGGCTCAAGGCGGGCCGTCTCGACTTCCTCGACCCTTCAGTAATCGACTCCGATCCGGTGTTGATGATGCGCCTGTTTGAGATCGCGGCCTCGCGTCAGGTTGATTTGCACCCCCACGCGGTGGCGGTCGTCAGCCGCAATCTGCGCCTGGTGGACGACAGCTTCAGAACCCACCCTCGGGCCCGGCGCAGCTTCTTCGCCGTCTTGCTGGACGCGGATGACCCCCGCCTGACCCTTCGCGCCATGACCGAAGCCGGGCTTTTGGGGGCCTATATTCCCGAATTCGGTCATATCGTCGCCCGTACGCAGTTCAACATGTATCACCGCTTCACAGTGGATGAGCACACCCTCAATGCGCTGGGCCTGTTGCGCGAAATCGAACAAGGCAAGCATACCGCCGAACACCCGCTGGTTTCAGGCTTTGCCTCAGAAATCAGCCATCGCAGGGCCCTGCATTTGGCGGTCCTGTTGCACGACACCGGTAAGGGCAAAGGCGATCAGTGCGTGGAAGGGGCTGAGAATGCGCGCGTCGCTTGTCCGCGCCTGGGCCTTGACGAGGATGAAACAGAGCTGGTGGCCTGGCTGATCGAACATCATCTGGACATGAGCGACAGCGCGCAGCGGCGGGATATATCGGACCCACGTACGGTCTTGGACTTCGCCGACCTGGTCGTCTCGCTGGAGCGGTTGCGTTTATTGTCCTTCCTTACCGTGGTTGACATCCGTGCGGTGGGCCCGGGCGTCTGGAATGGCTGGAAAGGTCAGCTGCTCCGCGATCTCTACACCGCCACGGTCGCGGTTCTGGAAGAAAACGACCGTAGCGATGAGACGGAGGCCAGAGCCCGCCTCACCGAGCGCGCGGACAAAGCTCGCAATCGATTCTTGGCCACCTCCGAACGCTTGGGATCAAAGGCGCTCGAGGCCTGGGCCGACAGCCTGGATCCGACCTATTGGCTCGCCTTTGCCGAGACCGACCGCCAGCGCCACGCCGCGCTGGCGCGCACTGCGGCCCGTACCGGCCAGGCCGTTGCCGTCGGGGTGCGCGTGGATCGGCGCCGGTCTGCCACTGAGATCATGGTGCTTGCCCCCGATCGCCACGGCCTGTTTGCGGACATTGCCGGGGCCATGGCCAGTGAAGGCGCGAATGTGGTTGGGGCCCAGGTGACCACCACGTCCGATGGCCGCGCTTTTGATGTCTTCTTCGTCCAGGAACCTGGAGGGCGGCCCTATGGCTGGGCCGATCCTGTGTCCCGGGACCGCTTAAAAGCAGCCGTGGAGCACGCCGCCTGCGGTGAAAGCGATATTCAGGGCCGCTTCTCCAATCCAACTGTGCGCCGCCGGGAGGCCGCCTTTGTTATCGAGCCCTATGTGAAGTTCGACCAGGAGGCGGCTGACTCCGCGCTGGTTATCGAAGCCTCCGGACGCGACCGGCCCGGCCTTTTGCACGACCTGGCGCGCACGCTGGCGTCCGAAAGGCTGTCCCTTATTGCAGCCCGGATTGACGGATATGGCGAACGGGCCATCGATACCTTTTATGTGACCGAGGTTGGGGCCAAGCCGACCGATCCGGAGCGCCTTGCTGGAGTGGAAGCGGCCTTGATGACCGTCCTGTCCGAAGCCGAAGACGCCGCGAAGCGCGGTCGCGAGAATACCGGCCTGGCCCATGCGCCGATGAGCATGGGGCGGTAGACGATGCGGCTGCTCAGGTCTTCTGCGGTCGTCGGCGGATTTACGATGATCAGCCGCGTTCTGGGTCTGGTCCGCGACATGCTGCTGGCTGCGCGATTGGGGGCCGGCCCGGTGACCGACGCCTTTTTCCAGGCCTTTCAGTTTCCCAATCTTTTCCGCCGCATCTTCGCGGAGGGGGCGTTCAATGCGGCGTTCATTCCGCTCTATGCCGGCAAGCTGGAAAGCAAGCGCGAAAGCGAGGCCGCCGCATTTGCCCGCGAGGTGCTGGGCATCTTGACGACTGCCGTGCTGGCCATCGTGGTCATCGCCCAGCTGGCGATGCCTTGGCTGATGTATTTATTGGGCCCCGGCTTCGTCAGTGATCCAGACCTGTTTAGCTATGCCGTGCTCCTGACGCAGATCACCATGCCCTATCTGTTGTGCATGTCGATTGCGGCCATGCTGTCGGGCACGCTGAACTCCCATGAGAAATTCGCCGCCGCCGCAGCCGCGCCGATTCTGCTCAACCTGGTGCTGATCTCGTTGCTGGCCTGGGGGCCGGGATCGGTCGGGACGCTGGCCTGGCTGCTATGCATCGGCATTAGCGCCTCAGGCCTGCTCCAGGTGATCTGGCTGTGGGTGGCGGCCCGCAGAGCGGGCATCCGGCTGGGAATCGCCCCACCGCGTCTGACCCCAGCGGTCAAACGCCTGCTCATTCTTGGCATCCCCGGCGCGGCTGCGGCAGGTGTCACCCATATCAACCAATTGGTCGCCAGCTCCATCTCCACCTTGCAGGAAGGCGCTCGCAGCTGGATCTACTTCGCCGACCGGCTCTATCAGCTCCCGCTCGGCGTGATTGGGATCGCCATGGGTGTTGCGCTATTGCCGGCGCTGACCAAGCGCCTGCGCGCCGGTGCCGAAGACGAGGCCAATGCAGGCATGAATCGGGCGATTGAAATCTCGCTTGCGCTGACACTGCCCGCGGCCGCCGCGCTGTTGGTGATCCCAGATCTGATCGTGTCCGGCCTGCTGGAGCGGGGCCAGTTTAATGCCAGCGACCGGGCCAACACGGCGATTGCGGTGATGATCTATGCGGCCGGCCTCCCGGCCTTCGTGATGATTAAAGTGTTTTCGCCAGGCTTCTTCGCCCGCGAAGACACCGTGACGCCGATGAAATTCGCGGCGATCTCAGTGGTGCTCAATCTGGCTGTTGGGATCGGCCTCTTTTTCAGCCCCGATCTGATCACCAGCCTGGCGGGCCTTGACGGCTATCGCTTCGCCGGGCTGGCGCTGGCCACGACGCTTGCCGGATGGCTGAATGCGCTTTTGCTCATGGGCACGCTTATGCAGCGCGGACAATACGCCCTCGACCCCCGCTTGGCCCAGCGTTTGCCGCGCATTGCCGGTGCGGTGGCCATTATGGCCGCCTGTATCTGGTTGCTCGACACCTATCTGAAGGCACCCGCCGAACCCCTGCTTGCGATGCTTTTACCCGACCTGCTGGTAACACCGGCCTTCATGGTGGTGGTGGTTGGAGCAGGCGTGGCGATGTATGGCCTGTCTGCCATCGTGCTGGGGGCGCTGCGGCCCTCAGAACTTGCCGCGTCCATGCGCCGGCCCGCAGAGCCATCTGAAGACGCAAAAGCCTGAACCGGCTTGAGCCTTCGCGCCCACCCGGCTAAGACCGCATCCCCAGTGACTTCCAGCTATTGGACGCGATGATGAGCGAGACCCCGACCGACTATACCGGTCCTGACCGAATCCTGTCTGGCATGCAGCCTACCGGCGGCCTGCACCTTGGAAACTATTTGGGCGCTCTGAAGTGGTGGGTGGAGCTCCAGAACTCGGGTTCGGAGTGCTTTTACTGCGTCGTGGACCTGCATGCGATTACGGTCGCGGGTGACCCTGCAGAATTGCCCAAGCGGGTGCGCGCAGCCGCCGCCGCTTATATGGCGGCCGGTGTCGATCCCTCAAAGTCTGCGATCTTTGCTCAGTCCTCGGTTCCGGCGCACGCCGAACTGGCCTGGATTTTCCAGTGCGTTGCGCGTCTGGGCTGGCTGGAACGCATGACCCAATTCAAAGACAAGGCGGGCAAGGATGCCGAGCGCGCCAGTGTCGGGCTGTTTACCTATCCGGTCCTGCAGGCTGCAGACATCCTGGTTTACAAGGCGACCCATGTGCCGGTGGGCGAGGATCAGAAGCAACATCTGGAATTGTCTCGCGATATTGCCGCGCGCTTCAACCGCGACTTCGGCAAGGGCGAGGCGATCTTCCCGCTACCCGAGCCCGTCATTCAAAAACATGGTGCCCGCATCATGAGCCTGAAGGATGGCTCTGCGAAGATGTCCAAGTCCGATCCCAGCGATAATTCGAGGATCAATCTGGATGATGATGCCGACACCATCGCGCGCAAGATCAAGAAGGCAAAGACCGACCCTGAGCCCTTGCCTGAAACTGAAGCCGAGCTGAACGCGCGCCCTGAAGCCCGCAATCTCGTCGGCATCTATGCGTCGCTCACCGGCCAGGCCGTGGACTCAGTGCTGGGTGAATTTGCCGGCCAGGGCTTTGGAGCCTTCAAGCCTAAGCTCGCCGAAGCAGCGGTTGAGTTCATCGCTCCGATTTCCAGCGAATATGCCCGCCTGATCTCCGACCGAGCCGAAATTGACCGAATCCTGGCTGCAGGTGCCGAAAAGGCGAACGCGGCAGCCGAACCTGTTATCAAGGAAGCGCGCAAGCTGGTCGGGTATTGGCGCGCTTAGTGCGCTGTCGGCCTTGCGAGCGCTGAAGCGCGCGGGGATGACGAAAGATCACAGAGACCGGAGACCCTAATACGGCTCCGCCCGCGTCCATGTCAGCGGGCTCGTAAAGCCGCCCTGAAATACCTCGCCAGCAATGGTATTATCCCCGTCCAGCGCACCTTCAAAACGCAAGGCTCCCAGACCTGTGGCGAAGCCGATCCGCGACCCATCAAGGCGGACCTGCTCGAAGGCGATGACCGCGCCCCCTTGATTGGGAGAGGTCAGCGTGACCACAGGGTCTCGCGCGGACAGGTCAATCGTCAGATCCAGCGGGCGCGGATCCACCGAGGTCGTCAGGACCGCTTGCCATTGTCCAGCGAGGCGCGGGTCAGGGGCTACAGCCGGCTCGCCGGCATTGCGCAAGCTGGAGACCGGCTGGTCCGGACGGTTGCCACTTGGTCCGCACGCGGTCAGCAGGGCCACAAAGGCAAGGATCAGCATCTGGGCAAGGGTTCGCATGGCCAAAGTCTTCTGTCAGCGCGCATCGACGTCGATATAGGGCGTCAACCATCGCCGCGCGAGATGGGTGGACGTTTTGATCAAGAATGCCTACCTAAACAGCCATGACCGAGACCCATGACACCTCTGGCGCTGACGCCAACTCCGGCACCGTCGACCCGAAGCTCTTAGAGATTCTGGTCTGCCCCGTATCGCGCGAGCCGCTCACGTATGATCGTGAGGCAGGTGAACTGATCTCCAAGGCGGCAGGCCTCGCTTATCCCATCCGCGAGGGCGTGCCGATCATGCTGCCGGAAGAAGCCCGCGAGCTCGACGGTTAGACCCTATGAGTTCTATCTGGCCCACAAAGCTGACCTTCCGGCGCAGCGCAAAACATCTCGACATCACATTTGAGGATGGCGAAGCCTACTCCATCCCCTTTGAGCTGTTACGCGTGGAGAGCCCGTCCGCCGAAGTCCAGGGCCACCATGTCAGTCAGAAAAAGCTGGTGCGCGGCAAGCAGGACGTATCTATCACGAACGCTGAGCCCGTTGGCCGTTATGCCGTGCGCCTCATCTTCGACGATGGCCATAGCTCGGGGATTTTTTCCTGGGATTATCTCTACGAGCTGGGTGAAAACGCCGATACAATGCTGTCTGACTATCGCGCGAAGCTGGGTGAGGCCTAGGCAATGAGCTTCTTCCCTCTACCCCTCAAATAACCGTCTTGGGTGCATACCGTTCACATGGCCCATAAAGGGCGGGTGAATCTGATAGCCCAACAGTGAGGGCAGGGGATCGGCCATCTCCGCAACGATCTTTGGTGGCACCGATAGGCTCATATTCTCCTGAGTTCTAAGCCAGGGCGCACAGTATTGAGCGGTCACCGCCAGTCGGAAGCGGTCGGTAGTGTGGTTGGCCCCACCGGCATGCCAGAGCGCTCCATTGAAAACGATGGCGTCGCCAGCCTCCATAACCGCCTGGGCTGAAGCATCCGATTGTGTCGGCTCCCGGCCGTTTTCCCAAAGATGGCTGCCTGGCCAGACCTTCGTGGCTCCATTCTCAGCGGTGAAGGGGTCCAACGCCCAGATCACCGACAGGCCCTGCACCGGCCCTGGGCGCGGTGCGTTGTAAAATCCATCATCGAAATGGGCGATCTGTTGATCTTCTCCGGGGCGAATGTTGATCGCAAGGAAAGCCGACAGCAGGGGCTCGTCGTGAAGACGCGCCTTCAGGAAACCCAGAATCTGAGGATGGGCGGCCAGAATGTCCAACGCTCTGGACTTCGCCAGCAGCGCATAGGCGCGCTGGGTCTTGAAGCCTTCGAAGCTATTGCGCCCTGTCGGACCCAATAAATCGCGCGTCGCCTGCGCAACTTGTGCCAGTCGTTGGGGATCAAGAAGGCCCTTGACCACGACATAGCCATCTCGATCAAACGCTTCGAGCTCTTCAGCGCGCGGAGCGATGCCTTCAATCGCTTTCTTTTTGAACGTCCCAGCTATATCGCCTGAGAGCGCGTCCTGATTTTCAAGCACAAGGCCGCTGGTTTGGGCCATAGAGTGTCCTCCAATTAGGGTTTTGCCCCTAGGGCTTGGGCGATGTGACGCCAGGCCATAGCGGCCAAGGTCTCTCTTTCAGGGTTCTGGTTGTTTACAAGCGCCTCCGTCAGACATTGGCGCACCCCACCCAGCACAAAGGCCCCTGCCAGCGCCGGGTCCATGCCCGCGTCCAGCTCACCAGAGGCCTGACCCATCGCAATGTTGCGAGCTCCCAGTTCGACCATGCTGGCCATACAGCTGGCCTCGGCATTGACCACTTCAGGGGAACGACCCAGCGGTCCGAGCAGGGTCCGGGCAAAGGGCTCGTCCAGGAAGAAGTCGACCAGTGCCGCGGTCCGCGCGCGCTCTCGGTCCACCCAGCGAGCGCCTCCAAAACGGGCGTTTACGGTTTCGGTATAGCGGGCGTAAAAATCCTCTACGACAGCGGCGATCAACCCAGCCTTAGAACCAAAATGGTGGTAGGCCAGCCCGACCGATACACCGGCGCGCTTGGCGATCTCACCCATTTCTGCTGCGCCCTCACCGGCCATCAGTGATTCACGCGCAGCCTTTAACAGCGTCTGCCGTGTTGAAGACTTCTTCGAGCCCTTGGGGCGCATTGCCAGCTTGGTTTCCATGCGTGGGCCTGCCTGCCTTTGCCTCTTCGTCTGCTGTCCAGCGATCGGGGCACCAGGAGCTTCCCGACCTCGCGCTGAGCGGCGAAGGGCAAGCACCGAACCCCTTTGGAACGCCCATCATCTATTGTTCTAACAGTTTTTGAATTGAATTCAATTCAAAAACTGTAGAAATGCTCAAATGACGTCGACGGATGTCCAGACCACCCCCAATCCGAGACACCATGCCCCGTGTCGCAATCCTTCAAGATTGAGCTTGGGATCATTGCTATGCCGCCCTCAACAACCCGCGAACAGGAGGTTCGATTGATATTTCGCTACACCATCCTCTACGTCTCGGATGTCACAAGGAGCCTGGCCTTCTATGAGCACGGCTTCGGACTGAAACCGGCAATGGTTCACCCGTCGGGCGACTATGCAGAGCTTGCGACTGGAAGCACTAAGCTGGCCTTCTCGTCTCGGTCTCTCATGAAGAGCCTCGGAAAGGACCCGGCCCTCCCGGACCCTGAACGCCCGGTTTTTGAGATCGCATTCGAAACTGACGACGTCGGCGCGGCTCTTGAGCGCGCCAACGCAGCCGGTGGAGAGACCCTGCAAGAGGTTCGGGTAGAGGCGTGGGGCCAGACAACCGCCTATGTGCGCGATCCAGATGGCTATTTCGTCGAAGTATGCTCGCCGATTGCCAAGGATTCATAGCCTGGCTCGCTAAGCTGATGAAGCCAGTGGCTTGGTGTGCCTGCGAAGCGGCGGATTTCAGCGGGGCTGGCACCAAACCAACGCCTTGTTTCACGCTTCATGTGGGATTGATCGCTGAATCCGACTTCGTGAGCCACCTCTCCGAGTGGAACCTCACCTTGGATAAGCATTTCGGCAGCGCGACGTGCGCGTGCCAGGCCGGCCCAGAATCCCGGCGACTTGCCTGTATGACGCAATATGAGCCGCTGAAGGGTTCGCATCTGAACCCCAAGGTGCCGAGCAGAAACGCAAGGCCGTGGTTCGCGCGCGAGGCAGGCCAAGGCCTCCTTCAGGGCGGGCGAATGGCAGACCGCCTCACTCACGGCCGAAGCAGCATCGCGCGCGTCATCGACATACGGTAGCGGCTTACAATGCGTGCCTGGCGAAAGGCGAAGGCCAACCATCACTACACCAGGCCCAATCGACTTAACCGAGGGTCGAGCGTCGAGCGCGCTATATCGGAGGCGAACACCGTCTCTGGCAGACCAAGACAAGAGAAGGTCAACGCATCCGTCGGGCAGCACCAGCACCTCTTCGGCTTGGTCAGTCTTATGCATCCATGTGCCCAGAAGCGCCTTTGGGTCAATCCGGCCCTGAACATGCTCCAGAAATGCCTCACCACTGAACTCGTGCATGATCCGCCTTTGTCCCTTCAGAGCCAACATTCCCAAGTCTAAGGCCGGAGCATCGGATTGGCGATTTCAGCCCGGCAGATATCTCTGGAAGGCTCAGCCACGCCCTTACGGTGCAGGCGCCAGGCCATCTTCGGGCTCTCACAAGCCGCTAAATCACGATGGTGAGTGACCTGACCGGCGCGCCAGGCTTGCAAATAAAGGATCGGACAGCTACATCCGCCGACCGTCCCGACCGCACCGGTCCAATCCCGGTCGCTCGAAACACAAAGGTTTACCGATGAAAGCCCAATCTCAACGCCAGCTGCGCGCTGGCGAGCTGGTCCGCCGTGCGGTGGCAGACATTATCCGCGAAGGCCATCTGCGCGACGCGAAGGTGTCAAACGCCTCAATCACAGTGTCCGAAGCGCGTATGAGCCCTGATCTGCGCCACGCGACCATCTTCGTGTCTGCGCTGGGCCAGAATGATCCCGAAGCCATCGCCACGGCGTTGAACAAGGCCGCGGGCTTTCTCCAGAAAGAGCTCGGGCGTCAGATCGACCTGAAATTCACGCCGAAGCTGAAATTCCTGGCCGATGACCGTTTTGATGAAGCCACCCATATCGATGAAGTGCTCGACCGCCCCGGCGTGAAGCGCGACCTTGATGATGAGGCGAACGACTAATGGGCCGCCGCAAGAAGGGCGATCCTATCCATGGCTGGCTGGTCTTGGACAAGCCGCTTGAGATGACCTCGACGCAGGCCGTGGGCAAAACCCGCTGGCTGTATAATGCCAAGAAGGCGGGCCACGCGGGAACACTAGACCCGCTGGCCTCCGGCATCCTGCCCATTGCGCTGGGTGAAGCGACAAAGACGGTGCCGTTCGCCCAGGAAGCCGGCAAAACCTATCGCTTCACCATTCGCTGGGGGGAATCCACCACGACCCAAGACGCCGAAGGCGAAGTGGTGGCCACCAGCGATGTGCGCCCGGACCGCGACGCGATTGAAGCGGCCTTGCCGGAATTCATCGGCGACATCGAGCAGATCCCGCCGAAATACTCGGCGATTAAAGTAGATGGCGAGCGCGCCTATGACCTCGCGCGGGCGGGCGAGGATGTGGAGCTGCAGGCCCGTCCGGTCCGCATTGATGCGCTGGACATTCTCGACATTCCGTCGCCGGATTTGTGCGTCCTGGAAATGCGGTGCGGCAAGGGCGCTTATGTGCGCGCCGTTGCCCGCGATCTGGCCCAGTCGCTTGGGACCGAAGGCCATGTGGCAGCCCTGCGCCGAACCCAGGTGGGTCCGTTCAGTGTCGATGATGCCATTTCGCTAGACGCGCTTGAAGATTTGGTCCATAAGGCCCGCGCGCTGGAAGCCCTTCTCCCGGTCGAGACCGCGCTGGACGACATCCCGGCCCTGGCCGTGACCGATGGAGAGGCATTTCAGCTGAGGCAAGGACGGTCGATCGTGCTGCCTCCCCGGCAAGCTTCCGAGCTTCGCGACCTTCGCCAGCCCCGCATGATCGGGGACAAGGATTATTCGAAGGCTGCGGTGGCAATGGACGCGGATCGGGCTGTGGCGATCGGCGAAGCACGCGCAGGCAAATTCTCGCCCTTGCGTGTTTTTCAATGGGATTAGGAGCCCGATAGACGATGTCGATTACAGCTGAACGTAAAGCCGAACTGATCAAAGAGCATGCCCGCGGTGACGCGGACACCGGCTCTCCAGAAGTTCAAATTGCCGTGCTCACCGAGCGGATCGTGAATCTGACCGAGCACTTCAAGAGCCACAAGAAAGACAACCACTCCCGCCGGGGCCTTCTTAAGATGGTATCCCAGCGCCGCCGTCTCCTTGACTATCTGAAAGCCAAGGACGAAGGCCGCTACAAGGATGTGGTCCAAAAACTGGGTCTGCGCCGCTAGGGTGCGACCTCACAGAAACGCCGGCCGCCACGGGGCGAGCCGGCGTTTTGCTTATCTGGCGACCGCAATCCGGCGGCGCTGAATGAAAGACGAAATGAAAGATATGTTCGATATCCAAACCGAAACGATTGAATGGGCCGGCCGCACGCTGACCCTCGAAACCGGCCGCATGGCGCGCCAGGCAGACGGCGCAGTGCTCGCCACCTATGGCGAGACAACCGTTCTCGCGACGGCGGTTGCAATGAAAGAGGTCAAGCCGGGGATGGACTTCTTCCCCCTGACCGTGAACTACCAGGAAAAATACTTCGCCGCGGGCAAAATCCCCGGTGGCTATTTCAAGCGTGAGGGTCGCCCGACCGACAAAGAGACGCTGACCTCTCGCCTGATCGACCGTCCGATCCGTCCGCTCTTCCCGAAGGGCTTTAAGAACGACACCCAGGTCATGATCACCGTGCTGAGCCACGACCTGGAAAATGATCCCGACATTGTCGGCATGGTGGGTGCCTCCGCAGCGCTCTGCCTGTCCGGTCTGCCCTTCCTGGGCCCGATCGGTGCCGCGCGCGTCGGCTACAAAGACGGCGACTATGTCATCAACCCGGCCGTCGACCAGATGGATGAGCTGGACCTGGACCTGGTCGTCGCCGGCACCAATGACGCCGTGATGATGGTGGAATCCGAAGCCAACGAGTTGTCCGAAGAGGTCATGCTGGGTGCCGTGATGGCTGGCCACGAGGCGTTCCAGCCGGTGATCGACATGATCATCCGCCTGGCTGAAAAAGCGGCTAAAGACCCGTGGGACTTCGAGCCGGAAGACAATTCTGCGATTGCCGCAGAGGTCACGAAGCTCGTGGGCGACGACATCGCGAAGGCCTACACCATCACCAACAAGACCGAGCGTCAGGCTGCGGTGGCCGAGGCCAAGACCAAAGCCATGGACGCGATGGCCGCCACTGAAGACAACCCCGAAGGCGTTGAGCCGTCGGTGCTGAAAGACGTCCTGAAGGGCGTGGAAGCCAGCGTGGTTCGCGGCGGCATCATCAAGACCGGCAAGCGTATCGACGGTCGTGCCCTGGATGAAGTGCGCGACATCGTCTCGGAAGCCACCGTGCTGCCGCGCACCCACGGTTCGGCCCTGTTCACCCGCGGTGAAACCCAGGCTCTGGCTGTGGTCACGCTCGGCACCGGCGAAGATGAGCAATTCATCGACGCCCTGACCGGCACCTATAAAGAGCGCTTCTTGCTGCACTATAACTTCCCGCCCTACTCGGTCGGTGAAACCAGCTTCCGTCTGGCCCCGGGCCGCCGCGAAATCGGTCACGGCAAGCTGGCGTGGCGTGCGCTGAACGCGGTGATGCCGGGGGCTGAAGAATTCCCCTACACCGTGCGTCTGGTCTCCGAGATCACCGAATCCAACGGCTCGTCCTCCATGGCGACCGTCTGCGGTGGCGCGCTGGCCCTGATGGACGCCGGTGTTCCGATCAAGCGTCCGGTGTCCGGCATCGCCATGGGGCTGATCAAGGATCCTGAAGGCGTGGCCGTGCTCTCCGACATCCTGGGTGACGAGGACCATCTCGGCGACATGGACTTCAAGGTGGCTGGCACCGAAGAGGGCATCACCTCGCTGCAGATGGACATCAAGATCGCCGGCATCACCAAGGACATCATGCAAACCGCTCTGGACCAAGCCAAAGGCGGCCGCATGCATATCCTGGGTGAAATGAATAAGGCGCTCGATTCCTCGCGGACCGGCCTGGCCGAGCACGCGCCGAAGATCGAAACCATGCAAATCCCGACCGACAAGATCCGTGACGTGATCGGCTCGGGCGGCAAGGTCATCCGCCAGATCGTTGAAGAGACCGGTGCCAAGCTGGACGTCAACGATGACGGCCTGATCAAGTTCTCCGCCGTGGACGCCAACGCTATCAAGGCGGCCATGGATTGGGTCCACTCCCTGACCGCTGAGCCGGAAGAGGGCAAGGTCTACAAAGGCAAGGTCGTCAAAGTCGTCGACTTCGGTGCCTTTGTGAACTTCTTCGGTCCCAAGGACGGCCTGGTGCACGTCTCTCAGATGAAGAATGAGCGTGTGGGTCACCCCTCTGACGTGGTCAGCGAAGGCCAGGAAGTCTGGGTGAAGCTCTTGGGCTTCGACGATCGCGGCAAGGTCAAGCTGTCGATGAAAACCGTCGACCAGGAGACCGGGGAAGAGATCAAAAAGGATGACGAGGGCTAAGGCCTGAGGCGTCTTGCGGGGCCTTTAAGGCTCTGCACGATCGAAAACAAAGCCCCCGTCGGAGCGATCCGGCGGGGGTTTTTTATTCAGTCCATCAATCCCCGCCACCACCGTCGGCGCGGATTGCAGCGCATTTGACCATCTGGCTGGACCCGCAGCAGAAGTTCGATGGCGACCTCGTCATAGACCGGACACCCCTGACTATCGAACGGAAAAGGGGTGAGCTCCGGGCTCAGGTCATGAGCGATTTCCAGACGGACCGCCAGCTCATTGCGAACCTGCCGACGTATGCGCTCGTCCAGCCCTACGGGTTCCTGGCCCGTTGCCCGATAGTACCGATAGAGCAATGTCAATTCTGCGACTTCAAGGCCGCGCCCCCACTCAAACCCCAAGCCGCAAAGGATGGCGTCTGGGTCTCCACGATCAATCGTGGCTCCCATGATTTCAACATCGCCTGAGTAGTTCTGTATGCAAACGAAATAGTCTGGAATCTCGATTGGAATGGGCTCAGGTCTTTCGGTTTGACCGCAAGCGGCGACAAGAAGGGCGGTCAGACTCATCAGGCCTTGCCGGGATAGATGCATTCTTGTCCTCGCCCCTTGCGTGTAGTCGTAGACTATAATTCTCATAATGGAGGAATTATATGACACGCTGCAACCTCGATCTCATGGTGCAATTCAGCTGTGAAGAGCTGCGGGAGAAGCGGATAAGGGCCATTGTATCGGTTGCCGAGGATGAAAGGTTGCTTCGAAGCCTCGACGCTCAAATTCGAAGTCACGAAATCCGTATCGCCAACCACAACGACCGGATTGTCAGCCTACGGGGTGACATGCCAATGCCCGGACGGCTAAGCCCGGTGCAACACGATGAGACCAGGCGGCCCAAACGACCCAGCGTTGGGGGCATCATCGTTGACAATGCCGAGGCGATCTTGCGCCAAATCCAGAACGGCCGAGAGATCGGCCGCCTGGAGGGTGAAATCGAGCGCCTTGAGACCCGTATCTTGGAATTAAGCGCCAACCGTGAAAGCCGGACCCAACGCCTGAATGAAGCCCAGAACGGCAGGCGCTGCATTCAAGACGCCATGTGGCGCAAACAATGTGGGAGCGGATGATCTCTGCACATTTGGTGGGCCAGAAGACCAACGAAGAGATCAAGGAGGACGACGAAGGCTAAGGCCTGAGGCGTCCTGTACGATCAGACACCCCCGTCGGAGCGATCCGGCGGGGGTTTTTCGTCCGCTCCCACTCTGTTTGGAGGAAGTGGCACGGCTTGCGGAGAATCAATCACGCACGCGCCGCGACCGGGATTTACCTCTGCATGTGTCGCAACAACAAGAAGGAGGCGATCATGGCAAAGACTGGGAACAGAGCCGATAACGGTGAAACCGTAAATGAGGCCACCGAGCGTCGTACCACCAATATTGGGCGTCGTGCGGTGCTGACTGGAGGAGCCGTCGCAGCAGCCATAGCCGCGGCAGCGGCTTTAAGTGCGGCGGGTGCAGCCGCGCAACCCATGCACGACCAAGGTGCCGCGAGAGAGTTTGCAGGCAAGTCGGTCTTCATCACTGGGGGCGCGCGCGGGATTGGACTAGCGACCGCGAAGGTTTTTGCCGCGGCGGGCGCGGATATTGCGCTTTTCGATGTTGCAACGCCGAACCTGGCCCATGTCCAGTATCCGCTCGCTTCGGACCAGGACCTTGAATTGGCTAGATCAACCGTCGAAGCGCTTGGCGTTCGCTGCCTGAGCTTCAAAGGCGACGTACGGGACTATGACGCACAGCGCCGTGCAATGGAGACCGTTGCCGAACGCTTCGGAAGTCTTGACGTTGTTGTTGTGAATGCGGGCATCTCACAAATCGGACGCATGGAAGAATTCTCGTCAGAGGAGATCAGCACCGTTTTTGAGATCAATGTTTCCGGTGCTGTGAAAACCACCCAGGCGGCTGTATCGATTATGCAGCCTCAGAACTCCGGTCGAATTGTTTATATTTCATCCGCCCTGGGACGGATGGGAAATGAGCTTTTCCCCGTGTACACCTCGACGAAATGGGCCCTGATTGGCATCGCCAAGTCTGCAGCCCTTTCCTACGGGCGATCCAATATCCTGTGTAACGTTGTTGCCCCAGGGCTCGCCGATACGCCGCTTGCGAACAATCCGGTTGTGCTCGGGCGTATGATGCCAAATGTCGAAAACCCGACCTTCCAGATGGTGTCGGAGATGCTCGAGCCAGGAAACCCTATCCCTGTCGGCCATGTTGAACCCGAAGACGTGGCCCACGCGGTCAAGTTCTTCGCCAGTGAGGGCACCAGCAAGGTCACCGGCGAGGTCTTTGATGTGAGCTACGGCTCCCTTGCGCGAAGCATCGCTTAGCAGACCCTTCTCCCCCACGCTTTGCAAGCGCCCCTCACCCGAGGGGCGCTTGTTCTTCATTAGCCAGCATGGCTCCGAGCATCCTTTGGAGGAAAACCAAAGCGTTTTGAGAAGTCACGGCTGAAATGGTTCGGGCTCTCATACCCGACCGCAAAGGCTGCAGATGTCACGGTTATATTGTCCAGCAACAGCATGTTATGCGCTTCGAAGAGGCGCAGAGACTTCAGATACTGCAGCGGCGTGGTGCCCGTCACCTCGCGAAATTTCTGATGGAATGAGGACTCGCTCATGCCAACATGCGACGCAACGTCAACAATCGAAACCTGGTTCGAGTAGTTCGCGCGAATGTGGTCGATCGCGCGTGCAATGGCCGATGCCCCGCTATCGCGCTCGGCAAGTTCCCGCAGCATGACCGCATGCGGGGCCTGAAGCAGGCGGAGATGCATTTCTTGATGCACGCTGTCCAAGAGCAGCGCAGCGTCGACAGGGTCGTCGAGAATGCCTAGCAATCTATCGATCACTTGGAGCAGGGCCCGGTCCGCCTGCGTTGCACAGACAGCGTATGCTCGCTCTGCCTTTGACCCCAAGTGCTTCATCTGAGCGTGAAGGCCGCGGATCACGCGCATCTCAATTTTTAGGATCAGCGCCAGATAAGGGGCGTCGGTAACTCGCGCGTGGACGGGGACGTGATGGCTTATAAGCACAGAGTCGCCCGGTCTCAGTTCCAGTGTGCGCCCATCAATGATGGTCTGTTTCGCGCCCTCAAGGATCAAACACAAAGCGGGCTCGTACAGAGTTTCATAAAGATCAGTGATCTTTGAGACTGCGAAACTGTAGACCTGGTCTGAATAATCAACTCGGTCTTTGGATGCGGATAGGGCATGAGCTGCTTTCACATGCTCACGTATGGATTCAAGCATGAGGGTCTCTCCGCTTTTCAAAGCCCAGTTCAGTGATCGCGTGGCTGCCGATGCAGGTCGATTGAGAAGTCTGTGGTCAAGATTGATTCCGGTCCACCCCTTACAGAAGTTTCACACCCAAGACTGCCTCCACCGCCTATCCTCCCCGCCGACGACAAAACGGGGAGGTTTTATGTCGATTTTCCAGACCCTTTCGGCCGGTGTCGCGCTCAGCGCGCTGACCGCTGGCACAGCTCTGGCGCAAGACGGCTATCGCCTGCCGCCACAGGATATTGTGGACATTGTGGATGCGCCGAACGCGCCCGCCACCACGCTGTCACCCAATAAGCGCCATCTGCTCCTGTTGCATCGAGAATCCTTGCCACCGGTGTCCGAGCTGGCCCGACCGATGGAGCGGCTGGCCGGCATGCGCCTGGACGCCAGCACCAACGGCCGCCACGGCCCGCGCACCATTACCGGCCTGTCGGTCATCGATCTGGAAACCGGCCGCGAGCGCGACATCGAGACGCCTGAGGATGTGGGTCTGTCAGGCTTCACTTGGTCGCCAGATGGCTCCAAGGCCGCCTTCATGGTCACGCGTGACGACACGATCAGCCTATGGGTCGTCGATGTGGAACGCGGCCGCGCGCGCGAGGTGATCTCTGAAGGCGTCAACGCGCTCTTTGACGCCGTCGACTGGATGCCGGACAGCGAATATCTGCTGGTGAACACCATCCCCGAGGACCGCGGAGCCCAGCCTCAGCCTCCGCGCGTGCCTGCTGGCCCTGTCATTCAGGAAGCCTCCGGCATTGAAGCACCGGTGCGCACCTATCAGGACTTGCTGGAAGACGAGGATGACGCGGCGCTGTTCGCCTGGATGGCGGAAACCCAGATCGTGCGCGTCCGCCATGATGGCCGCCGCGCCCGTGATATTGGTGAGCCGGGCCTGTACTGGAATGTCGAGCCGGCTCCGGGTGGCGATTACATCCTGATCGGCGAGCTGGAAGCGCCCTTCTCCTATGACGTGCCGTGGTCGCGCTTTGCCGACCGCGCCTCGGTCTGGACGATTGATGGCGCGCCGGTGGCTGAGCTGGGATTCCAGCCGATCGCTGACGATGTGCCAATTGGTGGCGTTGTCGATGGCCGCCGTGGCTTCGACTGGCAGGCCAGCCATGAGGCCCAGGTGATCTGGTCTGAAGCGCTCGATGGCGGCGACCCGCGCGTGGAAACCGATGAGCGCGACAGCGTCTGGTCTCTGGAAGCGCCGTTTAACGGTGAGCCGGTGGAAGTCGCGCGCTTTGAAGACCGCTATTACGGCACCGGCTTCACCAGCGAAGGTGAGCTGGGCATTGCCGTAGAATATGACCGCGACACCCGTGTCCTTCGCCGCTGGGTTGTCGACTTCGCCAATCCGGGCAGCGAACCGCGCCTCGCCGAAGAGCGGAACCTGCAGGACGCCTATGCCGACCCCGGCAGCCCGCTGTCGACCTTCAACGAGTTTGGCCGGTCGGTCGCTGCGGTGATCGACGGCCATATGTACTATACCGGGACCGGGGCCACGCCGGAGGGAGACCGTCCCTTCCTCAATCGGGTCAGCTTCGAGAGCTTCGAGGCTGAAGAGCTGTGGCGCAATTCCGGCGACAATTATGAGAGGGTCATCGACATCCTGTCTGCGGATGGCACGGACTTCCTGACCTCTTACGAGGATCCGGTGACGCCGCCCAATGTCCGCCGTCACTCGGGGGGAGACGTCGCGAACGTCACCAATTTCGAAAACCCGCATCCGCAGCTCAATGAAATCAGCCGCGAGCTGGTCACCTATGAGCGTGAGGATGGTGTACCGCTGTCGGCCACGCTCTATCTACCGGCCGGCTATGACGCCGAACGCGACGGACCACTGCCACTACTGGTCTGGGCCTATCCGCGCGAGTTCAACGATGCCCGGACCGCGGGTCAGGTGCGCGGTTCAGAGCACCGCTTTGCCCGCGTGGGCGGCACCAGCCCGCGCTTCATGGTGACCCAGGGCTATGCCCTTCTCGAAAACGCCACCATGCCGATCGTCGGCGATGATCCGGAGACGGTGAATGACAGCTTTATTGAGCAGCTGGTGTTGAGCGCTGAAGCCGCTATCGACTTCTCGGTTGAGCGCGGCTTTGGCGATGGCGAACGCACCGCGATCGCCGGCCACTCTTATGGGGCCTTCATGACGGCGCACTTGCTGGCGCAAAGCGATCTGTTCCGGGCCGGTATCGCCCGGTCAGGAGCCTATAATCGCACGCTCACCCCGTTTGGATTCCAGGCCGAGCGCCGGACCTTCTGGGCCGCGCCTGAGGTCTATTTCGAGCTCTCCCCCTTCATGGCCGCTGATCAGATCGATGAACCCATGCTGATGATCCACGGCCAGATCGACAACAATTCCGGCACCTTCCCCATGCAGTCTGAGCGCATGTTCGCGGCTGTGAAGGGCAATGCTGGAACCGCACGCCTGGTCATGCTGCCCTATGAAAGCCACGGCTATCGCGCCCGCGAGAGCGTGCTTCACGTGCTAGCGGAGTCCATCGAATGGCTCGACACCTATGTGAAGCCCGATGAGCAGGTCATCCCGCACCGCGAAGATGACGACGAGGAGGTTGCCGCAGAAGAAGGCGACGCCGCCATCGAATAGGGCTGAAGCTTAGCTGCATAAAAGAGCCCCCGCTGGAGTAGTCCGGCGGGGGTTTTTTTGAATGGCCCTGTGCGCGAGAGCCAGATATCTCCCCCTGTTTACGGGGAGGATATCTGGCTCTCGCGCTACGCCGCCAACCCCTCTCGATACCGCCGCGATCCCGGCACAGTGTCGCCATTGCTCAGCGTGATGGTGACATCGCCTTCGCCGGTAGGCGTGACTTCTGAAATGCTCGCCCGGTTGACCAGCCAGGAGCGGTGGACGCGCACGACGTCAACGCCGGCATCTTTCAGCTGACGTTCGAGCTCGGCCAGCGTCAGGCGCGCCAGCTGGCGGCCGGTGGCGAGCTGGATCTCAACATAATTGCCCGCCGCCTTGACAGTCTGAAAGCTGTCGGCCTCGACAAAGATCGTCCGGCCACCGCACTTCAGGGTCAGACGATGGGTCTGGCGGGCCTCCTCCAGCGCTGCATCACGCTCCAATTTGGTGAACTCCAGCTGGCGCACGAAATAGATCAGCGCCAGCGGTCCCAGATAGCCTGGTAAGACCTTGCGGAATTCGTAGATATAGACTTGGACCAGGCCATCATCGAAAAGATCGTAGCCATGGCCAAAGAGCGGCGGCCAGACGGTGGCGCGAAAAATCGCCATCCAGGCGATGACCAATGTGCAGAACAGAACGGCCCCCGCAGCGTGTATCGGCAGCGCTTTGAGCCAGTCCGTGCGCCCCAGAGGAGCCTGACGCTCAAACCAGCGGACCATAAAGAAGAGCGGAACCGCAATCAGCGGGCTGGTGCCCTCCAGCACCCAGGGCTCGAGCCAGGAGCCCTGGACATTCTCAATCTCCCATCGGGTGAGAATCGAGCTCGCGCTAATCACCCAGATGCCGAGCACCACAACAAGATTGGCCAGGAAGGCGGTACGCCCCACACGCCGCTCGGCGGCTTGTTCGCGGTCAAAACTGGACTGGGTCATGGCGTAAGTGTTGCGTGAGCCCCGATCCGGGGCAAGCCGGCGCGCCGCCGCTTGTCCCTCTACTCCGCCGCTCGTCCCTGCACCGCAGTGACTCAGCCCGCCGGGCCGTCACCGGCCCCCGCGCGATGGTGGCAATGGTGTTGATCGAGCAAGGATTTGGGCCACACGAAAACGGAGCCTGCCCATGTCCATGACCAACCCGGTCCCCGCCCCGTCCAGCCGGCGATACGATCTAGATTGGCTGAGGATCGCAGCCTTCATGCTTCTGGTTTTCTACCATGTGGGCATGTTCTATGTGAGCTGGGGCTGGCATGTGAAAAGCCCGCATGCGGGCCCGGCGGCCGAACCGCTGATGATGCTTGTGAACCCCTGGCGATTGTCGCTGCTCTTCTTCATCTCTGGGGTTGCTTTTGCTTATCTTCTCGACAAAGGCGGAGCCTTGATATTCGCTAGGGAGCGGGCTGTACGACTGCTTCCCGTGATCCTTTTCGGCATGCTCGTGGTGGTGATGCCGCAAACCTATTTCCAGCTGCGCGAAATGAGCGAGATTGAGCCCGGCATCCTCGTCTTCTGGCCGCAATACATCACCAGTTGGGACATTGCCGGCATCGCAGTGCCGACCTGGAACCATCTCTGGTACGTCGTCTATCTCTTTGTTTATGCAGGGATGGTGGCGCTGTTCTGGCCGGTGTTGAAGGGGATCGGCGCGGTGACTGGGCCCCTTATGAATCGGATGTGGGCCTCTCCCCTATCGCCGGTCTTCCTGCTGCTCATTCCCACGCTGCCCTTCCTGACCTATCGCGTTTTTTTGGTGCCGCATTTTGAGACCACCCACAATCTCACCTGGGACTGGGCCAATCACGCGATCAGCCTGACCATCCTGCTATTCGGGCTTTGGGCCGCCAAGGCTGAAGGCTTTTGGAAAGCCGTGGACAGAAACTTGCCCTATGCGGCGGTTGGTGTCGTCCTTTTAGGCGCGACACTGTCCTTTGCCTGGGTCAATTGGGAGCAGGTCTCTCAGGACGTGGTCGTGATGTGGATCGCGCGGGCCGGGCGAGTAATCTATGCCTGGATTGTGATCGTGGCGCTGCTCGGGCTCGCACGCCGCTTCTTCACCGGAGATGGGCCGGTTCGCCGCTATCTCACCGAAGCGATCTTCCCGGTCTATATTCTACATCAGACGATCACGGTCAGTGCCGGCTATGGCCTGGCGCGGCTGGAACTGGGGGTATGGACCGAGTTCATCCTCCTCACCACAATCACCTTTGCGGGCTCTTTTGCGGGCTTCGAATTGATCCGCCGCGTCGGCGTCTTGCGCCCGCTGTTCGGCCTGAAACCGCGCAAGCATCCGCAAGGGGTAAAGCTGGATCATAGGGCTTCGGAATCCCCTTAAGGCGCGACAGGTGTAACGCGCACGAAAGTCCCGCCATACCAGTTGCCTGTTGGCTCGCCCTCAGGCCCGAACTGGGTGGACACCATCGAATAGCGGTCTGCATCCAGCCAGCGATACACATAGTCGCGATACGTGCCCTCCGGCTCGTCGGAGAAACGCACGGTGATTAACAGATCGCCCTGATCCGAGAGGCGTCCCGTTCCAACCCCGAGGCGAGACGCCCCGAAATGCGAAAGATGGGCGAGCGTGCCCTCATCGCTGTCATAGCCCCAAAGGATGTGACCTCGAAATCCGCCTGCGTCGACGACGCATAACACGCTCATCGACGTGTTCACCGGGCCGCAATCGGTGAAGTGATTGGGTATCGTCAGCGTTTCGAGGGTTTGGCCATCCCAGACCTGCTGAAACTGATCATCCTTCAGCGTCCAACGTCCGAAAAAAGGCGCGAAGGGCGAATTCGAAAACGGCTCAGACGCTTCGATCTCAGCTGGATCGCCAACGGCCTGCGCCATTGGATTGAAACACATCGCCAGAGCCAGTGCCCCAGCTAACCCTGCTGTCCTCAGCATTACTCCCCCCATTGGCGATTCATCGCGTGGGATTCGTAGCGACTTTGGACGCCTAATCCTCGTTAAACAACGGAAAGCAAAACCCCCACAGCAAAAGCTGCAGGGGCTGAGAACGCTTGGCCACCGGGCAACACCGGGCCAGATAAACCGAGCCATGGCAGAATGTAGAGGATTACTCCTCGATGTCAGGCACAGCGACCGCGTGGAAGCCAGCGTCCACGTGCAGAACTTCACCGGTACACGACTGGCCCAGGTCGGACAGCAGGTAGAGGGCAGAGCCTGCAACACCTTCTATTGTGGTGTCCTCTTTGAGCATGGACCAGTCCCTTCCGGTCTTCATCAGCGTGCGGCCACCGGAAATGCCGGCCATGGCCAGCGTCCGCATCGGACCGGCAGAGATCGCATTGACGCGAATACCCTGCGGGCCGAGATCACGGGCAATGTAGCGGGTGGACGCTTCAAGAGCCGCTTTAGCGACTCCCATCACGTTATAGTTCGGCACAACGCGCTCTGAGCCCAGATAAGTCAGCGAGACCATGGCCCCGCCCCCGTCTTCTTTCGACGGCATCATCTCACTGGCGCGGCGCGCAGTATCGACGAAGGAGTATGCCGAAATATCCATCGCACGCTGGAACCCCAGGCGTGTGGTGTTGTGTGTGAAGCTTCCCACCAGCTCGTCCTTGCCGGCAAAGGCGATCGCGTGAACCAGGAAGTCGAGCTGGCCCCACTTGTCCTTCAGCGCGGCAAAGCAGGCATCCATGCTATCGTCATTGGTGACGTCGGCGGTAACCATGAAGGGCTCATCACCCAAGCTTTCCACCAGTGGGCGGACGCGCTTTTCCAGCGCTTCGTCCTGGTAAGAGAAGGCCAGCTCAGCGCCCTGGGCGTGGAGCTGCTGGGCAATGCCCCAGGCGATGGAATTCTTATTGGCGACGCCCATGACAAGCCCGCGCTTGCCCTTCATCAACGTCCCGGTCGGAAATTCGCTAGCGGCCATGGAGGGCCTCCTTCGTTCAAACGCGATTGGGTCCGGGCGCGTTAACCGCACCCACCATTTCGACCTGACGCAATAGCGCAGCCGGGCTAAGCCGTCGAGCGCCACGATAATGTGAGCGCACCTGCGGCCTTTTGCGATTGGCAGCATGATGCAGTGCATGGCAGGGTTTGCTCCAGACTTGGGGCGGGCGCACGGCAGATCCTTGCGGTCTGTACTCGATCGAAACAGACGAGAGACAAGACATGAAAAGACAGCCGCTGCCGCGGTCACTCGCCATTCCCAAAAGCTGGTCCAATCTTGATTGGCCGAGCGTTTTTGCCGCAATTCTCTACCCCGCCCTGGGCCTGATCGGCCTGACACTGGCCGTCGTGCTGGGTGTGGCCTTGGAGGGCCTTACCATTCAGTGGTGGTATGCGCTCGCCGCCCTGTTCACAGGAGCGATCACCTTGGTGATCTGCAATCTGGGTATCGGCGTTCTGCATCGGATCTGGCACCACAAGGCCGGTGAGCTCTGGGGGCCTGCCAAGGTGATCACCGCGCTGAACTGCGTGGTGGCCATGCAGGGCAAGCTGAAGGACTGGGTGAATTACCACTCCCAGCATCACCGGCTGTCGGACAAGGCCGGCGACCCGCACAACCCCGCCGAAGGCAAGCTGTGGGCTTGGATGGGCTGGCTGCTCTTCCGCGATAAAAATGACATGGAGCGCCCACTGGCCCTGTGGCTGCGCGACAGCAAGACCGTCACCATCTTCGACCGGCACTACAATACCGCCACCTTGTTGGTGCATCTGGCGCTGCCCGCGCTGATTTATGCAATCGTGTTTCTGGCCGGCGGGTCGATCGTCCTCACTTTGATGCTTCACGCCTCGGCTGTGATCGCGCGCGGCATTCAATTCCACGCCACCATCCTCGGTGTGAATGTTTTCGGGCACTTAAAGACCCCGCTCTGGTTCGACTATGTGCTGGCCATGCTCACCGGCGGTGAGGCTTTCCACGACCATCACCATGACGAGCCATCAAGCGCGCTGCACCTGCCCCGCCGCGGGCTGATCAATCGGCTGGTGGACTATAATGGGACCGCGATTCTGATTTTCGAAAAGCTGCGCTGGGCGCGTGATTTGAAGATTGCCGATCAATTCCAGGTCCAACCGGCTCTGATTCAGCGCTAAGCTGATATTTACCGCGCCCGCAGGCATGGTCTTTCCCTGACCCGGCAGCCATGGCAGCGTCTTCCCCGAACGGAGGCTTTGCGATGGCTTTTGTGCGTCAGGTCAGCGTCTTATTTGTGTGTACCGGGAATATTTGCCGCTCACCGCTGGCCGAAGCGGTCGCCCGCGCCAAGGCGGAAGCGGCGAGCAAAGTCCTGCAGGTCGACAGCGCCGGAACCGGCGACTGGCATACCGGCGAACGCCCGGACCCGCGCTCGATTGAAGTGGGCGCGCGCCGCGGCTACGACCTGACCAGCCAGGCGGCCCGCGCGGTCGAAGATGAGGACTTTCACCGCTTCGACCATATCATCGCCATGGATTCCGGCCACCAGCGCTGGCTGATGAACCGACGGGCCGCGCTGCGCGCGCCGGAACGCCCCATCACCCGCCTGATGGACTGGTCAGTGGGCATGGCCGGGCGTGATGTGCCCGATCCTTATTATGGCGAGCTGGACGACTTCGAAGCGGTGCTGGATCTGGTTGAGCGCGGCGTAGAGGGGCTGGTGGCGCGGGTTTAACCGCGACCATCCTCAATCCTTGTCCTGCACCGGCTTGTCCGGGCCATGAGTTTGGATTACCCCGGCGTGCTTTGGACCGTCTGTCCACCCTCCAGCGCCAGCGCTTCGCCAGCCAGATAGAGCGACCCACAAATCACAATGCGCGGGCGCTCGTAGTCCTCCAGCGCGTCATGGACCGCTTCAATCAACCCCGCCGCAGTTTGAGCGGGCAGATTCACGCTGCGCGCGGCCTCGGCCAGGGTCTGGGCACTCTGCGCCCCGTCCCGGCCGCCTCCAAAGCTGATGGCAATCACCCGGGCGGCCATACCCGTGAAGTATTGCAGATAGGCCGCAGCATTCTTGTTGACGGAAAAGCCGGCGATCAACACCAAGGGGCGATCTCCAGCCCCTGGCATCTGCCCAAGGCTTGCCGCCAGGGCCTCTCCCGCCGCTGGATTATGCCCCCCATCCAGCCACAGCTCTGCGCCCTTGGCCTGGGTAATGGCGGCGAGCTTGCCTGATTTGAGCGGCTGTAATCGCGCGGGCCATATGGCGGACTTCAGCCCTTCGCGTACCGCGTCATGGCCATATCCGCAGGCCCGCGCGGCCGCAATGGCAACGCCGGCATTGACGAATTGGTGAGGGCCCTGGAGCGCGGGCGCAGGCAGATCCCAAAGCAGCTCTTCTTCCTCATACACAAGGCGATCACGTTCTGGGTAGGCGCGAAACTGCTTCCCCCAGGCGGTCACCGGAGCCCCCAAGCGTCGGGCCGCCAACTCGATCACAGCCTGTGCCGCCGCCTGCTGTGCGGCGAGAATGAGCGGCACGCCCGGTTTGATGATCCCGGCCTTCTCCCCAGCGATTTGGTCAACCGTGTCGCCCAGAAACCCTTGGTGATCGAGACTGACCGGTGTGATTAACGTGCATTGCGGCGCGTCGAGCATATTGGTGGCATCCAGCCGCCCGCCCAGCCCCGTTTCCAGAATCAGACGGTCTGCTGGGGTCTCCGAGAAGAGCAAGAAGGCGGCCGCCGTGGTGGCTTCGAAAAAGGAAATGGGGTCTTCACCATTGGCCGCTTCGACCCGGTCAAACGCCGATTTCAGTCGAGCATCGTCAACGATATCTCCCGCCAATCGGATGCGCTCATTAAAGCGCACCAGATGAGGCGACGAATAGACATGGACCTTCTCACCAGACGCTTCGGCAATCGCGCGCAGAAAGGCCGCAGTGGACCCTTTACCGTTGGTGCCCGCCAGATGGATGGTCGGCGGTAGCCTGTCCTGGGGACGACCAAGCTTGTCCAGCAGCGCTTCAATCCGATCCAGCGACAGGTCGATGGATTTCGGATGCAGCCTGGCCAGGCGCTCCAGCGCTGCGTCAATGGTTTCAGGGGTGGTCATGGGAGCGTTTTACGCGGGGCGAACCTGTCCGCAAAGAGAGCACCGCATTGCGGTCCCGCCCTACCCAGCCAAAGTTGCTGGGGTCGGGTGCGCACTCCGACCCCGCCCATTGCATGCAGGTCTCGGATAGAGGCGGGTTATTGCCCTACATCACGCCTGACGACCTGGTAGAGAGCAGGGTTCATTTTCAGCCCTTCATCGGGTGCAAAAACACCTTCCTGACGCATTCGCCGTGTTGCCGCGACAAAGGCCTCCTGAGTTTCCCACTGAGCGATATTGATCAGCTGGAAGCGCGCATCAGGGCTCAGCGATTGGTGCAGGGAGGTGCTGATATAGCCCGGCTGCATGCTGAGAAAGTCGCGAGCCGCTTCCCAGGCCTCAATGCTCTGGTCGACCTGACCATCAGGAACCTCGAATACATTGATCAGGGTGACCTGGGCGGCTGCGACAGGCGTCAGGGTCAGGGCCATAGCCAGCCCCATAGCTGCAGTTCTCATGGTTTTTTCTCCATTTCGAAAACAAACCCACAATGGACTTATTGACATTACATTGTCGTTTTGACATTATGTTGTCAATTGGAGAGGAATTGATGCCCCAAACCCCACAACCCCTTGTTAGTGAGCTGATGCTGGAGACTTTTCGACTAAACGGAGCATTGCTGTCTGCTGGCGACACGCTGGTAGCAGACCTGGGCCTGACCAGTGCGCGCTGGCAGGTCATCGGGGCAGTAGCACTGGAAGAGCGGGCATTGACCGTATCGCAGATCGCCCGACGCATGGGGCTGAGCCGTCAGGCGGTCCAGCGCGTGGTGAATGATCTGGTCAGGAACGGATTGGCCGCATTGAAGAACAACCCTGATCACAGGCGCGCACCTCTAATAGCCCTGACGGCAATGGGAGAGGCCGCCTACGCTGAAGCTGACCGCAGGCAGCGCACATGGGGCTCGGGCCTCGCCGAAGGATTAGACCCAGCGACCCTGAAAGCAGCGCTCACCTTGCTTCGCGAGCTTCGCGCGCGATGCGCCGAAGTTGCGCTGCCCGTTCAGGCACAATAGCGAGCCGTGATGGGCATGTGATGCCGAGCAATAACGCAAAAGCGTAACCTGATCGGTGTCAATCGATCGCCCGGTGCGATCTTTGGAAAATCAGCCTTCAACGGGCTCAGTCACCGCCGGCGCATTTGCACCCGGAGCCGGGCGCTTCAACATGATGCGCATCAGATTGCCGAGCGTCTCCGGCAGATCGCGACGGTGAACGACCTTGTCGACCATGCCTTTTTCCAGCAGGTATTCAGAGCGCTGGAAGCCTTCAGGCAGTTTCTCCCGGATCGTCTGCTCAATCACGCGTGGGCCGGCAAAGCCGATCAGCGCGCCCGGTTCAGCCAGGTGGACATCGCCCAACATCGCGTAGCTGGCGGTTACGCCGCCCGTGGTCGGATCGGTCAGCACGACAAGATAGGGCAGGCCGGCGTCCTTTAGGAGCTGAATGCCCAGCGTGGTGCGCGGCATCTGCATCAGAGAGAGCGCGCCTTCCTGCATGCGGGCCCCACCGGCTGCAGTGAAAGCGACCAGCGGCGTGCGCTTTTCCAGCGCCACGTCACAAGCCTTGATGAAGGCTTCGCCCGCGCCCATGCCCAGCGAGCCGCCCATGAAGGCGAAATCCTGAACGATGACCGTGGTGTCGATGCCTTTAATCAGGCCCGTTGCGATGGCCATCGCATCTTCGCGATTGGTCTTCTTGCGGGCTGCGGTCAGGCGCGAGGTATAGGGCTTGTCATCTTTGAACTTCAGCGGGTCCTTGGCGACCTCGGGAATGTCGGTCGTGGTCCAGGTGGAATCAAACAGATATTTAAAGCGCAGCTCAGGGCCGATCCGCATGTGATGACCGGCCGGGGTGACATGAAAGCCCGCTTCCAAATCCTTATTGAAGACCATTTCGCCCGAGATCGGACATTTGACCCACAAATTCTCTGGGGTATCGCGCTTTTCAAACATGCGCTGCACGCCCGGTGGAGTCAGTCTTTGGAGCCAGCTCATCTAACGCCTCGTCTCTTGTTATCCGCCGCGCGCGGCATGGGTCGCGTCCGCCAGGGTGCCCGCCAGCGAGAGGGCGGCTTCTACCCCATCTTGGTCCAGCGCGTCCACTATCGCCGAGCCCACCACGACGGCATCGGCTACCTTGGCAATCTCAGCCGCACGGTCTGCAGTTTTCACGCCAAAGCCGACAGCCACCGGTAAGCCTGACGCCTGTCGCACGCGCGCGACCGCATCAGCGATATCTGCGGTTTGGCCCGATTTCGCGCCGGTCACGCCCGTGGTGGACACATAATACACAAAGCCAGATGCCTGCGTGACCACTTGCGGCAGCCGGTCGTCGGATGTGGTGGGAGCAGCCAGGCGTACAAAGCTGAGCCCATGGCTATCCAGCGCTCCGCGCAGCTCCGCGTCTTCTTCCGGCGGAATGTCGACGCAGATCAAGCCGTCTGCCCCCGCCTCGGCCATGGCCTTGGCCGCCTGGGCATAGCCAAAGGCGTGGAAGGGGTTGGCATATCCCATCAAGATGATGGGCGTGTCGGCATGGGTTTGGCGAAACTGGCGCACCAGCTCCAAGACGCCCTTCAAGGTCATGCCCCCGTCCAGCGCCCGGATTGCGGCGCGTTGAATGGTGGGACCATCGGCCATGGGGTCGGTGAAAGGCACACCCAGCTCAATCACGTCTGCGCCTGCATCGGCTAGGCCGCGCAGCGTCTCCAGCGTCGTGCCTGCGTCCGGGTCACCGGCCATGACGTAGGCCACGAAACCCGCGCGATTCTGGGAGCTCAAGTGGTCGAAAGTAGGGGTTAGTCGGGTCATGACGTGTCTTATCTTGTATGCGGGAAGGTCGCGAGCGTTGGCGTGTGCCTCGATCGTCATCCTGAACTTGATTCAGAATGACGAAAATGGATCGGTAAAGAAAAGCTACTCACACAACTCCAAGTCTTGACGCGGGGTCATGAAGAGGATGACAGCAGTGTCTGCAGTGACACGCATGCCCGCTTCGGCTGGTTCATCCTTGGTCATCAGCGAAACCACCATTTGCTGCAGGCAGGCGCTAGGATCAACGGGCAGATAGACCATGGAATAGCCCATGGACTCTGAAATCGCCCAGCGCGCCTCAGTCAGCTGGGTGTCCATCGCCGCTCCGAACCGATCGAGATCGGTCATCGGAAACTCCCAACACACGGTGGCATAGTTGGCGAGCTCAGCGCTCATCGCGTCTGCGCCCGTGTCTGGATCCGTCCAGAAGCTGCAGAAGGCCTGAACTTCAACACCGTCGATCGTTGCAGGATCGATAAGCGCATTGAGCTCGGCCTCGAAAACCGGATTGTAGAGCGCAGCGGCGGCGGCAAGCACAGTGATCAAAGCTCCACCCCCAGGGCACCGGCAACGCTGAACACATCCTTGTCGCCGCGACCGCACATATTCATCAGAATAGTGCCATCCTTGCCCAGCTCCTTCGCCAGGTCGCGGACGCGGGCCAGCGCATGAGCGGGCTCGAGCGCCGGTATGATGCCTTCGAGTTTCGAGCAGAGCTGGAACATCTCCAGCGCTTCAGCATCGGTCGCCGAGCGATACTCCGCGCGTCCCATATCGTGCAGGAAGGCGTGCTCCGGTCCGATGCCGGGATAATCTAGACCAGCAGATATGGAATGGCCTTCGGTGATTTGACCGTCCTCGTCCTGAAGCAGATAGGTCTTATTGCCGTGCAAGATACCGGGCTTACCGCCATTCAGGCTCGCCGCGTGATCAGGCGTGTTAAGGCCCTTACCAGCCGCCTCCACGCCCACTAGGCGCACGCTCTCATCCTCCAAGAAGGGGTGAAACAGGCCCATGGCGTTCGATCCACCGCCAATACAGGCCACGGCCACATCTGGTAGCCTGCCGATACGATCCAGCATCTGCGCGCGAGCCTCACGGCCAATCACCGACTGGAAGTCGCGCACCATCATGGGATAGGGGTGAGGACCCGCCACAGTCCCGATGACGTAGAAAGTCTCATCAGGATAGGTCACCCAATCGCGCAGCGCTTCATTCATCGCGTCCTTCAGCGTGCCGCGACCGGAGGTGACCGCATGCACCTCTGCGCCCAGCAGCTTCATCCGGAAGACGTTCGGCTTCTGGCGCTCCACATCGGTGGCGCCCATAAATACCTCACAGGGCAAGCCAAAGCGTGCCGCAACGGTCGCGGTCGCCACACCGTGCTGGCCAGCTCCGGTTTCAGCGATGATGCGCGTCTTTCCCATACGCTTGGCTAACAGCACCTGGCCCAGGCAGTTGTTGATCTTGTGCGCGCCTGTGTGGTTCAGCTCGTCGCGCTTAAACCAGATCTGAGCCCCGCCAAATTCTTCGGTCAGGCGTTCAGCGAAATAGAGCGGGCTGGGACGGCCCACAAAGTCACGGCTGAACAGATCGAACTCAGCGACGAATTCGGCATCCCGCTTATAGCGATCATAGGCGTCTTCCAGCGCCAATATGTTCGGCATCAGAGTTTCGGCCACATAGCGTCCGCCAAACTCACCGAAGCGACCGGCAAGGTCCGGAAACTGTGAAAATGCGTTGGGCTGGGTCATGGGTTTCAGTCCTAAAGGCGGCCCTGACCACAATCGGTCTCAGAGCGCTTGTAACCATGCGCCTAAAGGCCCCGGGTTCAACCCTCAACCGCCCCGAACAGCAGCAATAAAAGCTTTGATTTTAGGAATATGCTTAACGCCGGGGCTCGATTCCACGCCGGAGACCACGTCTACCCCCTTGGCACCGCTCTGAGTGACGGCGTGCCTGACCGTTTCAGGGGTCAATCCGCCGGCCAACAGCCAGGGTGCGCCGGCGTCGAAGCCGTTCAAAAGCCCATAATCCCAGGCTTCCCCCAAGCCTCCGGGGCGATCGGCGGATTTCGGTGGTTTGGCGTCAAAGACGAAGCCATCGACAGAGCCACGATAAGCCGCGGCTTGGGTCAAATCGGCGTTGGTGGACACACCGAGCGCCTTCCAGACCCCGAGATCGGCATAGTGGCGGGCATCGAGGCAGCGTGCCGGGCTTTCTCCGCCATGGAGCTGGATATAATCCGGCTTCATATCGCGCAGCACCGCGCCAAGTTGGGGCTCAGTGGGATCCACCAGCACCGCCACTGACTTCGCCGTGCCCTTGCGGCGGGCCAGAGCGCCGGCTTCGGCCGGACTGACATGGCGCGGGCTTTTGGGGAAAATCACAAAACCCAGATAGTCCGCCCCGCCAGCCACGGCCGCGTCCACCGCCGCAGCGTCATTAAGCCCACAGATTTTGATCGCCACGGTCATGGCGCGAGATGTAAGCCAGGCTGGGCTCCAGGCCAAGCCGGTCGGCATCAGGCGAACAGCCGCAACAGCCCACCCACATCATTCGTCCTAGCCGGGCCGTAACCGCCCAGCGTCCTGGACGGCGCACCGGTTACCGAGGGCGGCGCAGAAACTTCGATTTGGAATTCTTCGTCCGGTGGCGGCTCGCCGCGCGCTGTCGCATCAGCGGCCTGGCGGTCCATTTCCATTTTCTCCTGACGCGCGGCTTGCGCCGTGGCATCCGCCTGAGCCGCAACGGCCCGATCTTGACCAGACGGTTCAGCCGGGGCCAACGCGGCACGCTTGACGATTTCCATCTTGGCGATGGTCGCATCCGGGTTGCCTTCGACCGGTGCGGTATCGATCATCACCTGACCGCCCACCGCATAGTTTTTCCCATCAGGGCCCTGCTGATACTCATAGGACGGTGCGCTGGCATATTGACCGCCCACCCGCTGGTGCGCTTCCTCATGGCGGCGCACTTCAGCGTCGCGCTTTTTCAGCTCATCAACCTGTTTCTGCTCCTCTTTGGAGAGCGCTTCACCCATCGCACTTCGGGCCCCAGCGGATAAATCGACGCGGTCGGCGCTCCGCGACGGTGCGGCAGGCTGGGCGACAGAAGGGCGCGCACGTTCAGACGGCGCAACCGCGCCGCTGCCCAAGGCCTGTGCCATCGGGGCGAAGGAAGAGGGAGGGGCAATCAGCACACGCGGATATCCCTGGGCCAGCATGACAGGCGGCCATTGTGGCGGGCACGAGTTAAGAGACAGGTAAGGTCTGGGGTTAACCGATCAAATCTGTGTGATCAGCGATCGCTGGCAGCGCGGGGCGCGGACCGGCGCATCTCTTCATCGCTGATGAAAAGGCCTGTTCCATGGTCGAGGCTTAGGAACAACGCTTCCAACTCCCGCATCGCCGCGTCAATCACGGCAGGGTCCGGTTCCGAACCGAAGCGAGGGCGCAGCGGGCGGACCACCGTATCGAAGCCAGAAAAGCGCGCCTCAGGCCGCCAGATCAGAATAAGGCCGTCATAGCGGACTTCGCCCAAGACCAGAGGCTCGACCGTCGGACCTAAGTCAACACTGTCGAAGTCGACCGAATTGACACTGTCCAGAGCCAGGATTTGCTGAGAGACCTCGTCGATCCGCCTGCGGTCATAATCGAGCACTAAGGCGGGTTGGTGCGCCGTGGGCACTGGCGCAAAGACAGGTCGCAGCCAATCGGGCACGAACAGGATAAGCGCCACCACAACCGCGCCAAGCAACACAAATCGGGCGCGGTTCATCATTGATCAGTCATGGGAATGCAAAAAGGCGATGGGGCCGCCAAACCGCTGAGGCGCTAGCTCTTACCGTCAACGCGCTCGCGCAATTCTTTGCCGGTCTTGAAGAAAGGCACATGCTTTTCCTTCACGGCCACCGGTTCGCCCGTCCGGGGATTGCGGCCTTGGCGCGGCGGTCGGTTGCGGACCGAAAAGGCTCCAAAGCCCCGCAGCTCGACCCGGTCTCCCCGTTCCAGAGCCTGCGTAATCTCCTCCAATACGCAGTTCACGACCCGTTCGAGGTCTTTCTGGTAGAGGTGAGGGTGGTCTTCCGCCAGTTTCTCAATGAGTTCTGATTTAATCATTGCCGCACCTTGAATAGTTAACGCGCAACACTGTGATCCTGCCACACATCGTCGTCAATCACAGAAACGCTTACTAGGTAAAGAAAATCCCCCGAAGCAGGCGCTCCGGGGGACGTTCAGTAAACGGACGGGGCGCAAAACCCCAGATCGTTGGATTACGACTTGTCGTCGTCCTGCTCTTTCAGTGCGGCACCCAGGATATCGCCCAGGGATGCACCGGAGTCCGAAGAGCCATACTGCTCGACCGCTTCCTTCTCTTCGGCGACTTCCAGCGCCTTGATCGAGACGGAGATGCGGCGCGACGCCTTGTCGATATTGGTGACGCGCGCGTCGACCTTGTCGCCAACCGCGAAGCGTTCCGGACGCTGTTCGGCGCGATCACGCGACAGGTCGGACTTGCGAATGAAGGCTTTGACCAGATCGTCCGGCCCGATCGAGACTTCGATGCCGCCGGAGGTTACTTCAGTGACGGTGCAGGTCACGGTTTCACCGCGCTTCAGGCCACCTTCATCCATCGGGTCGCCGCCCAGCTGCTTCACGCCGAGGGAGACACGCTCTTTCTCAACGTCAACATCAAGGACTTTGGCGCGAACCATGTCGCCCTTCTTGAAGTCCTGAATGGCGTCTTCGCCGGAGCGATCCCAGTCGAGATCAGACAGGTGCACCATGCCGTCAATGTCTTCGTCCACACCAATGAACAGGCCGAACTCGGTGATGTTCTTAACTTCACCCTCAACTTCAGCACCCACCGGGTGCGCTTCAGCAAACAGCTCCCACGGATTGCGCTGGGTCTGCTTGATGCCTAGGGACACGCGGCGCTTGTCCGGATCGACATCCAGCACCATCACGTCAACTTCCTGAGAGGTGGACACGATCTTGCCCGGGTGGACGTTTTTCTTGGTCCAGCTCATCTCAGAGACGTGCACCAGACCTTCGACGCCGGCTTCTAGCTCAACAAACGCGCCGTATTCGGCAATGTTGGTCACACGGCCCTTGAAGGTCGCGCCAACCGGATACTTCACGCCAACGCCATCCCAAGGATCAGACTGCAGCTGCTTCATGCCCAGCGAGATGCGCTGGGTGTCTTTGTTGATCTTGACGATTTGAACCTGAACGGTCTGGCCCACTTCGACCACTTCGCTCGGGTGACCAACACGGCTCCAGCTCATATCGGTAACGTGCAGCAGGCCGTCAATGCCGCCCAGATCCACGAAGGCACCGTAGTCGGTGATGTTCTTGACCACGCCTTCGCGCACTTCGCCCTCGGCCAGTTGGCCGACGAGCTCAGCGCGCTGCTCGGCACGGCTTTCTTCCAGAACCGCGCGGCGCGAGACCACAATATTGCCCCGCGGACGGTCCATCTTCAGGATCGCGAACGGCTGTTCTTTGTTCATCAAAGGCGCAACGTCGCGCACCGGACGGATGTCGACCTGAGAGCCCGGCAGGAAGGCCGAAGCACCACCCAGATCGACCGTAAAGCCGCCTTTGACGCGGCCGACGATCGCGCCGTTGACCGGCTCTTTGCCTTCGAATTGCTTTTCCAGGCGATCCCAGGCTTCTTCGCGGCGGGCTTTATCGCGCGACAGAACGGCTTCGCCGAGCGCGTTTTCGATGCGCTCTAAGTAAACTTCAACTTCGTCACCGACGGACGGGGCTTCAGATCCCGGACCGGTGAATTCGCGAAGCGCGATCCGGCCTTCGGTCTTTAGACCAACGTCAATAACAACGGCATCATTCTCGATGGCGGTGACAGCGCCTTTAACGACGGCCCCTTCCATCATGTCCCGGCCAGCCATGCTGGCTTCGAGCATTTGGGCAAAATCGTCAGTGGTTGGAGTTGCGGTTTCAGTCATGGGTTAGAGGAGCTCCAAAGGGAGAGATAATCGTTTCCGGCCAGCCGGTAATGTCCGGCGGACTTGCCGCTAGCGGCGGCGAATGATCCTTCTTGCTGCCGCGAGCAGCCGGATAACGCGTTACAAATGAACACGCTTTGGGGCTGACACGAGCGACACACCCGCCTCATAGCCCCAGGATTTGTCTGGTGATACGAAAGGGTGGCCAGAATGCTCGCGCACACTCAAAGCGCGTCCGGCGAAACGGCTAAAGCCAGAGGAGGAATAGCCAACCCTGGCCTGAGCCGCGCGCGTACCTACTCCATTCCCCTTAAAAGGGCAAGGCGAAGCGCTGATTTGAGAGTCAGTGCGGGGGGTTAGGCGGTGGTGGTCTTCGGTCACCTTTCCCGGAGACGGCGCAATCTCACTATGCCCACCCCGGCCTCTTTCCCAGCGAAGGCCGGGACCCAGTGGTCATCGAGCGATGCGTCTGGTGGCTCTAGGCCCCGACCTTCGTCGGGGAAGAGACAAGCAGAATTCAGATCACAAAGACTCAAAACTTACCGTTCTCGTGGGCCATCGCCTCGGGGATCGGCGACACCACGTCCCAATGCTCAACGATCAGCCCGTCCTCAACGCGCCACAGGTCGAAAAAGGCCCACGGATCGCCGCCCATTACCGCTTCAGACGCGACGAAGACGAAGTTACCTTCCGCCACCACAAGGCGCGGTTCAAACGCCGTGATCACCTGACCCTGCGCCGCAAAGCTCTCGATTGCGTCCACCAAACCGGCATAGCCGTCAGCGATGTTTGGGTTGTGCTGCATATAGACCTCTGGATCCATATAGGCGGTGACGTTGCTGGGATTTGCGCCACCCAGCACGTCCACCACGAAGCCGAGAACGAGCTCTTTATTAGCTTCGGTCTGGTCCAGATCGGTGATTTCGGTTGGCCCATCCAGCATGCCGCGCCCGGAGACCGTGGCATCGGGGATGGGCTGGAGATTGTCCCAATGCTCCACCACCACACCATCTTCCACGCGGAAGACATCAAACGCCGCCAGGGAGGGCGCACCAAAAGCATGGGCATTATCAAATTGACTGTGCAGCACCACCAGGTCGCCCTCGGCGATGACTCGGTGGGTGGTGACGGTCATGCCAGACTGCTCCACGAGGGGGATCAGGCCCATTAGAGCGTCGCGGCCGGTCGCGACCTGCGGATTGTGCTGGACGTATTCGGGATGGACCCGCGGCATGACCGCTTCAGGGTCATGATCAACGAATGCGGCTGTGAATAAGGCAAGGACAAGCTCTTTGGGGGTCATGGATATCTCCTCCAGATCGGTTGGAGGCATAGTGGTATCAAAACCGCACCATGTTTCAATTACGCACTTTTTTAATACCCAGTATCCATCAGCATACCTTCCTTAGGATTTGCTTGATCTGAAGGGGATGAAGGAGCTAGTCTGAAGTGGTATTCAAATCGAACTGGGTTCGCCATGCTCCCTGTGGGTGTCGAAAGTGCCGCTGAAGCGTCCAATTGTCCGATCCGCTCCGTTCTTTCGAACGTGACCGGCAAGTGGCGCATGATCATCCTGCTTGCACTGGAGGATGAGCCGAAACGCTTTGGGGCGATCAAACGCTGTATCGGCGACATCACCCAGCGGGTCCTGACCGAGAATCTGCGTGCGCTGCAGCGCGACGGCTACCTCACGCGAACCGTCGATCCAGGCCCGCCAATCGCGGTGTCTTATGGATTGACGCCATTGGGTCAGGACTTGGTGGGGGCCTTGAAACCGCTCGTCTATTGGTCGAACGATCAGATGGACTCCGTCAAAACCGCGCGCCTGGTCTATGACCGAGAGATGCGGGAGCCTTAAGGCGAGGCCCCGGCTCCTCGTTTCGATTGGCAGGGGCGGAGCCTATTCCCCAATCACCGCGCCCAACCTCGCCATATCGTCAAAAAACGTGGGATAGCTGGTGGCGATCATCGCGACATCATCGACGGTGACGGGGGCCTTGGACGCCAACCCCATCACCAGTCCGCTCATGGCCAAGCGGTGATCGTGGAACGTCTCAACCATTCCGCCACCAGGCACTCCGCCCGCCCCGCACCCGTCTACGATCAGGTGGTCATCGCCAAGCGTCAGAGAGACTCCATTGGCCGCCAGTAGATTCGCCGACGCCGCCAGGCGATCGCTTTCTTTCGCGCGCAACTCTTCCAGGCCCAGCATGGTGGTTCGGCCCTCTGCATTGGCCGCGATTACCGACAGGATCGGATATTCATCAATCATGGATGGCGCGCGGTCCGGCGGCACTTCGACGCCCTTTAGCGCACCAGACTTCACATGAATGTCGACTAGCGTCTCGCCGGCGCGGTTGCCAGCTGGCTTTAACTCGATGTCCGCGCCCATGTCCGCCAAGGTCTCATAGAGCCCGGAGCGCGCCGGATTTGCCATCACGCCCTCAATCACAACATCACTGTTCGGTGTGATCAGCGCCGCAGCAACCAGGAAAGCGGCCGAGCTCGGGTCACCGGGGACTGAGAGGTCGTGCGCCTTCAGGGCTGCACCGCCCGTGACGCGGACCACGCTGCCCGAGCCTTCCCGCTCCACGTGGAATTGAGCGCCATAGAGCGGGCCCATCGTCTCGGTATGGGCGCGCGTCAGGCGTGGCTCGCGCACGATTGTTGTGCCTTCGGCACCCAGGCCCGCGAGCAGAACGGCGCTTTTTACCTGCGCAGACGCCACCGGAGGCGTGTAGTCGATGGCGGTCAGACGACGGGTGCCAAAGAGGCGGGCCGGCAGCCGCCCGCCGTCAGCCGCCTCACTTCGCACGCCCATCTCGGCCAAGGGGTTCAGCACCCGGGCCATGGGCCGAGAGGATAGGCTGGCATCCCCGGTGAATACTGCATCGAGGTCGAACCGGGCCGCCGCGCCCATGAGCAAACGCACGCCCGTACCCGAATTGCCAAGATCGAGCCGCCCAGCCGGCGTCCGCCATTCAGCCCCACAGACACGCCAGGCCCCATCCTCGTCTCGCGTGACGCTGGCCCCCAACTGCGCGACCGCGCCAGCCGTCGCGAGCACATCATCGCTCTCCAGCAGACCCTCAATCCGGCTTTCCCCTTCGGCCATGGCAGAAAAAATCAGCGACCGGTGAGAGATCGACTTGTCTGCGGCAGCCCGCAGGCGACCGGTCAAACCCGTTGAAAGCCTTGCGGTTCTCGCCCCGCTGGGACGCACAGGCATAGAAGAGGACATAAAGCTCATAAAGGCGCTCTTTGGACTTGAGTCGATGGATAAAAGAAATACGGTTTTGACAGCACGCCGAGAACGTGGCAACTGCCGCTCCGCTCCGTTTAAACCGTCTATTCAGCGAGGACGTTTCGCAATGCCTAAAGCCGACCTTGGCGTGAAGCGCGTCTGCCCGGAAACCGGCAAGAAGTTTTACGATATGAATAAAGATCCTATCGTATCGCCTTATACCGGGATGGAATATCCGCTTTCTTTCTTTGAAGAGGTTGTCACTAAGACGCCTAAACCGTCGAAAGAAGCCGCCAAGCCTCAGGAAGAAGAAGACGCTGCGGCAAAGGACGAGTCCGAAGAAGACGAGGACGCGGATGCCGATACGCCTGAGCTTGATGAGGTTCCGCTGGATATGGGCGAGGACGACGAGGACGGTGACGATGCTGCTCCGACAAAGTCTGCGGCGTCTGGCGACGGCGCTGACGACCTCGAAGGCTTCTCTGACGACGAAGCTGACCTTGACGATGACAGCGAAGACGATGGCCTCTTGCTCGACGATGACGAGGATGACGGCCTGGGCGATGTCGCCCTCGGCGGGGATGACGACGAAGACTAGGCGCAGCGTATGCAGCCGGTGCTGACTCGACGCTTGATCGGGCCGGTGCGGGTGACTATGTTCCGCGCTCTCGAAACGGTGAGCGACCCAATGCTCACCCCTTCGAAGAAGGTTTCGGGGCCATAGCTCAGTTGGGAGAGCGCTTGAATGGCATTCAAGAGGTCGGCGGTTCGATTCCGCCTGGCTCCACCATCCTTCGCTCGCTGCGCGAGCTTCGTTTTTGCTTGTCCTCCCTCCCATCCGGTCGGGCGGGCGCGATGATCGCCCCCTCAGCCTTCATCACATGCTCGAGACCATCGCTGAGCTCTTGAAGCGCTGCTCGATTGGTGTCCTCCCCCGTTCACGGGGGAGGTGTCAGCGGAGCTGACGGAGGGGGCTTGCATCCTTCGAGACGGCCTTCGGCCTCCTCAGGATGAGGATGGATGGAGCGCCATGAAAAGGCACAAGCGCGCCAACCCCACTTCGTCATCCCCGCGCAGGCGGGGACCCAGAGATGACAGAACGTAGCGTTTCAGCGCTCTGGATCCCGACTCTCGTCGGGAAAGAGAAGGTGGGCATGGCGTTTTTGGCTCTGGGTTCCCGCCTGCGCGGGAATGACGAAGTAAGCCAGACGCCACGCTAGCCGGCCTCGCATGGCGAACAGCCGCCAGGATCAGTAAAAGCCGTCCGCGCTCAAATCTTCAGCGGCCAGGAATGCCTCGCGCGCCTGGCCAATATCAGCTTCAGAGGGCCTTGCGACACCTTCTTCGGCCAGACGTTCGACCACCTGAACCGCCAGCTCATCGCCTGCAGCCGCAGCCATGTCCAGCAAAGCAAAGCCTAGCGCGATATTGGTATCGCCGCCTTCGCCCCGCGCCCACATCCCGCCCAGCGACCGAAAGGCGTGCGCTGATCCTGCGCGCGCGGCGCGCAAATACCAGTCGCGCGCCTCAACGGGATTAGCCTCGACACCTTGTCCCAGCGCCAGCATGACGCCGCGTGAGATCATCGCTTGCGTGTCACCCTGATCAGCCGCCCAGCTGACCAGCCTGTAGGCCTCCGTCTCCGGACGGCCGATGTCCAGAAACAGCATGCCCAGACGCCAGGCTGCGTTCACGCTGCCGGCATCGATGGCCCGGCGAAACAGCTCATCGGCGCGGTCGGGGCGCCGCTCTACGCCCTCTGGCGGGTTGAGCCAGAACTCCGCATAGCGTTCCAGAATAAAGGCGTTGGAGAAGCCGAAGGCGACGGCGCTGTTGAGGAAGGCGCGGCCCTGCTCCTGATCGGCGTCGCCCCCCACACCCGTCAAATAGTCATATCCCAGATAGCCATGCACCATGGGCAGGAGATGCTGTTCGGGGCTTTCAATCGCTTCAAGCAGGCTGCGCGCTTCGCTGGCACGGCCCTCGGTCACATAGAGCATCAACGCCAGATTTATCGCCGCGGCCTCTGATGTAGCCTTGTCACCGCTCCCGATCGCCGCTCGGTACCAGTCTTCAGCGCTACGCTCTGAGGTCGCCAGACCGCGCTGCATCAGGACACCAGCATAATTCATCGATTCCGCATCGCCGGACGCGGCATCTGACAGCACGATCGAGACAGCCGCGCGAAAGGCCGGCGTCGACACCTCTCCTGAGGCCATCGCAGCGGACACCTGCTCCAAGGCGGTTGTCTCAGATGGGATTTCAGCGGCTTGAGCTGAAAGGGTCAGCGCGGCAATTGCGGCAAGCAGCATGAATAAATACTCCAAATCAAACAGTCGGGCACCACGCTATGGTCCGGTTGCATTCAAGACAACCCACATCACCCGTTCGGACCCGGACCTTGAACCGGGCCTGCTTTGTATCCACATCAAACCTGTAAGCATTGAGACGATTTGAGGCTGTTTTTGCGATGAATGATGCTCAAACCCCGACCCCGGACGCCGCTGATGTCGCCCCGCTGGTGTATGTGCGCGAAGTCTTGGCTGAAGACATCCGCCTGGAGGCGGCTGAGACCGGCATAGAGCTGCCCGACGATGCGGTCCTGTACGCCGTGCACACCGAAGACGGTGTGCGCCGAGCGATCTTCTCAGATCGTGACGCGGCCTTTGAGGCCGCGGTGAGCCATGGAGCACAGCCGGTCAGCGCGCACTAGCACGCACTCATTGACCCCTGGCCGCGAGGCCGGTTATCGCTGCTGTCCATGAAAGGGTATTTCGCAGTCGGCGTGGAGGGCGCCTCAAAGGCTCGCAATCTGGGAGCGGTGATGCGCACCGCCCATGCCTTCGGGGCCAGTTTTGTGTTTTCGGTCAAAGCCGAAGACCGGGCCCAGGAAATGTTCCAGACCGATACCGCCAAAACAGCTTTAAACCTGCCCTATTACAGCTGGAATCGTGTCGACGAGCTATTGCTGCCGAAGGGCTGCCAGCTTGTGGGTGTTGAGCTGACCGAGGACTCTGTTGAGCTGCCCACCTTCAGACATCCCCGCGCGGCTGCGTATGTGATGGGCCCGGAGCGCGGCAGCCTTTCGCCGGATATGCTGGCGCGCTGCGCTCACGTGGTGAAAATCCCCACCAAATTCTGCGTGAATCTATCCGTCGCGTGTGCCGTTGCGCTCTACGATCGCCAGCTCAATCTGGGAGGTTATCCAGAGCGGCCAATCATGCCAGGTGGACCAAAAGAGACCAAAGAGCATGTCTGGGGACCGCCGAAAAAGCGGACGTGACGCCGTGTCATCGTGGACGCGAAGCAGGTCCAGGACGATTGAGTCAGCTGAACGCCTACAGACTCAACCGCTCACCGCGTAGCAGCGCGGGCAGATCCCCCGTTTCGCCGCCCGCGGTTCGCATAAAGAATTGCCGGGCTGGCGGGATCTTATCCACAACAGACACGCCCAACCCACGGGCCAGCCGCACCGATGCATGGTCGTTGGAAAACAGCGTGTTGAAGACGTCCGTGCCGATCGACAAGGCCGCCGTATCGGTTTTGCGCCAGCGTTCATAAGGCTGCAGTGAGGCCCGTGCGCCAAGGTCCAGTCCCGCACGCTTCGCCTCGACAAGGGTCTCGGCCAGCGCTGCAGAATCGCGAACGCCTAAGTTAAATCCTTGGCCGGCAATCGGATGGATGGCCCGCGCCGCATCGCCCACCAGCGCCAATCGATCCGCGATGAAGGTTTCAGACACTTTCAAGCCCAGCGGATAGGTCCAACGCGGGCTGTCCGGCTTCACCCAGCCCAAGAAATCACCAAATCGGGCCTCCAACGCCTCCTGGAAATGAGCATCGTCCATCGCCTTTAGCGCGTCGGCTGCCGCGCTGCGCTCTGTCCATACAAGGCTCGAGCGATTGCCAGGCAAGGGCAGGATCGCAAAGGGTCCGGCCGGCATGAAATACTCATAGGCCACGCCCTCATGAGGCATTTCGTGCTCTACCGACAGCACGACACCCTTTTGGCCATACTCCCGGCCCATCGTGCGGATCCCGGCCTGCTCGCGCAGGCGGGAGAATTTGCCATCGCAGGCTACAATCAGCTGGGCATCGATCGCTCTGCCGCTTTCCAGATGCAGGCGCGCCCGACCCGGCTTGCCCTCGCCCATGTGCGACACACGCTCGGGCGCAAATACGGCGAGGCCGACCTCATCGCACGCTTTGGCCAACGCAATGCGGGTCCAGCGATTCTCCGCCATCCAGCCCAAAGGCTCACCGTCGTCATCTGGTGAGACCTCACGGCGATCGAAATGCAGCTGGTCGCGGCCCGGACCCCCGGGCTTCACGCCGTCATAGGGCCGGCCATCGACGATCAAAATATCTTCGATGCGCTGTACTTTGCCGTCCATGTGCGCCGCCGCGCCCACCGATTCCAGCATGCGCCAGCTGGTATAGGCCAGCGCCGAAGCCCGGCCATCAAAAGCCGGAGCCGTGCGGCTCTCCAATGGCAGCGCATCCACCACGCAGACTGAAAGGCCTGCCTGGTGAAGCGCCAAGCCAAGGGTCAGGCCCGCAAGGCCGCCGCCTGCAATGGCAACGTCGCCGTCGAAAATCAGATCATCAGACATGGCTCAGAGCATAGTCCGACCAGCCCTGGAGGGAAGCGGCGCAGCGCCGCAGTGACAGTGATAATTTGGTCTTAGCCGCCAAGCGCGCGCTGAACCCAGCCCAGTGGGCCGGTGAAAGCCAGCGGGCCGTCAGTAACCGCCAGCGCAATGCACACCTCACCATATTCAGCGACGGGCTTGTGCTCGACAGAGGGATCGGCGGCACACATTTCGCCTTTTCCAAAGCGATCACGGCCATCGTGAAAAGCACCGGTCAGGACCAGGGTGAATTCGCGGCCATCATGGCTGTGACGGGGCACGCCGCAGCCGGGCTCTAAGCGAATGAGTTGGGCCTTGGCGGGGCCATCTGTCATCAGCTCCATGGTACGCACGCCAGGACCGGCAAAGCTCCAACCACCCTGCTCCAAGGCAAGGTCGCGAATCTCGTCCGGCAAGCTGAGCAATTCGTTGATCGCATGACCCGCCGCTTCAGCGGCCTTTTGGGACGCCAGATCGCCCGCCTGCATCGGCGCGCGTCCGGCTTCACCGATCACAGCTTCCTCGGCATCGATCGCGGCGAACACTTCCGGCAGAGCTTTCTCAGACAAAGCCACCGGATCGGCCACTTCAAGCAACAGGCCGGCTACGGCTTCAGCCTCGCGGCGTTGTTCGTGGATCGCGGCATCGACGGCGGCCTGCGCATCGACCAACAGGCGCATCGGGCCTGAAAGCGCGCCGGAGGCGTAGGCTGCATACAGCTCCTCTCCCAGCGGATGATTGGTCATGGCGTCTACTCGTCGTCTTTTCGTTGCTCGGTGCGGTCAATTGACTCATTCGGCGTGCGGAAATGCATCGCATCTGGTCCAGTTCAAGGCCAAGTGGTCAATTAATCGCACCTAATTGAGATTGTTCACAGCAGCTCATCGTCAAGGACACGCCGCAATTTATCAAAGGCCAGCCTTAATCTGGACTTCACCGTCCCCAGCGGCGCTCCAATTCGATCGGCGATATCACGATGCGACAGGCCATCGAAGAAAGCGAGTCTTAAAAGGGCAACCTGTTCTTCAGGAAGGGTTTTTAGCGCTTCGCGGACGAGCGCCTCGCGCCCCGCTGCATGGGCCGCATCATCCGGCATCTCCACCTCTGGCGGTTGCAGGGATGGATCTTCCCCATCCAGCGGCGGCTTGGCCGCCCGGCGCGCAGCATCGATGCGACGATTGCGCGCAATGCGAAAAATCCACGTGGAGGCGGAGGCCTGGGTCTTATCGAAGGTCTCAGCCTTGCGCCAAACCGACAGCATCACTTCCTGAGTCAGCTCTTCAGCCAGGCTGTCGGGCGCATTCAAACGCATCAAATAGGCTTTGATCCGCGGCGCATAGAAATTGAACAGCACAGCAAAGGAATCCCGATCCTTGCGAGCGGTGGCTTCGACAAGCGAGTCGAGCTGGTCCCGATCCAGAACCGGGCCAGAGCCTGAGGGTGCGTCGGGCAATCCTGCCCCTTTGCTATACGAACTAGGCCAAAATAGCGCACAGGGTGCGTAGGGTCTTTATCCACCCTCATTGCCATGAATTCAACACATGGGCACGGTTTATCCTTCAATTAATCGCCGACCAGTGCCAAATGCGGTGGCTCGGATTCGAATCGTGACCCTGATGGAGCCTTTGATTCATGCGCCCTGTAACCTGCCTCGCCGCAGCCTTTGTCTGGGCTGTTTCTGCTTCGGCATTGATGCCTGCTGTGGCTCAGGAGGCCGTCTTCCATGGCGAAGAGCGAGATTGGCGGGTTTTCACCCGGGGCGATGGGGCCGATCGGATCTGCTATGTGCAATCCACCCCGCGCGAAGCGAACCCGCAAGGCGCTGATCATGGCGATGTCTTCTTCCTGGTCGCCAGCTGGGCCAACGGTGATGCAAGCGAGCAGCCGAGCTTCCTGTCAGGCCAGCTTTTGCGCCCGGATAGCCCGCCACGTATTCGCGTTGGATCGGACCGCTACCGGATGTTTGTGTCTGAGCGCGAAGGCTTTGTTGAAGACAGCGAAGACGAAGACGATTTGGTTGCCGATATGCGCCGGGGCTCGGAGATGCGCGTGGAAGCCACGCACACCGATGGCACATTGGTGGTCTATGAGTTTTCCTTGGCCGGTGTGACGGCCGCTTTGCAAAGCGCGCGGCGCCTGTGTCGTTAATCTTGATGCTTGACCGGTCCGGTAAGCTGGGTCACAGAGCAGCGCCATGTCTCATATCCTCAAAGACAGCGGCGCGCGCGCCCAGCTGATCGACGGTAAAGCCGGAGCAGCCCTGGTCGATGCTGCCGTCAAAGTGGCCGCAGCTGAATTGACGCCTGCCCTTGGCCGCACGCCTGCTCTGGCTGTGGTTCTGGTGGGCGACGACCCGGCCAGCCAGGTCTATGTCCGCAACAAGATCCGGCGCACAGAGGCGGCGGGTATGACATCGATCGAGCACCGGCTGCCTGCCGACACATCGCGCGACACTCTCTTGAGGCTGATTGAGCAGCTGAATAACGACGATGCGGTTGATGGTATTTTGGTTCAGCTGCCGCTTCCTGATCACCTGAATGCGGCTGAAATTGTTGAGGCGATTGATCCTTTCAAAGACGTCGACGGCCTGACCGCGCACAATGCGGGCGCGCTGGTCCAGGGCGCGACAGGCCTGCGGGCCTGTACGCCATCGGGCTGCGTCTGGCTGGCCAAGCAGGCCTTGGGCGACCTGACCGGAAAATCGGTTGTCGTGATTGGGCGGTCGATTTTGGTCGGAAAGCCTGCGGCGCTGTTGTTTCTGGCCGAAAACTGTACCGTCACACTGGCGCACTCGCGCACCCGCAACCTGGCTGAGATATGCGCCAAAGCCGACATCCTCGTCCCCGCCGTCGGCCGACCCCACATGGTCAAAGCCAGCTGGATCAAGCCCGGTGCCACTGTCATCGATGTCGGCATCAACCGCATTGACGCAGAAGGCGGCAAGAGTCGGCTAACCGGCGATGTTGACTTTGATCAAGCCCTTAAAGTTGCAGACCAAATCACGCCTGTCCCTGGCGGCGTGGGGCCCATGACAATCGCGATATTGCTGGCCAACACCTGTACTGCGGCGGCCCGGCGAGCCGGCCAGCCGCTGCCCGCTGCGCTGGCCGAGCTTGATCTGCCTTAACAATCTCTAAACCGCGTGAGGTTTAGTCATAAGACTTCGACTGGAGAGTGAGTGAATGGGCGACAGCCTTAAAGTGCTCCATATTGAGGATGATTTCGGCGACGCCATGCTGTTGCAGCATGCGCTCTACGACGCCGACGCGATTGACCTTAATCTGGAAGTGGTGCGCACGCTGCGCGAGGCCCGCCAGAAGCTCTCAAAACAGGATTTCGACCTGATCATTGCCGATCTGCGCCTGCCGGATTCCCCAGATCCACAAGCCACAATCTCCAAACTTCGCCGCGATGCGCCCGATGCGCCCGTTCTAGTGCTCACAGGCACGATCGGAATGGATAGCGAGAAGCTCGGCTCGGATGTGACGGTGCTTGAGAAGAACACCTTCTTCCATCGGAAAACCGAGGAGAAGACCCAGGCCTTGGTTGCCCAGGTTCGCGGCGCAATCGAGTCACCCGAAGGCAATGATGACGACGCGCTAATCCTGTAGCTGGTCAAGTCACCGGTCCGGGCTATCTGCCCGGCCATGACCCGCTCTCTAACAAGTTTACCCCATGGCTTTCGCGCTGTGGTCTTTGGGGCCACAGGCGGCATCGGTTCGGCGATGGTCGCCCAGCTTCAATCCGACCCGCGCTGTGCCCGCGTTTATGCGGCCTCACGCACCGGGGCCATGGTCTCCGGTGCGCCGGGCCTGACCTTCGATCTGGACTCGCCTCAGTCCATAGATGACGCCATGGATGCCGCAGCCAGCGACGGGCCCCTGCACCTGGTTATCGCCGCCACCGGCGCGCTGCATTCCGAGGGCCGGATGGAGCCGGAGAAGACTTGGCGTCACATGTCCGCGCCGCGCTTTGCCGATGCCTTTGCGATCAATACCATTTTGCCGAGCCTGATCATCCAGGCGGGACTCGGCCATCTGGCGAAAGGCAACAAGGAGTCGCCGGAGAAGGCTATCGTTGCCGCTCTGTCAGCACGCGTGGGGTCAATCTCGGACAACCGCCTGGGCGGCTGGCATGCTTATCGGGCCTCGAAGGCGGCCTTGAATCAGGTCATTCGGACCTGCGCCGTGGAGCTCGCTCGCAAAGCGCCGCATGCGCTGTGCGTGGGCCTACACCCGGGCACCGTGGACACCGACCTCTCCAAGCCATTTCAACGGGGCGTCCCCGAAGGCAAGCTCTTCACCCCTGAGATTTCCGCTGAACATCTGCTCGGCGTGCTTGATCGCCTGTCGCCGGACCAGAGCGGGCGTCTCTTCGACTGGGCTGGCGAGGAAATCGCGCCCTAGCGATGGCCTGCGCTTGACCTTGGTGCCCGTCTGCAGTGGTCTGCGCGCCGATGAATAGGTAAAGGGCAATCCATGACCGGCTATATCGATCCAACACGCGAAAGTTTCGAGATCTTCAAATCTTTGCCGCGCGATGAACCGCTGGAAATGCTCAACCTGATCCGCTTGCGCGAAACGGCGATTTATCCCGACGGGCGCGAAACCAGTGGCCTGGCGGCCTACAAGGCCTATGGCGAGGTGTCTGGGCCCATCTTCCAGGGTGTTGGCGGCTCGATCCTGTGGCGGGGCCGTCCGCGCACAACACTGATTGGACCCTCTGACGAGGCCTGGGATTTGAGCTTCATTGCCGCCTATCCCAGCGCGAGCGCCTTCTTGGAAATGGTGACTAATCCGGTCTATCAGAGCGACGCGGTGCCTCACCGCCAAGCAGCCGTCCTGGACAGTCGGCTGATCCGCCACGCACCGCTGCCGGGCGGCGATGCGTTTGGCTAGCGCTTAAGCGCTTTCAGAGCGTACGCAAGCAAGCGCTCGGCCATGGGTCAGGCGGTCGACACAGGTATTGATCAAGCGCTGTTTGTCCACCGGTTTTGGAACATAGGCGTCCATGCCAGCGGCCAGATATCGCGCTTCATCGCTGACCAGCGCATCGGCGGTGATCACGATCACCGGCAGGGCTTGTCCACCGGGCAGCTTGCGCAGGGCGTTGAGCGTTTGCAGGCCGTCCATTTTCGGCATGTGGGCGTCCAGGAGCACCAGGTCAAACCGCTGTTCGGACAAGGCGGCCAACGCGCTTTCGCCACAATCGGCTTCGGTCACCACCGCGCCAAGCGGTTCAATAAAGCAACGCGCGACCATGCGATTGACTTCATTGTCGTCCACCAAAAGGACCTGTGCACCATCCAGGCGGAAGGTATCGACGGCTTCGACCTCAGCGTTTGAGGTTTCGATTTCGGGCCGTGACAGGAAGGTGAAGGTAAAGCAGGCCCCCTTGCCCGCTTCACTGTCCACCGTGATATCGCCATCCATTTTGCGCGCCAGCTCACGGGCGATCACCAGGCCGAGGCCGGTACCTGACGGTTCCTGTGGACCCTGATCTTCGAGCTGGCTGAAGCGCTTGAATAGACGCTCTGTGTCGGCCTGCGATATCCCACGGCCCGTATCGGTAATCGACAGGGCGAATTGATCGTGGATGCCATCCGCCGCCGGCTCAACATGCGCCGTCACTGTGACCTGGCCGGTCTCGGTGAACTTCACCGCATTCGCAATCAGATTCGACAGGACCTGCCGGACACGCACGGGGTCGGCGCTCACACGGTCGGGCATAGCCCCAAGCTTCATCTCAAGCTCAAGGCCCTTCTTCTGAGCCGCCGGGCGGAACAGCGCACAGCACTCGCGAATGACCGAAGCAATGTCGGTGGGAACCGGGCGCAGCTCCATTTGGCCGGCCTCAATCTTGGACATGTCGAGCACGTCGTTCAGCACCGCCAGCAATTGCTGTCCCGATCCGATCAGCGTTTTGGCCGCATCTTTGTTGGCACCGGTCTGGGCTGTATCGGCAATGACTTCGGCCATGCCGAGCATGCCATTCAGGGGGGTGCGCAATTCATGGCTCATATTGGCCAGGAAGGCCGTCTTGGCTTTGTTGGCAGAGCGGGCCGCCTCGGCCGCGTCTTTTAGCTCATCCGCCAGGAGCGCAACGCCAATATATTGCGCGAACGCCGTGGCCAGAGAAATCTCCTCTGAAGTCCATTGACGCGCGCCGCCGACATGTTCGCAACACACCACACCGCGCACGCCATCGCCTGTGCGGATTGGCGCGTCCAGCATGGCCCCGATCTTCAGCGGGGTCAGATAACCGGGTCCGAAATTGCGCGTGACAGGGTCATTCAGCGTGTCGCTGACGCAAACCGTGGAGCCACCTTCTATGGCCTCGAAATAGGCTGGATTGCTGTGTCTGGGAAGGCGGACGCCATCCCTGTGGCGATCCACGTCTTTCACATAGAGTGTCAGACAGCTGATGGCCGAACCATCCGGCTCAAGCGACCAGACGCTGATCCGTGCCACACCCAGCAGATGCGACAGACGGCGCGTCGCCTCATCCATGAGCTCAGCCTGGCTCCAACGCTTGTGAATATGGTCCTTACCCAGGGCCTCAAGACCGGCATTAAATCTACGCGCACGATCCAGCGCGCGATTGAGGTCGGTTTCAGCGCGCGCCCGGCCCGCCACTTCGGTATCCAAGCGCTTAAGAAGCGGCAGCCAGCGCGTGAGCCCTAAAACCAGGAGGATCGCGCCGATGGAATAGCCAGCATAGGCCACGCCTTCAGTCACATCGGTGCTGAACTCTGGAAAAAACGGTAAACTCGCCAATTGCTCGGCGGCATCGATCGCAGCAGAGAGGGCAACCATACCTAAGCCGAAGCTGATCAGGCGGGTGCCTTCATTGGCCCGCCCCATTTTGCGGCTTGCGGCCCAGAACATGCTGGCCATAAACAGCGTCGCGGCCAGCATTGTCATATCGCCAATGGTATTCATGGTTTGCGCCCACCCTCGCCGGATTCTTCCGAACGTGTGGGTCAGTGAAGCATAATCAAATAAACGAAGCGTTAGACTGACGCTTAGGTTTATTGGGATTCAGCTCTAAATGGTCGGCTGAGCAAGTCCTCAATGGCCGCATCGAGATCCATGTGCCCGGCCAGGACAGCGTCAACAGCCTGGCAGATCGGCAAGTCCACGCCATGCTTTTTACCGAGCGCGACGACCGCTGGTGCGCTGGCCACGCCTTCGGTGACGGCTTTGCGCGCCGCCATAATCTCATCGAGCGATTGACCCTGCCCCAGCGCCATACCGCAAGACATGTTGCGCGATTGGGGTGAGGAACAGGTCAGCACCAAATCGCCCAAGCCACACAATCCTGCTAGCGTTTCACGCCTGCCACCCAGCGCCTCGCCCAATCGGGTCATTTCCGCAAAGCCGCGGGCGATAAGGGCGGCATGGGCCGACTTGCCGAGCTGCTTGCCTTCGACGACCCCGGCGGCAATGGCGAGCACATTCTTCACCGCCCCGCCGGCTTCAGCGCCGATAAGATCATCGGTCCAGTAGGGCCGGAAGGTGGGCGAACCGATTGCCGCCATCAAAGCCTCACCCAGAGCTTCGTCAGAACAGGCCAGTGTTACGGCCGTCGGCAAGCCTTTGACCACATCCGCCGCAAAGCTGGGACCGGACAGCACCGCCGGCGTAGCCTGAGGCAGAACTTCGCCCAGCACATCGGTCATCAACGCCAGGGATTGCCGCTCAAAGCCCTTTGAACACAACAGAACCGGTGCGCCGTCTGTGACCGCGTCGAAGAAGCGAGCCAAGGTTGCGCGCGTGTGCTGCACCGGCGTGACGGCGAGATAGGCATCACAACCCCTCAGCGCGTGCGCATCGCCCGTCGCGGTGATATTCGGATGGAGCGGTGCGCCCGCCAGATAGACGCTATTTTCGCGGGTTTCATTAATGGCGGTGACAACCTCGGGCTCGAAGGCCCATAGGCGGACAGCGCGTCCATTTTGAGCGCAGGCTTCAGCCAGCGCGGTTCCCCAGGCTCCGGCCCCTATGACGCCAATCGTCTTCATCTCGGTCATGGCCTGTCCCCTTGTCTGGTCGCCTATGCTTTCGGCCCTTTGCGGCCAGACCCGGAGGCCGGCGCGGTCTTCGCAGCGTCAGCATCCAGCGGCCAGCGTGCCCGTGCCGGCGCATCCAGGCCATCCACGTCGCCCAGCGCCAAATGCTCTGCGCCCGCCAGCGCAATCATCGCCGCGTTATCGGTGCAGTATTTGAGCGGCGGGGCAAGCCAATCAAAGCCTTGGGCCTCTGCCTCGGCCTTCAGCGATGCACGCACCATGGCGTTCGCTGCAACACCGCCCGCAACCACCAGACGCGGCTGCGCCTCGTCAGGAAAGCGGGCTTTAAACATCTCCATGGCGCGGCGTGTGCGTTCGGTCAAATGCCGGGCGATGGCCGACTGAACCGCGGCGGCGAGATCAGCGCGATCCTGGTCAGAAGGCTTCTCAATGGCCTCCCAGGCCCGGCGGGCCGCTGTTTTCAATCCTGCGAAGGAAAAGTCGCAGCTTTTATCCCGAGCGAGCATACGCGGCAGCTCAAATCGCTCTGGATCTTGCGCCGTCTTGGCAAATCGCTCGACCGCAGGCCCTCCGGGAAAGCCGAGCCCCATGACCTTGGCGGTCTTGTCGAAGGCTTCACCCGCCGCGTCATCAATTGTCGACCCCAGCCGGGTCATCTGGCCCACGCCCTCCACAATGAGAAGCTGGGTATGCCCACCAGACACCAAGAGAAGCAGATAGGGAAAGTCCAGCCTTTCGGTGAGGCGCGGTGACAGGGCATGGCCTTCCAGGTGATTGACCGCGATCAGCGGCGCACCGGCCCCCATCGCAATCCCTTTCGCGGTCATCAAAGCCGCCATGACACCGCCAATCAGGCCGGGACCCGCCGTCGCGGCCACACCATCAAGATCGCGCACCGAGAGGCCGGATTCACGCAGAACCTTTTTGGCGAGCACGTCGATCTTCTCGGTATGGGCCCGCGCGGCAATCTCAGGGACCACCCCGCCATAGGGAGCATGATCTTCGTTCTGGCCGCTGACGGCTTCGGCCAGCACCTCGACACGACCGTCGTCATAACGACGCAGAATGGCGGCCGCGGTATCGTCACAGCTGGACTCCAGGCCTAGAACGACAAGACCCTGTGACGAATAAGGGATTTGCTCAGGTGTGGAAGCATGGGATAAGGCCATAGCTATCCGTTAGCGCTGGGAAGCCCGGCACACAACTGTGCCAGTCAGGTTGGCGCAGGTGACATGAAGAAGAAGGTTCTGGTCCGTTGACCCATACCCCCATGGCCATCGCCTCGCGCACCTCGCCCCTGGCGCTCGCCCAAACCACCATGGTTCAAGCTCTGCTGGCCAAGGCCCACGGCTTCGATGACGCTGAAGCGGCTTTCCCCATCAACGGCATGAAGACGACCGGAGACAAAATCACCGATCGCGCGCTTCTGGCCGCCGGCGGCAAAGGCCTGTTCACCAAGGAATTGGAGACCGCACTCCTGGATGGATCGGCGCGCTTTGCGGTTCATTCCATGAAGGATGTGCCGACCAAGCTCCCCGACGGGCTGGAAATTGCCGTGATCCTGGAACGCGAGGACCCCCGTGACGTGCTGCTCACCCGTGGCCAGATCAGCCAGGTTGAAGACCTGCCTGAGGGTGCCGTGCTTGGCACCGCCTCCATTCGCCGTCAGGCCCAAGCGCTGGCGATCCGTCCGGATCTGAAAATTGAACTCTTGCGCGGAAATGTGGATACGCGCCTGGATAAGCTGCGCGCCGGCAGTGTCGACGCCACCTTCCTGGCGCGGGCCGGGCTGCGCCGGCTGGGCCGCGCCGAAGCGGATCGCGAACCCGTTGACCCGTCCACCATGCTCCCGGCACCGGCCCAAGGCTGTGTTGGGATTGAAATTCGCGCGGACGATGATGAGGCCCGCGCCGCCCTGGCCCCGCTTGATCATGTGGACAGCCATATTGCCGCATCGGCCGAGCGCGGCGTGCTGGAGGCCTTGGACGGCTCCTGCCGGACACCGATTGCCGCCTACGCGACAGTGAGCGGGTCGGACATCTATTTGCGGGGCGAAGCGATTTCACCGGATGGAACCCATCGCTGGTCTGAAGACATCCGCGCGGCCCTGCCCGATGCCACCCCGTCTGCCGCGGCCGCGCTCGGGCGTGATCTCGGTCGTGCGATCCGCAAGGCCGGAGGCCGCGCCCTGGAACAGGTCATCGCCGGAACGGGCTGATGACCCCGGTGCTCGTCACACGAACCGCGCCCGGCGCTGAGAAGACCCTGGCCCGGGTTGAGGCGCTGGGGTTTGAGGCCATACCCGCCATAACCGCAGAAATCCGCCCGCGCGACGTGGTCTGGCCGAACGGCATGGACGCGATTGCGGTGACCAGTCCGAACGGCGCGCGGCGGGCAGCCGAGCTATCGCCCGCGACCAACAATCCGGTCTATGCCGTGGGCGACGCCACTGCGGCGGTCCTGCGTGAGGCCGGATTTGCAAACGTCATCAGTGCGGCGGGGGATGGTGAAGCGCTGGCTCAGATGATCCTCGACAAAATTGACGATCAACACATCGTCCACGTGCGCGGCGCTGATCAGGCCTTTGATTTGGTTGCGGCCTTGCAGTCGCGGGGCGTCCAGGCCACCAGCCTGGTCGCCTATGCTGCCGAGATGGTCGACGCCCTGCCTGATGCGGCCTTGCAGGCGATCGGGTCCGGCGCTGTCGTCCTGATCCATTCTGCGAAGGGGGCGTCGCGCTTTCTCGAGCTTTCAGGCGGCCTTGAGGCGGTTAAAGCGCTGCGCGCCGTCGCGATCTCCGCAGACGCCGCCCGCCCGCTGGCTCAGGCCGGAATGGTACGGATCGATATCGCGGCTGAACCCCATGAAGAGGCATTGCTGGCCACCCTTTGCGCCAACCCGGTCTAAAACGCGCGATCCAGTAGCGCATGCGGGCGACGCAGCCTAGACTCGCGGTTTGAAGTCTCACCGAACGAAAACTGCTGACCGCCATGAGCGACACACCCGACACCGAACACGCCCAGGCCGAGCCGGTCGACGCCGAGTTCGAGCCTGCGCCGGGATCTGACAAAAAATCCCGCAAGACCAAGGCCCCCAAGGCCAAGGCCTCAGGTCGCAGACTGCCGTGGTTGACCATTGCTGTGGTCACGGTCGCGGCCTCTTCTCTAGGCGGTGGGACCGGATGGTTGATCGGCCGCTACGCCCCCAACCCCAGCATGAACGCGATTGCAGACCGCCTGGCGACGCTGGAAGGGGCCGGAGAGGCGGCAGGAACGACCGAGACGCTCAACGCCCTGCAGGCTCGGATCTCAACCGTAGAAGATCAGATACGAGGCGCTCAACTGCGGGCCGAGGCCTTCGAACAATTGATCCGCGATGTGGCGGCGCTGCGCGGGCGCGTGGATACGCTGGAAGCCGCCCCGGTCGCCAACCCGCCCGATCTGTTCGCCAATCGCGCCGCTCCAACCGCACTGGAAGATCTACAATCGCGTTTTGAGGATGCTGTGGCCACGCTCACCGCCCAGCTCGAGACCCTCCGTGCCGACACACAGACCGCGCGCACGGTGGCCGATGAGGCCCAAGCCTCTGTCCAGCAAGCGCTCAGCTTGATTGCGCAAGCGGGCACCAGTGGTTCAGAGCCGTCAGCGGGTGCGCCGTCCAGCGCTGCTCTGGCCCTTGTGGAGGCGCGCGTGGCTGCGCTGGAAACCTCGATTTCCGACCTAAACGCCCAGCGTGTTGAACTCGAAGCCTTGCGACAGGCCGTCGATGGTTTGACCCAGGCCCAACCAAGCGGTCAGGGGCCAGACGCCAGCGCGCTGGATACGTTCAGTGCGCGCATCGCTGCGCTGGAAAACGAGATTGTGGCGCTGACCCAGGCTTCGGACCCGTCAGCGGCGCAACCGTCGAGCCTGGCTGAACGGGCTCTGGCCTTTGCCGCGGTCAGCCGGGCCGCGGCGGGCGCAGATCCCTTCCCCGTGGCTGTTGCCGAGCTTCAACGCCTGTGGCCGGGCGCTCCGGGGGTTTCCGCCCTAACGAGCCCGGCGCGGACGGGCGCTCCGACCCTGGATCAGCTGGTGGCCAGCTTCCCCGCCAATGCCGTCCGAGCAGCCACGGGTGAAAGCGAAATGTGGCTTGGTGTCATCCGCGTCGAACGCGACGGTGCCAGCGGTCCAACGCCGGCGATTGAAGACGCGCTTGAGGCCGGCGATCTGGCCAGCGCAGTCGCGGCGACACGCGCGCTTGAAGGCGACGCCGCCAATGCGGCTGCGGTATGGCTGGCCCAGGCCGAAGCGCGCTTGGCGATCGAAGACGCCTTAGTGGCCCTAGCTGACGCTCTGTCGCGCGCTGAGGAGACCGCCGGATGATCCGCCTTGTTCTGACCGTCGCTCTGTGCATCGTGACGGCGGTGCTGACCGTTTTCTTTATGAATAATCCGGGCGTTATCACGATCCAGTTTCTGGGCCTCAATGCGGAACTGCCCTTCGTCGCCGGGGCCGCTGCGCTTTTGGTGCTGACCTTTGCACTGGCCTTCGCGTGGTGGCTGATCGCCAAGATTTGGGGTGCGCCGGATGCGTTTCGCAATTTCCGCAAACGCCAGCGCCGCGAGCAAGGCTTTGACGCACTGGAGCGCGCGCTGATCGCCTCTGCAGCCGGGCAAGGCTCGCTTGCGGTGCGCCAGGCATCGCGCGCCGAAGCGCTGCTGGATCGCCCCGCCCTGTCGCGCCTGCTGGCAGCGCGGGCGGCAGAAGCAGCCGGCGATCTGGATAGCGCGCAACTTCACTATGAAGCGATGCTGGAAGACGCCAAGACCCGTCTCGTGGCGCGGCGAGGCTTGGCCTCGATTGCGGAAACCCGGGGGGATGACCCGCTGGCGCTGACCCATGCCCGCGACGCTTTTGATCAGGCCGGTCAGGCGCGGTGGGCCTACGAATCCCTTTTTTCAGCCCAAGTGCGCCAAGCAAGGTGGGCCGACGCTGAACGCACGCTTGGCGAAGGGGAACGTCGCGAGCATATCGCCAAAGACATTGCCGCGCGGATGCGCGCCGTACTCCTCACCGCAGAGGGCCGCCGGATCGAAGATAGCGAGCCGGAAACCGCAATGAAGCTGGCTGATAAGGCCGCGCACGCCTCACCCGGCTTTGCGCCGGCCGCAGAGCTCGCCGGTCGATTGATGGCCGATCATCGCAAGCATCGCCGGGCTGTCGAGATTTTGGAAAACGCCTGGAAGCATGAGCCGCACCCCGCGCTGGCCACAGTCTTTGCCTCTCTGCGCAAGTCGGACAGCAAAGCCAAGCGCGCTGACCGGCTACGCGGCCTGGCGGCGCTAAACCCCGACCATCGCGAAAGCCGTCTTTTGCTGGCCGATGTCGCCCTGGAGCAAGCCAATCTGGAGGCCGCGCGGGCGGCTCTTTCGCCCCTGCTCAGCCAGCCCCCGCTGTCTGCCCGCCTGTGCACCCTGGCAGCCCGCATGGAGAAGCTGGCGGGCAATGAGGACGCGGCGCGCCGGCATATGGCCCGGGCAACCCATGCGCCGGGGGAAGCCGATTGGTCGGACATTGATGAAGGCGGGCGTGCCTTTTCCTACACCGATAGCGATTGGGCCCGCATGGTGGAGGTTTGGGGTCATGACGCCCGGCTCATCCATCCACGTCACGAGCGCTATGAGATTCCCGCAGCGGCCGCGCCGGAGGCGGCGCTCCTGGAGGGCCCTAAGCCAAGGCCCGGCTCGAGTGCAGTTTCACAGGGCGACAAATCCGACGCCAGCTTCTATGAACCCGGTCGGGCACCGGATGACCCCGGCGTCGAGGATGGCAACCCTAAAGCCAGCTAGAGGCTGGCCATAGGGTTAGGACTGAAGGGACGGGCGCGATGGCCGAGCGATTTCTGATTGGTGTGACCGGCGGCTCAGCCTCCGGGAAAACTGAAATCGCACGCGCTGCAGCCCGCGCGGCCAGCCCGCTGAGCTCCATCGTCTTGGCCGAAGACGATTATTATGGCGATCATGGGGCGCGCCCTGACTTCGACGCCGCCGCCTTTAATTTCGACCATCCCGAAAGCCGCGATCACGGCTTACTCGCAGACCATCTGGCGGCCCTGAAGGCTGGCGAGACCGTTGAAGCGCCCATCTACGACTTCACGATCCATCGCCGCCGGGACGACACCCGTGTGATCGATACGGCCGATGTGATTGTGGTGGAGGGCATCCACCTGTTTTGCGACCAAAATGTCTGCGATCTGTTCGATCTGCGTGTCTTTGTCGAAGCGCCAGACGATGTGCGCCTGGCGCGCCGCCTTTTGCGGGATGTGGAAGAGCGCGGCCGCACCGCCTACACCGTGGTTCAACAGTATCTGCGCACGGTACGCCCCATGCACCACGAATGGACTCAGCCCACCCGCGGCGAAGCCGATCTAGTCATTACCAATGCGGAAGCCGCCGCCCGCCCGGCCGATCACCTCACGGCCTTCTTCCACGATCTCGCCGCCCCGGTCGCCGAAAAAATCGAAGCGTTCAAGATCCAGCGCGGCGTGTGACAAACTGTCCAAGATCCGCCGTCTCTTGCGGCTTGGCCTTGAAAGCCACCCAAATCACGCCACCCTCTAAGCCGTAGCGCGCGGGAGGGACTGCATGCTCACCAGGCTTTTGCTCGTGACCGGATGTATTCCGATCGGTCTGGAGCCTGAAAGCACGCGCGGCATCACCCAGCGCATCGCAAGCTCTTATCTGTTTGCATGGTATGGGCTAGCCGCATTTGCGATCGTGCGGGCAAGCAAGGCCGATCAAGCGCCCCAAGCCGCAGCCGCGTAAGGCTTGCAAAACCATCTTGCGGTCAACCCGATCCGCGGTTAGGTTCCGCGCCCTGTCCGGCGGGCCTCAACGCCCGCATCCGACAGCGCCGCTTTAGCTCAGCTGGTAGAGCAACGCATTCGTAATGCGTAGGTCACGTGTTCGAGTCACGTAAGCGGCACCATTTTCTTGATCCTCAAGCGCAGAAGCGGAGGGTCACCCCAAGCCTTCAGGCGGGCTCAATGTCCAGCTGATGGTCTCTAACGCGTCCACAATGGCCTGCTCGGCGGCCAAAACGGTGGAGCCTGTGGACAGGACGGCCCCAAGGCGATCTCGACCGCTTTTAAAGCCTGGCACGCCGGTGCCAGACGGCACATCAATCTGGAGAATATCGAGGCCTTGTCGCGCCTGAACAGCCTCCAGCTGATCAGTTTGATAAGTGAGCCTCGAAGACTGTGGAGCATGAAGGATATCGAGCGCGGCAGCCCGCCGACACGGTTCCGGGGCCGATCCTTGCGGCGCTTCGCCCAGGGCTGATTGAACCGCAAGCTCGGGATAGTCGATCCCCAGAACCGCACTGACCAAATGGGCCAGCTCATTGCCACCCGGTCGAGGGCTGAGTTCGAGGATATGCGGGACCGTCGTGTAGATGATGTCAGCGTCAATCGGGCCATCCGTCACGCCGAGTTGGCGACAGACATCCTCCACGTGGCCGATAATCTGTTCTTGAACAGGCGCTTGCAGACCGCAGGGCCGCCGATGCCCAATCGTCGCCACGCATGGCAGGTCTGGCGTCTGACGCGACGTGACCAGCGCAAACCAAAACTGGCCATCGCGCAGAAACCCTTCCAATGAAAGCTCCTTGCCGTCCAGCCAGGTTTCGGCAATCGCTCCGCCTTCACGAATTTGATCGTCCCATGTGCGCCAAACCGATTGAAGCTCTGCCAGCGTATCGATGCGGCGAGCCCCACGCCCGCCCGAGGCGCGATTGGGCTTGATAATAAAGGGGGGCGCGAGCGGCATCCGGTCGGGCATGCGCCCCGTGTCCACACGCACCCAAGGGACGCCGTTTTCGGCCCCATCCCGCCAACGCCGAAACTCTGCCTTGTCGGTCAGGATCTGAGCGGCGTCGACGGGAGGACCCTGGAGGCCAAGCGCGTCATCAATGATCGCCTTTGTCGAAACCGCGACATCTGTTGCCGGGGCGATGACACCGGCAACCTGCTGATGTCTGGCAATCTCAAGAGCGCGGTCGTGGTCGGTGGTATCGCACTGGATGAAAACATCCGCCAATGCCCGGCCGGGCGGGTCGGGATTGATGTCCAAACATATGACCCGTCGACCGATGCGTTGCGCGGCCTGAATATAGGGAAGCTGATAGCGTGACCCGCCGAGAACGAGTACAGGCCGATCAGTCATGCACATCCTCGACGACGAAAATCTGCCGTTTTCCGGTCATCTGGCGATGCATCCGGCCGATATAAACCGCCAACGCCGCGATGGCGGCTAAGTTTAAAGCATTAAAGAAGGCGATCATGGCAATCGTGCTCGCCCAACCCGGCACGGTGTTCGAGCCTGCAAAATAGCTCGACGCCGCCCAACCCAGCGCCAGTCCGGCGGTGATCACCGCGATCACGCCAAAGGTCAGGATCAGGGCAAAGGGTAGCGAGCTATACCCAAACACAAGATTCGCGGCCAAACGCGCGCTTTTCAGGAGATTATAGTGGGTTCGCCGCGCCGTATTGGGGTGGTGCGGTGTCTGAAGATTGGATACCCGGCGGGCATTCTGAAGCAGCAGCGCGGTGAGATAAGGATCCGGTTCCTGGGTTTGACTGGCAATTTCGGCCACACGTGAACGCATGGCCCGAAAGCTGGTCAATTGAAATTCAGGGGCCAGTCCAAACAGTCTTCTAATCACCGTATCGACAAGAAAACCGCCCAGATTGCGCCCAGCCCCATGCTGCTTGCGCTCAAAAGAGGCGATGACCAAATCCTGCCCGTCTTCCACCGCATCAATAAGGGCATCGACACTTTCAGGCGGGTGCTGAAGATCGTCATCCATCGTCACAATACACTGCCCGCGCGCATACCGCAGGCCCGCGATGAGGGCGTTGTGTTGCCCGGCATTCTTCAGCAAGCGGACCAATCGGATCGGCAATTCAGCGTGGGCTTCCGCTTTCAGAGCCTGCAACGTCGCCCAGGTGTCGTCCGGACTTCCATCATCAACAATCACAATCTCCCAGCGGCGCGGAGAGGCAGAGGCTGCGGCTTCAAGCCTCTGAAATAGGTCGTGAAGTGTGTGAGCAGATCCGTAGGTCGGCACGACGATTGAAACGTCTGGGTCTGACCGGGTTTGCTCTGTTGAAGCGACGCTGTCCAAAATCTCAACTTTCCCAATCTGGCCAACCCGCAAGCGCTTTTGCGTGGCGATGCGCAGAGCTGCCCTCATAGACTATGCAAGGCCGGACTCAAGCGAAAGGGGCTCCAGATACGGCGACTTCGGAGGCGCTGCACAAAAGGCAGGCCCTTCAGCTGTGGTCCAGGCGGGAGGCGGGTTCAGCCTGGGCTGATTAGTAATTCCGGCGTTTAATCAGCGATTTAGCGATACATCGCAGTGTCGTCTCCACCCGCCCTCGAAGGCGTTTAGCGGTTACCTTACCAGTTCGTCATATCGGCTTTCGAAAAATTTATATCGTTTTTCGATATTTTTTTGTTGCAAAGCGATGAGGGCTGCTCTACAAACACTCTCGAGGCGGACGGGAACACACCCCAGCGCCTCAAGGCAAAGCCCGGCACACGAAAAACCGATCGGGCAAGCCACATGGTTGGTCATTAAGAACGCTTAGGAGAGAACGAAATGTCCTTGTCTGGAAACAACGCTGGTCACACCGCATTTGCAATGGTGATCAATCTGGCACTGGTCGCGAGCGTATTCGCAGGTGTCATCGCAGCCGTCAGCACTGTCGCTGCGTAATGCGAGCCGAAGCAGACGGTCGGCGCTCACAAGCGAGCCTTCACATTCCCCGGTGAAGCCCCCTCCCCTAAGGCCTTGTGATGCGCCGACCCGCGCTGCTCTGAATACCAAAATCAGTTTGAATGGAAGGCGGTCCGATGAGAATCGAGCCGCCTGTTTTTTGTGCTCCAGCGCTTCAGCCCGCAGGGTGCTCGCTTGGCCACCTCCTCATATGTCGTCACGGCCAGGCCAGGCGCAGAGCCGCAACCGACGGTCGGTCCCAGATTGCGGTGCGTCCGGGATGACGGTGCCGAATCAAGCTGAGCGGTCGCCAAGCCCCAAAGGCTCCGATTCTTCGGAGCTATTCGGGCGGGGCGGCCGGCGGACTGCTCTGACGCGATGGGGTGGCCAAGCGACCACTCACGCCGGCATCGAGATGAACGGGCTGTCCGAGCCACCGGAATCGAGCATGTCCCACCCCACCCACGCGACCGAGACAAAGAGCGAAAAACTCATCAGGACCGAAATAGCGCTGGTCAGCGAGGACCTTGATCGAGGGCGGTGTGAGGTTCGGCGTGGCATGTCGCCCTCCGTGCGTTGACACGGACTGGTGTAGCCGGGCTGCGTCTTCGATTATTGACCTGGCACGCCAAGGGATTGGCCCAGCGCGCCAAAAACAAGATGCGCCTAACCTAGACGATAAGACCGCGGGGTCTGACCGGCCCAGCGTTTGAAGGCGCGGGTAAAGCCGCTCTGTTCAGAGAACCCGGTCAGAAAGGCGACTTCAGCCAGGCTATAGTTGGTATCCTTCAAGAGTTTTTTGGCCAGATCCTGACGCGCCAAATCCACCAGCGACTGGAAGGAATGGCCCTGGTCCGACAGCCGGCGCTGGAGAGTGCGCGCGCTCATTCCAAGGCTCGAAGCAATATCGGAGACCGGCGGCACACCTTCGCTCAGGGTCTTGGCCACAGCGATGCGGACCTGCTGGTCCAGCGAGACTGCGTCGGCGATGTCGGCGAGTTCTTGCTCCAGATGCCGGTCGAAGAAATGGGCGATTGTTGCGTCGCCCAGCGTGTTGGGTGTGGCGAGTAGCGCTTCGCTGACCAGCAGAGCATCGCGTTCGGTCTCAAAATGAACCGGGCAGCCGAAATGGGCCTCATAGGCCTCAGTCGGCCCGCGCGGGCCATGCTTGAAGAAGACGGCGTCAGGCTTGAAATCAACGGTACTGATCTGATCGCTGATCTGATGAACCGCAGAAATGCTGGCTTCGTTGGACAGCTGCATACCCCGGCTGCCATCGCCATCTTTCAGAAGCTTGTAATAGGCGCCGCCGTCGGTGGGCTCCAGCTCATAGACCTCAACGCTCGACAGCACGCGGGCATAGCGCTCCGCACGATGATAGGATCCACGCAGATCCGGCGCGGACTTCCAGGCCAGGCCAAAGGCCCCGTACTCATCGGTCTGCATCGATGCACCAATGCGCAGCGGCAGAGACAACCCTTCCGGATCGCGGGCCTCAAGATCGGCAAAGAAGCGATAATAGGCCGGCGAGGAGACCATGTTGGACGGATCGATCGGCCCGTCAGGGTCAAGCCCGAGCCCCGCCACCAGGTCGCGCGTTTCAACGCCCGGACTGGCCTGGCTGACAACCTTATAGACATAAAGCGACGTAATCTGCCCCATGGGGAGCAGATTAGCGCCACCATTCGATTTGGCGAGAGGCCAGGCGCGCAGCCCTGCCGGGTCTCACACGGCCTGACGTGTGCCTCGGGGCATCGCTGACCGGCGTGATGCGAAAAACGCCAGAGCACCGATGACGATCTCAAGGCCGAGTGCGATCTGAATACTGGTGTTGGGGGAGCCATCCATCAACCAGCCCACAACACGGCCAAAGGCGAAGGCAAAGAAGACCGTCATCGCGACCAGGCGGGCGGTTGAAAACCAGCGTGCGCGCACAGCTCCGCCTAGCATCAGAAAGCCCAATGCGGCCAGGTTGGCACCAGGAGCCCGAAGCTCGTTGAGCAGGTTGGAATCGGTCCCCAGCACAATGTCATAGCTGGCATAGAAAGCATGGGGTAGGAAGGTGATGGCCAGGCCAATGCCTGCGGCAATGAGACCCGCAAGGGCCAGAATGCTTCTTTGATAAAGGGTCGGAGTCATGGTTCAGCGCCTCTTGGATTGGGGTGGGATGGGCCGCTGGCGCGGCCCCTTGCAGGTCAAACCTGACCCGTAGCGATCAGAGCGACAGCGGCGGCAAGGTAGATGACAGCAGTGGCAACGCCGCCGAAGGCGCGCACATGGTTCAGCCTCGTCCAGTGACGGCCATAGTACGCCCAGTAGGCCGTGCGTTCCTCGCTGTCCCGATCCAGGCTCGCCAGCCGGTTATTCATCGGCACATTGCCCGCTAGGGTCATGAAGAAGACGCTCGGCACGAAGATCAGGGCCGCCAGGAGGATTACAAATAGCGGCAGGCCGGTCACCGAGCCCCAGGCGTAAACCGCCAGGCCAATCGACAGGACCGGGATTAAGAGGATGCCGGCCACGAATTGAGTTCCGATCACCGTCTTGTTGATCTGCTGCATGGCTTCGATGCCCGCGTCGGGTTCCGCGCGAACCAGGGCTTTCATGATAAAGCCTGAGAAGGCCCAGAAAATGCCGCCGACAATCGCGCTCCACAGCGCCAGGAAGAGGGCGGCAAACAGAATCAAGTTATATGTCATGGTCTTGGTCCTTGGATCAGGGATGGGGCGTGGCTGCCGCATTTCGGGGAGCGATGAAACGCGGCAACCGGGACGCCGCTTCGGTCAGGCCGCCGGAGTCCAGACGCCGGTGGCGGCCATCTCGCGGGCATAGTCGGCGAAATCCTTCGGCGGGCGGCCCAGCGCGCGCTGCACACCGTCGGTGAGCTTGGCGTTGCGGCCGTCGAGCACAGTGGCGAAGAGGTAGTCGAGCAACCAGGCCACCTCCTTCGGTGCGCCGGACCGGGCGATCACATCGACGAATACCGAATGCGGGATGTCTTCATAGGCAATGGGCCGCCCGATCGCGTCGGACAGGTCGGAGGCAATATCAGCCATGGTCATCAGACGCGGACCGGTCACTTCGTAAATCTCTTCGCTGTGACCGTCTTCGGTCAGCGCAACGACTGCGATCTCTGCGATATCATCGACATCGACAAAGGGCTCCAGCGTGTCGCTGGCTGGCAACGTGATGGCCCCGTTCAGAACCATGTCCACGAATGCGCCTTCGGAGAAATTCTGGTTAAACCAGCTGGCACGGACCACGGTCCATTCCAGGCCCGACATCTGGACGATGCGCTCACAGGCCTGGGCTTCTTCTTCGCCGCGGCCCGACAACAGCACCAGGCGCCTCACGCCGGCGGCCTTTGCCCTGCGCACAAAGGATTCAATCGCGTCGGTGGCCCCAGGAACCGCCAGATCCGGCGCATAGGCGACATAGGCTGCGGTCACGCCCTCGAGACAGGCGTCCCAGCTCTTTTCATTGTCCCAGTCAAAGGACGGCACATTGGACCGAGAACCGATGCGCACGGCATGGCCTTTGGCCTTCAGACCCTCAACAACGCGCCGGCCGGTTTTGCCGGTGCCGCCCAGGACGAGGGTGAGGGATTGAGATGGAGTGGTCATAGGCTTGCTCCTGTGTGTGGGTTGCAAGCTCCTGTGTAGGGTGGACGGGTTCAGTGCTCTTGCCGCTGTGCGCCAGAGTTTTGACCGAGCGCGCCAATAGGCGGGAATCGTCAGCCAAAAATTGCACCTTGGGCTCGATAACGCTGATATTCTTCAATATTCCAGTTGCAGTCATGGCGGTCACGGCGCTCAACGGCTCCAGATCAACACGGGAATGAACGATGAAATTTGGTGACTACATCCGTGAGCGGCGCGCGCAGCTGGGCTTGACCCAGCCCGAGGCGGCAGCCAAGGCTGGGATTGAACAATCCTATCTGTCCAAGCTGGAAAACGGCCGTTCGACGCCGTCTGCAGAGGTCTATGCGCGCCTCTGCGAGGCCTATGACATCGACAGCGCGGCGCTCTACACCGCCATCGATGATGAAGCCATTCAAGAGCTCATGGACATAGAGCAAATCCGCGCTCTCGCTGCCGTGAAGGCCAGCCAGTCCCAGGCCGAAACACGGATGTGGCGATTGGCGAGTGTCATCGCCATTGGGCTGGGTGCGGGCCTGCTCGGTGCGTCCCAGATCATCCCCACCGAGGAAAGCCGCTTCGTCTACCAGTCCACGGGCGTGATCGAAGACGGAGAATCTCTGAACTTCTTCAACGATCTGGATGAGGCCAGCCCAGAACTTCTGGAGCGAATTGATGAGCTCACCCGCTCCCAGACCGACTATATGGGGCCGCACTTCCTGGAAGATGTTGAGGGTGGCCGGCGCGTCTGGATGATGGTGGGCGGCGAAACCGTCTCGGTCAGAGGCTGGGCGCGCTGGTTCGTGATACCCGGCTTGGCCTTCCTGTTTTCAGGGGCGGCTGGCCTGGCGACCGTCTGGCGGCGGCGCTGAGCGAACCTCTAAGACCCACCTCTTAATCTGCAATTCAATTGAATAGTACTGATCCGGGCCTGCGCCCGGCCCAGACGATGTGCGAGCAAATGCCATGACGATTTCCATCCCCACGCTTCTCCTCTCAACGGCTATAACGGCCACGGCCTGTAGCGCGCCGGCCCCTGAGACTATGAACAGCACAGCGCTCATCGAGCGCGGTGAAGCCCTTGATGCTTATGTTGAGTCCCTGATGGCCCGCGAACAGGTCGTGGGCATGGCCGTCGCGGTGGTGGAGGAGGGGCAGATCACCCACCTGAACGCCTACGGCTATCGCAATGCCGAACAGGGTCTACGGCTTGAAACCGACACCGTCATGTATGGCGCATCTCTGACCAAAGCCGCCTTCACCTATATGGTGCTGCAGCTGGTCGATGAGGGCCGAATTGATCTCGATCAGCCGATCGCGGAGCTGCTCGACCGGCCACTGCCTGACTATGAGAGGTGGGCGTCACTGGAAGGCGACGAAGACTGGCGATCCCTTACGCCGCGGATCCTGCTGTCCCACACGACCGGTCTGGCTAATCTGCGCTTCCTTGAACCGGATTGGGACCTGCAATTCCATTTCGAGCCCGGCACAAGCTACGCTTATTCCGGTGAAGGCTTCTGGCTCATGCAATTCGTTCTGGAAGAGGCCCTCGGCCTGGACATTAAAGCGGAAATGCAGGCGCGCATTTTTGACCGCTTCGGTATGACCCGCACCGACATGCAGTGGCGTGAAGACTGGCGGGACAATCTCGCCGACGGCTATGCCATGGATGGCAGCTACGAGCCCCATGACGAACGCAGCACTGTCAGTGCCTCAGGGTCCATGGACACCACAATTGCCGATCAGGCCCAGATGTGGCGCGCCATGCTGGCGGGCGAAGGCTTGTCTGAGGCCGTGCGGGCCGAGTGGGTTTCCGGTCAGTTCGATATCCAGACCGCCCAGAAGTTTCCAACCATCCAGGTCCATGAAACCCGCGATCCCCGTGGACCCGAAATTGGCCTGTCGGCCGGCCTCGGCGTGGAAACCTGGCAAGGCATGAACGGCCCCGCCTTTGCCAAGGGCGGGCATAATGACTGGACCGGCAATATTGTTATCTGTCAGGAGGTCGAAGAGCGCTGCCTGATCATGCTGGGCAATAGCGTGCGCGCCGAGATTATCTTCCCGGAGATTGCCGAGGCGGTGCTCGGCGAAACCCGCTATCCGTGGTGGTGGACCTATCCGCGCCTGCATGGCGAGCCGATCGACCTCAGCGAATTGTAATTCCGGGCGCGCAGACTTTCGCGAGGCTTGCGGCCTTAAGGGCCTCGCGGATCTCGGCGTCCGTCACGCCCTACTCTGCGGCAACCTCGCGCGCTTTGCGCCGTTTCGCACGCTGCCAGCGCTTCACATAGGGCTCAAAAAACATCCAGATCCCGCTAAGCCATAGGACCAGCAACACGACGCCCACAGGCAGAAAGATGAAGGTCTTCACCCAGTCGGCAAAGAAGCTGCCATCATGGATTTGCTCAAACAGGTCGGAACGTCGGTATTCCAGCGACAACACTTCCAGCGTCGTCATGTCGATCTGGGCTTCCCAGCGATTGGGCGCGATGAATTTCACAACGCCACGGTCGGAGCGCACATCGATACGGTCAAATTGATCCCAGGCGGTAATCTCCAGCGCCTCGATGCCCTCAGCCACCGCGTAAAGCTCAGCCAGAGTGACATCAGGCGGACCGGTCACCTCAACGGCGCTGCGCTGGGTCGGCGGCTGAATCCAGTCCACATCCTTTTTCAGCATCAGAAATAGCCCAGCGATGATGATCACCCCGAGCGGTACCATCAGGATGGGCGAGCCCCAGTGGTGGATGTCGCGAATAAGCTTGTTCAGTTTCATGGCCGCCATGGTCGTCAAGCGCCTGACCGGGTCAAGCGCCAAGCCCGTCTCAGGCTTGAGCCTTTTCGTCGCGCTGGTCTTCTCTTTTCTCACAAGCCCTGTAGGGTCTTTGCCAAATTGAGTTAACGGGGAGCGCTCCATGAGAAAATTTATCCTGGCTTTAAGCTTGGGTGTGCTGATGACACCGGCGGCTTGCGCCCAGCCTGCGGACGAGTCCGAAGACGAAACCATGAGCGCGGCGACCTTTGCCGGCTTTGAGTTTCGCTCCATTGGCCCGGCGCTGATGTCCGGGCGGATTTCCGATATCGAGATCCTTCCCGAAGATCCGTCCACCTGGATTGTGGGCGTAGGCTCAGGCGGGGTCTGGCGCACCGATAATGCGGGCACGACCTGGACCTCTATCTTTGATGACACGGGTGTTTACTCCACCGGAACGGTGACCGTGGACCCCAATAATCCTCACACCATCTGGGTTGGCACCGGTGAGAATACGGGCAGCCGCCATGCCGGCTATGGCAATGGCCTGTATCGCTCCCGCGATGGCGGTCAAACCTGGGAGAATATGGGCCTGGAGAACTCCGAGCGGATTTCTGAGATCATCATTCACCCTCATGATTCCGACACGCTCTGGGTCGCCGCCCAGGGGCCGCTTTGGTCATCAGGCGGCGAGCGCGGGCTCTATAAGTCGACTGATGGCGGCGAGACCTGGGACCAGGTGCTGTCCGCCGGCGAATGGACCGGGGTCACCGACATCGTCATGGATCCGCGCAATCCCGATCGCCTGGTCGCTGCAACCTGGCAGCGCCACCGCACGGTCGCCGCCTATATGGGCGCAGGACCAGAAAGCGGCATTCACGTGTCTGATGATGGCGGCGAGACCTGGCGCGAAGTCAGCCGGGGCCTGCCCCAGGGCAATATGGGCAAGATCGGCCTGGCCATCTCGCCACAGAACCCGGACATCGTCTATGCGGCCATTGAAACCAATCGCCGCCAGGGCGGCGTCTATCGCTCCACCGACCGCGGGGAGAGCTGGACGAAGATGTCCGACACCGTCTCAGGCGGGACCGGGCCCCACTATTATCAGGAGCTCTACGCCCACCCGCACCATTTCGACCGGATCATCCTGGTGTCGAATACGACCCAGTTCTCCGACGATGGCGGGGCGACCTTCTACGACATCAATAATGACCACAAGCATGTGGACGACCATGCCATTGGTTTCCATCCGACCGACCCCGACTACATGCTGGTGGGCTCTGATGGCGGGCTTTACGAGACGCTGGATGATCAAGAGACCTGGCGCTTCATCGCCAATATGCCGATCACCCAGTTCTACGATATCGCGATCGACGATGCTGAGCCTTTCTACAACGTGTATGGCGGCACCCAGGACAACAACACCCAGAAGGGCCCGTCACGGACCGATAGCCGCCACGGCATCCGCAATTCGGACTGGGAAGTGACCCTGTTCGGCGATGGCCATGAACCCGATATCGAGCCGGGCAATCCGGACATTGCTTATTCCAGCTGGCAGCAGGGTAATCTGGTGCGCTTTGACGCCACCACCGGTGAGATCATCTATATCCGCGCTCAGCCGCAGCCGGGCGAGCCCGCCGAGCGGTTTAATTGGGATGCGCCGATTGTGGTGTCCTCCCACGAGCCGACCCGGCTCTATCACGCCTCCCAGCGCGTCTGGCGATCGGACAATCGCGGCGACAGCTGGACACCGATTTCTGGCGACCTGACCCGGGATGAGGACCGCATGCTGCTGCCTATCATGGGCCGCCAATGGTCCTGGGATGCCGGCTGGGATGTCTATGCCATGTCGGTCTACAACACGATTAGCGCACTGGCGGAGAGCCCCGTCGATGAAAACATCCTCTATGCGGGTACCGATGACGGCCTGATTCAGATCACCACCGACGGCGGTGCGACCTGGAGCCAGACCGAAGCGGGGGATCTGCGCGGTGTGCCGGATCTGGCCTATTTGAATGATTTCGAGCCGTCACGCTTTGAGGCGAGTACCGTCTTCATGGCGCTGGACAATCATAAGCAGGGCGATTTCACACCCTATCTGCTGCGCTCAGACAATAATGGCCGCAGCTGGCGGATGATCACCAATGGCCTGCCGGAGAATAATCTGGTCTGGCGCATCGTTCAGGATCATGAGGATCCGAACCTGCTGTTTATCGGTACCGAATTCGGCGTCTACTTCACCGTTGATGGCGGGGACAACTGGGTGCAGCTGAAAAGCGGCATGCCACCCATCCCGGCCCGCGATGTGTTGATCCATGAGCGTGAGGACGACCTGGTCGTCGGCACGTTCGGTCGGTCTATCTATGTTCTGGACGACATCTCACCGCTGCGTGGTGTCACCGAAGACATGCTGGAGAGCGAAACCCAGCTCTTCCCGGTGCGCCGGGCCTGGTGGTATCAGCAGCAGCACGAGCTGGGCTTTGGCCCGTTCGGCTATCAAGGTCACGGCTATTTCTATGCTGAGAACCCCGATTTCGGGGCGACCATCACCTACTATATGGCCGAGGCGCTTCAGACCTCCGAACAGATTCGCCAGGAGGCTGAACGCGAAGCCAATGAGGCGATGGAAGACACGCCCTTCCCAGGCTTTGACGCGGTTGAAGCCGAACGCCGCGAAGCCCCGCCGCGCATGTGGCTCGTGATCCGGGACGAGGCTGACACAGTGGTGCGGCGCATCCCCGGCCCAACCGGCAAGGGCTTCCACCGGGTGACCTGGGATCTGACCTATCCCAGCGCCAGCGCGGTGACACAGCCCGACACCCCGGACAGCAGCACCTCAGGCTATCTGGTGGCCCCGGGCACCTATTCGGTGGAGCTGGTGCAACAACATAATGGCGAGACGACCGTCATGGGCGAGCGTCAAACCATTGAAGTTGAACGCCTGACTGAAGGTGCATTGCCCGGCTCACCGGACGATGAGATCGTGGCCTTCTGGGAGCGGATTGCCGATCTCCAGCGCGATGTGTCGGCAGCCAATGCTACAATCGGCCAAACCCGCACCAGGCTTGACGTGCTGCAGTCGGCCTTGCATCGATCCCGCACCGCACCCGGCGATCTGGACGGTCGGCTGGAGGCGATGCGCCAGGAGCTCTTCGCCATCGAAGAGGCGCTGGGTGGCAATCAGAGCCATGGCGGTTTCTACGGGGCTCAAGAGTCCACCGTGGGGTCGCGCCTCAGCTTTGCGGTGCTGGGGACAGCGAACGCCACTTATGGCCCCGCGCCAGCCCATCGCGAGCAGCTAGGTCATGCCGAAACCGAGTTCGGCCCGATCCGCGACCGCCTCACCACTCTGGTCAATGATCAGATCCCGGCCTTTGAAGCGGCCATGGAAGGCGTGAACGCGCCGTGGACGCCCGGTCGCGGCATGGGTCCGCACTAGGCGGCCCATAAGCCATAGCCGGATATGAGAACGGCCCTCGCTGAATCAGCGGGGGCCGTTTTTTATTTGATATGAAAAGGGCGTCGCCAAATCTCATTTGGCGACGCCCCTGTGGCTGAAGCTGGGCGGAACCCACCGCCATACCCAAAACCATTGCTGCTGAAGTGTTCAACAACTGGCCCGAGAAAACTCGAACCTGACTCAGGCATTTTTTTAACGTCGTTTCCTCCGTACAAACTCTTGATTTGTCTTCAGATACATTCTTTGTGTTCATAGGCTCCTCCATTAGTTTAGCACCGCAGTATGCGAGTGCAGTAATAATTAGAGCAGCAATGACAAAGAGCACGACCGCAGGACTCGAACCTGCTACAGCCCCTAAGGACATATCTATATTATAGTATATTTATGGAAAATTGCAAGTGATTTATCATCCGGTTTGATTTGTTAGATAAAATGGGTACTTTTTCTAAACTGCGTTGGCGTCATTCCGGTTTGCTCCCTGAAAACTCGGTTGAAGCTGGCTTTGGAATTGAACCCACAGGCATAAGCGATCGGCAAAACGTCGCCGGACTGTTCGGCCATCGCGTTTTTGACGGCTTCCACCCGCAATCGGTTGATCAGGCCGTTAAAACTGGTGTTGAGGCCTGAATTTATCGCTGAGGAGACAATTCGCTCAGACAGGCGCAAGCGCTCGGCGGCCTGAGCCAGCGAAAAGCGCGGCTCGCGATACCAGGCCCCAGCCTGGATATCGCGCTCAATCTCTGCCCCAATGGCGGCCCAATCTGGCTCGTCGTCAGCCGGTTCGGATTGATCCGCTGCGGCAGCCTCGTCCTGGTGTCCGGCCAGCAGCGGGCCATAGAAGAGCGGATTGCTGAGCGGCTTTACGCGTCCACCTATTCAGACCGATGCCTGGAGCGCCTCAAAATCTGCAGCATTGCGAATTTGAGCCGTTTAACGGCGGTGGAGTTGAGGGTCAGGCGCTAGTTCGCACCGGCTCGCTCAGCCTCGGCCGCCAGGATCGCCGCCATGCCGCTATCGACGCCGCGCGCATAATCAGAGAAGCGCAGAGGGGCCTCCAGATCCACCTCCACCGGACCGAGGGCGACCCCGAACAGGATGTTGATCCAGAAGCAGGGCGACCAGTCCGTGCAACCGTTTTCCCAATCGTGATACCCGGTCGACGCCCACAACCGGATACCGGAATTGGGCAAGCGCATCGACGTGCCGCCCCCTTCGGCCCAGAACTGCATATCATCGCCCATGGGGGCACCCACGAGGACCGCCTGATCGCCGGCACCGTAAAGCGCGTAGTAAGCCGTCACGATCCCAGCGGAGAAGGTGTTGCCATCGGTGAGAATATAGATGCGGCCGCCGGGCTGTACGAGCTCGCCCAGACTTTGCGCAACGCCCATGGCCCGGGTGTAGTCGCCGCCCTCATTGGCTCTGAGGTCGAGCACCAGAAACGCCGCCGGTGTGTCGCGCAGGGCCTGCGCCTGGTCCTCCAGCCAGCCCGGCAGGGGCGTGGCTTCATTGCCAAACACATTGCGCATACGCCAATAGACCCCGCCATGATCCAGCGTATCGGCCCACAGCGCGCGATCGGGGTGCCGGCCAAACCAGGTCGCTTCGGTCATGGCCGGATCCAGAAACCGCCAGTCATGGCCGCTTTCAACCTCCGGGTCATAGAGTTGCGCGATCGCATTGCGTTGAACCCCGAAGAATCCGGTCGCCCTATCTTCAACCTGCAAGGACTGAGTGAAGGCTTCACCCTCCATCCCGACAAGGTCCAGCGACAAGCGATCGGGCTGGTCAATCAAGCCGGCCGCATGAAGGGAGGCCGGCGCGGCAAAGAAGGACGCTGAGTTCTGACGCAGAAAGGCGTCATTGCCTCCAAAATAAGGGTCCATTCTTGGATACAGCGCGAGGGGGTCCTGGCCCTCATACCGCACCACCCGTGCCCCGATCAGGTCCGCGTAGTCACCATGGGCGCGCACGATGTGCAGGCCATCGGTAAACCAGGCAAACCGGACGGGCAGGCTGTTCAGGCGGTTCATCGTTCGGCCCACGCTGACCCCCGAATGACCGTTCTCCGTCACGGCACCCGCCGCGGAGACGCCCATCACAAACTCAGCCTCGGTCATGGTGTCCACCCGGGCTTCCAGGTGATCGATCCAAGCGTTGAACGCCGCTAGCTGACCTTCGGAGAAGCTCAAATCGGCCTCGGGGTAGCGGCGCAGATAATCCAGATCCTGCAAACGCGCCTCAGTGAGATTGGCGGGCTCGGGATAATTCGCCTCTGGGATCTGCGGTGTGAACCGCCACATGAAATATCCAAACCCTCCGCCGGCCAAAAGCGAGACCAGGACAAAAATGCCAAGGGCGATAAGAAGGATACGTTTCATGGGCCATGCGTCCGGTTGAATGACTGAGGCCGGTACGATGGCATCCCAGCCCCGCCGCGCCAAGATAACCCCACCCAATTCACGGAATTATACCGGGCTGGCCGCAGCGCCTGGCCAGTTGCACACCGATCGGCCCGTTCTATCCTCCCGCCTTAGACAGGCGAGCGAACCCACGCTCGCAGGGAGGATTATGGATGACATTGCCCATCTCGCTGGACGATTGGCAGGCCGCTGCCTCGCGCTTCACCTATCACGGGCATGAAATCTTTGTTCGCACGGGCGGGAACTGGCGCTCTGAAGCGCCGGTTCTGGTGCTGATCCACGGCTTCCCGACCGCCAGCTGGGACTGGGCTCATCAGTGGGAAGAGCTGTGCGAGCGCTACCGCGTAGCCACGCTGGACATGATTGGCTTTGGCTTCTCCGACAAGCCCCGCGACTACGCCTATTCGATTATGGACCAGGCCGATTTGTTTGAAGCCTGGTTGACGCACCTCAAGGTGAGCGAAGCCCATATTCTGGCCCACGACTATGGTGATACGGTCGCCCAGGAATTGCTTGCCCGGCATATCGAGCGTGCCGCCGATGGCGGCGACGGTGTGGCGCTGCAATCGGTCTGCTTTCTCAATGGCGGACTGTTTCCCGAGCAGCACCGCGCCACCTTCACCCAGCGCCTCCTGCACTCACCGATTGGCGGTTTGGTGTCCGCCCTGATGACGCGCCGCCGTTTTGAAAAAGGGTTAAGCGAAGTCTTTGGGCCCTACACACGGCCCAGTCAGGAAGAGATTGATGGCTTCTGGAGGCTGGCCACAGAAAAGGGCGGCATGCCGGCCATTGGCCACAAGCTGATCCGCTATATCGCCGAGCGCCGCGCGCATCGGGACCGCTGGGTTGGCGCGCTCATCGACAGCCCCATTCCGCTGCGCGTGATTGATGGCGGCCTGGACCCGGTTTCCGGGGCCCATATGGTGGCCCATTATCGAGCACTGATCCCGGATCCGGATACCGTCCTGCTCGACCATGTGGGCCATTGGCCGCAGCTCGAAGCCCCCCGCGAAGTTCTTGACGCCTTCCTCGATTTCCAGTCCGGTATTGTGAAGACCTGACGATAGTCGGGCATGTGCGGTGAAAACACCGCCAAGGGGAGGAGATCAGGCCATGGCCAAGGCCTTTGACTACGTCATCACCGGCGGACTTGTGTTTGACGGGTTGGGCCATGCGCCCATCCGCGAAGACATTGCGGTTAAAGACGGTCGGGTGGTTCAGCGCGCCCCGTCCATCAATCCTGACGATGCCGAAACGATCGTGGATGCAGACGGCCACTGGGTCATGCCCGGCCTGATGGACATTCATACCCATCTGGATCTGGAGGTGGAGTTTGATCCGGCGCTGAAAGAGGCGGTCCGCCACGGCACAACGACAGTGCTGATGTCGAACTGCTCGCTGGGCCTGGCCTATGGCAATCAGCGCCGCAATGGCGAAGATCCCCTGGTCGACTGTTTTGCGCGCGTTGAAAACATGCCCAAGCCTGTCCTGCGTAAAATCGCCGATAAGGCCACCTGGACAAGCTCAGCGGGTTATTACGCCCATCTCGATGAGCTGCCCCTGGGCTGCAATGTCATTCCGATGATCCCGCACTCCATGCTGCGCACCCAAGTGATGGGGCTCAACGGCGCGGTCAGCCGACAGGCCAATGCTGACGACCTTAAGCAAATGAAGGACTTACTCGAAAAGGCCATGGAGGAGGGCTATCCGGGCTTTTCCACCGACGCGCTGCCCTTCCACTTCCTCAGTGAAGACCCGAACCGCCGGGTGAAAATCCCGTCTCAATTCGGCCAGTATAAGGAGCTGAAAGCGCTCACCGGCGTGCTCAGGCGCCATGACCGGATCTGGCAAGCCACGCCGCCAAAGGATTCCCCCCTGGCGGTGATCCGCAACTTCCTGCTCACCTCCGGCCGGCTCTATGGCAAGCCGCTGAAGGTGACGGCCGTAGCTGCGCTTGATGTCGCTGCGAATAAGTCGATCCGGCGACTGGCGCTGACGCTGACCTCGATCTTCAACTCCGCGCTGCTGAACGGACGCTTCCGCCTGCAGGCGCTCGCCGCACCGTTCAAGGTGTATTGGGATGGCCCCATCAATCCGCTGGCCGAGGAGATCCCCGCGCTGCGCGAGCTCAATGAGCTCGATCTGGAAGACAAGCAGGGCCGCCGCGCGATTCTGGACGATCCGGCCTTTATCAAGCGTTTCTCCAAGATGTGGATGACCGGCAAGACCGGCTTTGGGCCCGCGCGTCTAAAACGCCTGCTGAAGATGGAAACCCTCGCCTTTGATCGCGATTTCAATGAGATGGTCTTCTACTCCGGCGGGCCGGAAATCTGGACCGGAGAGACCTTCGCCCAGGTCATGGGCCGGTTTCAGGCCTGGCGTCAGGACCCCGCGCTCGCGCGCACCGATGAAGAGCGCACCGCATTCGAAGCCATGCCAGAGGACGCGGTCGAGGAGCCAGGCTTTATCCTGCATCTGTTCCGGACCTATGACCTTGACCTGCGCTGGTGGACCATCTCTGCCAATCGCGACCCGGACATTGTCCGCGACCTCTTAAACCACCCGAAAATCATGCCAGGCTTTAATGATAGCGGGGCTCATATCACCAATATGGCCTTCTATGACGGCAATCTGCGCTGTTTGAAGATTGCTCAGGCCGAAGGGTTGGAGCGGGTCGCCAGCCAAATCATGCGCCTGACCTCTGAACCGGCAGCCTTTATTGGCGTCGATGCCGGACGACTGGAGGAAGGCGCGCGCGCCGACATCACTGTCATCGATCCCGAAGCGCTTGAAGCTTATGACTCTGAACAGCATTCACGCTTCATTTGGCGTGATGACTATGAGCATGAGCAAATGGTCAACCGCTCTGAGGGTGTGGTCAGCGCGGTGATGGTTGGCGGCGGTCTGGTCTGGACCGGTCAACACTTCACCGACGCGGCGGGCCGCACCCGCCTGGGGCGAGCCTTGAGACACACCAGCTGGACACCGCAATCCGAGCCCAAAGCCATCGCAGCAGAGTGATTTGTCACCCATAGGGGAGGGCCTCATGAAGGTCGCAGTCTCAACCGCCACGGTGATGTGTATCCTTGTGATGACCCCGGTGGCCACCGCCCAGGAGGGGTCTGTGGACACCGAGATCGAGGCCGCGGCCTGCGCGGTGATGGACGAGGTCACCGAGCGCATGCTGGCCCATCTGGATATGGAAGATCGCTGGATCGAAGCCCATTCGCCCGGTGCCGACGCGTCAAGCGAAGCAATCGCCCAGTTCAATCAGCGCGTCGCCGCGCGCAATGGCGTCTATGACATGGCCCTGCGCTTCATTGATGACTACAACACCCAGTGTTCCACCAATGTGGAATTGCGCGTTCAGGCCCGCATGTGCGCGCGGCGGCCCGATCGCATGCGCGCCTATCTTCACGACGGCGAGACCTGCCGCCGTAATCGCGCCAGCCGCAGCAATTAGACGACCCATCCTATAAGGCTATTGATATGACCCGAAATCTCTGGATCGCCGCCTGCGCTGGCGTGCTCGGCCTTGTTGTGGTTGGGCTCTTTATGGCGGGTCTGAGGCTCGCACCACTACATGTGCGCAGCTTTGATACGGCCGCCGCGATCGCCGCCGCGGAGCGCTATGATGTGGACATCACCCGCGACGCGTTGGGCATCCCCCGGGTTATTGGCCGCACAGACGCCGATGCCGCTTTCGGCATTGCGTGGGCCCATTCCGAAGACGATTTTGCGACTATTCAGGAGTCGTTACGCGCATCCCTTGGCCCGGAGATGCTGGCCAAGAATGAGAGCGAAGCCCGCACGGCCTATCTGGTTCAGTTGCTGCGCATCCGCGAAGACGTCAATGCGCGCTTTGAAACCGATCTGTCGCCAGAGGTCCGGGCCGTACTGGAAGGCTATGCTGACGGCTTGAATTTCTACGCCGTCCATCACCTGGACGAGGCTGAATCTGACCTTTTCCCGGTGACCGCCAAGGATGTCGCGACCTTGTCGGGCTTCTTTTCCCCGCTTTTCTACGGTCTGGGAGAAACCCTCGCCGAACTGGCCGCTCCGGAGACCGATCAGGACCCCTCGCGCGGCCAAGAATTACAGGTCATGCTCCAGCGCGGACCGGCCACCGAGCTGGGATCCAACGCCTTTGCGGTAGCGCCTGTGCGGTCCGAGACCGGCCATACCCGGGTCATCGTCAATTCTCACCAGCCGGTGGACGGCGCGCTGGCCTGGTATGAAGGCCATCTGATCTCCGGCGAGGGATTGAATATTGCTGGCGGTATGTTCCCTGGTGCACCCGCCGTCCATCTGGGCGTTAATCCGGGCCTGGCGCAGGCGGCGACGGTCAACTATCCCGATCTGATCGATGTATTTGAGCTGTCCCTGGACGGCGATGGCTACCAGATGGACGGCGAAGCTCAAGACTTCGACAGCCGGACCGCCTCCATGACCGTGCATCTGTGGGGGCCTTTTGCCTGGCAGGTGAAGATGCCCGCCGATTGGAGCGCGCACGGTCCGGTCCTGCATACTGATCAAGGCAGCTATGCCATCCGCTACGCCACGATGGGGGATATCCGCTTCATCGAACAAGCCTATCGCATGATGCGCGCTGAAACCCTGGAAGATTTTGAAGCCGCCCTCGCCTTGCAAGCCATGGGCAACACCAATCGGGTTGTCGGCGACCGCCATGGCCGGATCGCCCGCTATTATCTTGCCCATATGCCGTCGCGAAATCCCAATGCCGATGTGGATTGGACTGGAATCCTGCCTGGCGATCGCTCTGACCTTATCTGGACTGCGTTCGAGCCTTTGGAGCGCATGCCCCATATGATCGACCCTGAAGCCGGCTATGTGCTGGACGCCAATCACTCCCCCTTTGACGTCACGCTGACCGATCAGGACCCGGACCCGACCTCAGTGCCCCAGTGGTATGGGGTCGAAACCCACATGACCAATCGCGGGCTGCGGGCGACGCGGCTGATGGCGGACCTCGATACAGTGAGCCGTGAGGCCTTGCTGGCAGTGAAATATGACGACGCCTACGCCCAAGACAGCTTTGCCGGCGTGATCCAGACCCGCATCGCCCAGATCGACGGCTCAGACGCGGCCGCCGACAGCGCGTCTCTTGTTGCAGCCTGGGATCGCCGGACCGATAGGGCCAATCGCTCGGCGGCGCTGGCG